>NZ_JBHZBH010000035.1:0-91491 GCF_042754765.1 Nonomuraea sp. NPDC059194 | reverse complement strand
CAGGTACGACAAGCTCGCCGTACGCTACGAGGCCACCGTCCAGATCGCCATCATCAACGACTGGCTGACCTGCTTATGAAACACGCCCTAGGTCAGCGGGCAGCGGATCCACCTTCCAGGTGCAGCTTGGCGAGCATGGTGCCGGGATGCCTCGAGGAGGCGTTCTATCGGTAGTTGTTCCGGGCTGAGCGATGTGATGTCAGGTTGGTGCCGGGGCCGTCGCGGTGGCGCGTTGCTGAGGATGCCGCAGCCCGCTCACGATGGCGACGCTGGGAGGAGCGTCAGGAGAGGGCCTCTTCCTTCTCGTCGAGGACGGCGGTCAGGGGCAGCAGCCAGCTCGCGTGGGGTGTGCCCATGGCGGCGTCGAGCTCGGCGGGGTTTGGCATGCGGTCGCGCAGCGTGTTGGGTGAGAGCAGGTGTTGGAGCGCGTGCATGAGGAGGTTTGCCATCGAGTAGGTGGGGTCGATGGCCAGAGCGCGTTCGAGGGCGATGGTCGCGAGGACGCACTCGCCGCCGCGCCAGGCGGACATCGCGAGGAGAGAGGCGGCCGGGGGGACGAAGCGCGGTTCGAGGCGTCGCGTGAGGTCCTTCCAGAGCGCGAGATGGGCGGGCTGGGTGGTGTCGTCGAGCAGTGTCCAGGCCTCGTCGCGAATCCTGATCACGGACAGGTCGAGCCCCAGGCGGGCGACCGTCTTGTCGTCGATCCTCCCACCTGACGTGGCGATCTCGATGGCGGCGCGGACCCTGGCCAGGCCGTCGGCGACAAAGCGCCGGGCGAAGCGGTCGGCGTCGGGCGCGCTCGCCATGGCGGTGCGGAGGGCGGTGACGGCTCCCGCGGTGGCCTGGCGCATCGACAGTCGCACGGGGCCGGTGTGGGGCGCGATCGTCGCCTCGAGGGTCGCACGGTTGGGCAGGGCGACGAGGCCCTGGACGGTCGCCGCGGCGGCTATCCGGCTGGTGGAGGTGTCGTACGGCGTGCCGTCCACGGAGCAGCAGCCGGGCAGCTCGCACACGTAGGACCAGTAGCGGCCCTCATGGGCGCGCAGGATCTCGCAGGGGACGACGCCGCACCACGTGGCGATGGAATTGAGCTCGTCGACGGCAGGGGTGACGTGAGAGCGGATGCCGTATCCGACGGCGACGAGGTGGGTGATCGACTCTCGGGCGAACAGCGCGGCGAGGGGACGGAGTGAGCCCGGCGGAAGCGGCAGGTTCCAGCGCGCGCAGACACGCATCTCGCCCTGGCCGACTCTGCCTGCCAGGCCGATGACGACCAGGCTGTCGCTGGGGTGGAAGCCGACGATGTACGGCACGGCGGCCAGGATGTCGGCGGGGGTGGTCAGGGTGAGGGCGGATTCGGTGAGGTCGGTGCTCATGGGGCATGAGGGTGCCGGGTGAGGGGTGGGGGCATTTCGGGCGAGCGTGGTTCTGTGGATGGCGGCGGTCGGGCGGGTGAGGCTGTGGACAGCCCTGGTGGTGAAGGGCGCCGACTATCCAGATCGACCGCTGCGGCTGGAAGATCGGGAAGCTCGCCCTGGACGTCCGCGAGTGGGACTGTCAATCGTGTGGCGAACATCACGACCGCGACATCGCCGCCGCGCTCAACATCCTCGCCGAAGGCATCCGCCTGAGGTGCTCGCACGACGTGGCCGCCGGGCTGGCGGACACCCGAAACAACTGTGAAGGGTAGGTAAGACCAGGCGAGGCGATCCCGAGCCTGGCACCGCCCGAAACCTGCACCGCGCAAGCGGCGTAGAAGCAGCAGTAGCCATCCTGCCGTGAGGCGGGAGTTCTCCCCGCCATCTGTTTATGGCGGGGAGAAGTCAACGAAACGTTTCCGACAGGCTGGCTAGGGGCGGGCGGGCGGCAGGGCCGACAACCGTGAGCGGACCATCAGCGCCGCCCCCGCCACCGCCGCTGGCATCGCGATGACCGCCACGAAGGGCACCAGGAACAGCAGGAAGACCAGCACCCCGAACCCCAGTGCGGGTGCCTTGTTCGCGCGCAGCATCTGGAAGCGGGCGCGGCGGTTGAGGCCTCGCCGTTCCAGAGCCAGCGACGTCAGCTCCACTGTCAGGAAAAATCCGGACACGAGGGCGCCCAGCACCGGCACCACCGTCTGCCCGATCACCGGCACGAACCCGAGGAAGAACAGCGGGATCGTGAACATCAATACATACAGCAGCGTCACCAGGCTGTCCCTGAGCGAGCGCGGGATCGACCGCCACCACGGCACGTCGTCGGACTCCTGCAGCGGGTCGACCTTCTCCGACAGCTTCTCGTAGAAGGGCTCCCCGATCGCCAGCGTGAGCGCGGTGAACGTCAGCACCGCCAGCGCCAGCCCGCCGATGAACAGCATCACCCCCAGCGCGCCCCTGAAGAAGTCACGCCACCCGGGAGACCACCCATCGGCGAACGGCGTCAGGAAGTCGGCGATCCCGGTGGCGTTGTTGCCCAGGTAGACCAGCGCGACCACGTAGACGGCGAAGGCGACCAGCGCGGGGATGAGCCCGAAGCCCCACCATCGGCCGTTTCTGGCCACCCAGCCGAGGCCCTGGAAGAAGAACCCGACACCGCCGGCGAAGTCGCGCATTGATCGCATGGGGAGAAACTAGCGCCAGAAGTCGGTCACCGCGTAACCCAGTTCGGCCAGCAGCTCGCGGACGAGCGGCAGGGAGATGCCGAGCACGTTGCCGTGATCGCCCTCGATGCCCTCGACGAACCAGCCGCCGAGCCCGTCGAGGGTGAAGGCGCCCGCCACGTGGAGCGGCTCTCCGCTGGCGACGTAGGCGGCGATCTCGTTCTCGGACGGTGTGCCGAACCGCACCACCGTGGAGGCCACCTCGGCGGCCCGCCGGCCGGTGGCGACGTCGATCACGCAGTGGCCGGTCAGCAGGCGGCCCGTCCGGCCGCGCATCATCCGCCAGCGCGCCAGCGCCTCGTCCGTGGTGGCCGGCTTGCCGTACACGCGGCCGTCGAGCTCCAGGACGGAGTCGCAGCCGATGACCAGGCCCTCGGTGAGCCCCGCCGCGACGACCTCGGCCTTGGCGATGGCGAGCTTCAGCGGCAGGTCGGCGGGGAGCACGGCGGTGAACGCCTCTTCGTCGACCCCGCTCACGATCACCTTGGGATCGAGCCCGGCGCTGCGGAGCAGGGCGAGGCGGGCGGGGGAGGCTGAGGCGAGCACGATCACCCGGTCAGTTTATCGGGCGAGGTCACCAGTCGGGGTTGGTGTTCTCCGGGTCCGCCGCCCGGGGAGGCCGCCGCTGAGGTGCGGGCCGGTCAACCGGGGTCTCCTGGCTGGGCTCTTGCGACTGGTACGGCGGGGCCCCGCCCAGCAGGCCGCCCAGCACGTCACCGAGGCCGCCCGCGCCTCCCGCGCCCTGACCGCCGAAGATACTGCCGAGCAGCCCGCCCAGCACGTCGTTCATGCCGCCCTGCGTCGCGGACTGCTCCTTGTTGAGGTCGTCGGCCACCGCGCCGGCGTCCATCTGCTGCCTGCTGGCCCTGTTCGCCAGGATCGACATCACGATCGGCGCCAGCGCGGCCAGCAGTTTTAGGACCGTCGCCGAGTTGAGCCCGGCGAACTGCGAGATCCCGTCCGCCGCCTGCTCGGTCCCCTGCCTGCCGAGCACGTGGCCGAGGATGCCCTGGCCCTCCTGCTCGAGGTCGGAGGGGTCGGCGCTGAACGGGTCTCGGTCGACGTGGTCGTCCAGTGCGGTCCGCAGGGCCTGCGCGCCCTGCGAGTCGCCTGTGTTGTGGGCCATGCCGCCGACGATGGTGCCCACCACTGCCTCGACCGCGGTGCGGGCCTGTGCGGTGTCGGTGCCGAGCAGTCCGGCGATCTGCTCGAGCCCCGGGTCTCCGAGGCGGGCGAAGATTTCATCATTGAGAGTCACACCGAGCACGTGCCCGACCAAATACCCCGATAAGACCACAAAGGAGTCAAAGCGGGTCGCCCGCCGACCCCGGCACGCCGACGCCGCGGCGAGGCGTTGACGGGGCCCTGGCGGGGGCCGGTGACAGTGGCCGGTGGCCGGGGGCTGATGGCCGATGGCCGGGGGGCCGGGAGGGCCGGTGGCCGGTGGCCGGTGGCCGGGGGGCCGGTGATGGTGGCCGGTGACCGGGGGCGGTGACGGTGGCCGGTGACAGTGGCCGGTGACGGTGGCCGGTGACCGGGGGGCGACGGGGGGCGACGGGGGGTGAGGGGGGTGGTGGGGCGCGGGCGGGCGGGCTGGCGACGTGTGATCAGTGGGGCTTGGGCTCGACGGCGGGCCGGTTGGCGCGCGGCAGTCCCGCCGCCGCGTACGCCTGGGCCTCGTCCAGCGTCTCCTGTTCCAGCAGCGCCACGACGATCGCCTCCAGCCGGTCCCTGTTCTCGCCGAGCACCCTGATGGCCGCCTCGTAGCACTCGTCGACGATCCGCCGTACCTCCTCGTCCAGCGCGGCGAGCGTGTGCGGGGCGGCCTGCGGCTGGCCGTCGTTCGGCAGGATGGTCAGCGGGCCGATCCGCTGCGACATGCCCCACCGGCCGACCATGCCGCGCGCGATCATCGTGACCTGTTCCAGGTCGTTCTCCGCGCCCGTGGTGATGACGCCGTAGATGACCTGCTCGGCCGCCATCCCGCCGAGCGCGCCGATGATGCGGCCCCGCAGGTACTTCTCGTCGTAGGCGTAACGGTCGGTGTCGGGTGTGGACAGGGTGACGCCGAGCGCCCTGCCGCGCGGGATGATCGAGATCTTCCTGACCGGGTCGGCGCCCGGCTGGAGCATGCCGAGCAGCGCGTGGCCGGCCTCGTGGTAGGCGGTCCTGGTGCGCTCCTCCTCCGGCATGACGATTGAGCGCACCGCGCCGAGCTGCAGTTTCTCCAGCGCGTCGGCGAAGTCGGGGGCCGAGACCTTCTCCTTGCCGCGCTTGGCGGCGAGCAGCGCGGCCTCGTTGACGAGGTTGGCCAGGTCGGCGCCGGTCATGCCGGGCGAGGTCTTGGCGAGCTGCTCCAGGCTGACGTCGCCGTCGAGAGGCACGCTCCTGGTGTGGACCTGCAGGATGGCGATCCTGCCCGCCGCGTCGGGCGGGGCCACCATGACGGTACGGTCGAACCGTCCAGGACGCAGCAGCGCGGGGTCGAGCACCTCGGGCCGGTTGGTGGCGCCGATCACGATGACGCCCTCGGCCCCGGAGAAGCCGTCCATCTCGGTGAGGATCTGGTTGAGCGTCTGCTCGCGCTCGTCGTGCCCGCCGATGCCGCTGGCCCCGCCGCGGGCGCGGCCGATGGCGTCGATCTCGTCGATGAAGATGATCGAGGGGGCGACCTTGCGCGCCTCCTCGAACAGGTCGCGTACGCGGGACGCGCCGACGCCGACGATCATCTCGATGAACTCCGACGCGCTGGCGGAGAAGAACGGCACGTTGGCCTCGCCCGCGACGGCCCGCGCGAGCAGGGTCTTGCCCGTTCCTGGCGGTCCGGCCAGCAGGACGCCCTTGGGCAGCTTGGCGCCGAGGCGGCGGTACTTGCCGGGGTCCTTGAGGTAGTCGACGATCTCGACGAGTTCGTTCTCCACCTCGTCGATGCCCGCCACGTCCTCGAACGTGACGCGGATCTTGTCGCTCTCGATCGGCTTGGCCGCCTTCGACTTGCCGAGGCCGCCGAGCCCGCCGCCGCCCATCATGCTGGCGCCGCGCCGCATGACCCAGATCCACAGAGCCGCCAGGATGGCGATCGGCAGCAGCGACAGCAGCAGGTTCAGCAGGAAGCCGCGGCTGCCGGTGCTGATGGGCTCGGCCTTGATCTCCACGCCCGCCGAGGTCAGCTGCTGGTAGAGCTGCTCGTCGTTGGCGAACACCGGGATCTCGGTGACGAACTTCGTGTACGACTTGTTGGAGCTGTCGGGATCGGTGGCCGCCTTCTTCAGGTCTCCGGTGACGGAGTAGCCCTGGGCGTAGACCTCCTTGACGTTGCCGGAGGTCACCTGACTGGTGAACTGACTGTAGGAGATCGTCTCTACCTGGCCCTCGTCGAAGAACGACGAGATCAGGAAGAAGCCCGCGTAGACCACCAGCAGCGTGATGACGAAACGCCACCAGTTGATTTTGGGTCGGCCGCCCGCCCCGCCCTTCGGCAGCCCTTCGGCGCGCCAGGGCTTGGGCTGCTCCTTGTCCGGCTCCTTCTTCGGCAAGCTCGAACGCTCAGCCACGGCGTCACTCCCCCAACCTCGCCGCATTCTCTGTCGCTTCACAATAAGAAACGCGCGCCATTGACCGAGCCAGGCCGGCTGTGCGCACGTTCCTCATTCGTCAGCCTAGAACACGAACTCCCGACATGACGCGCCGAAGATCGGCCCACCTCTTTTTCTGGGTGTCGGGGATCGAGACGAAGACCATGGCCGGCTTGTCCTTGTCCGCCTCACGGACGGCGACGGCCGCGACCGAGGAGCGCTTGCCGTACTTCACCTGGTAGTAGAGCGTCCAGCCGTTCTTGGCCGGCTGGGAGCCGAGCCAGCGGATCACCGCGCCCTTCGGGTGGTGGTTCAGCGTCCATCTGGCGGCCAGCAGCGCGGTGTCGCGCGGCCGTTCCTGCGCCTCGATCGGCACCGGGCAGCTGACCAGCATCCCGCGCGGGCCCGCGCCGGTTTTGGGCAGCACCTGCCTGGAGGTGAAGGGCGCGGCGCCGTACCGCTTCCACGGGCCGCGCAGCCGGGGCACGGACACACCTGCCTTGGCGTCCTTGATCGTTCCGCTGGTCGCGATCGGCTTGCCCGGCAGCGTGCGCATCTTGAGGCGGCTGGGCAGCCTCGGCACCCTGCGGTCGGCGGCCAGCGCCTCCAGCGCGGTGTACCCGGGCGCGATGGTCGATCCAGGCTGTGGTGTGGCCGAAGCAGAAGGCGCGGCGGAGGCAGAGGGCGTGACCGAAGGCGCCGCCGAAGGGGCGGACGAGGCCGGTACGGCCGGCGGCGCGGCGACCGGCCGGGCCTCACCCTCGTCCGCCCCTGCTAACAGCGCGACGGCGAGCCCGCCCGCCACGACCACGGCCAGCGCGGCCACGACGGCCACCACCTGGTAGACCACGCGCATCCGCAGGTCACCCAGACGGCTGCGCTTGAGCGGAGAGCCTGTGGGCCTCGCCTGATACTTAACCTGAGGCCCCGCGGCCCCACTCTCCCCATCGAGCACGATCGGGAGCGTACGACATATCACCGGATTACGTGTAGAAAGCGGCCATGGTGGAACTCCGATTTGACCAGGCGTCACGCGACGCGCAAACGCACACGAACCTGTCCGCGTTGCGCGTCGACCCGTCGGGTCTGTGGATCGCGGGTGACGAGACCGCCACCATCGAGCGCCTGGCCTGGACGGGCGAGCGCTACGACCACGAACGCACCTTCCATCTCGCCGACTACGTGGACCTGCCCGCGGGCAGGGACGACGAGGCCGACATCGAGGGCATCGCGCGGGCGAACGGCTGGCTGTGGGCGGTCGGCTCGCACAGCCTCAAGCGGAGAAAGGTCAAGTCACCCGACCCCGCCAAGGCGGCCAAGCGGCTGTCCACGGTCATCAGGGAGCCGAACAGGTTCATCGTGGTGCGCCTCCCGCTGGAGGGCCCCGGCGCGGTGGGCAAGGGCGCGATCCTCACCGACCTGGCCGACCTGCTGGCCGACGACCCGCATCTGGCCCCGTTCACCGCCATCCCCGGCAAGGACAACGGCCTCGACGTCGAGGGCATCGCGGTGCTCGGCGAGCGGGTCTTCCTCGGGCTGCGCGGGCCGGTGCTGCGGGGGTGGGCGATCGTGCTGGAGATCGACGTGCGCGAGGACGGTCCCGACCGGCTGCGGCTCGACGGCTACCGCAAGCACTTCCTCGACCTGGGCGGGCTCGGCGTGCGCGACCTGTGCCCCTACGGCGAGGAGCTGCTGCTGCTGACCGGACCGACCATGGACCTGGACGGGCCGGTCAGGATCATGCGGTGGAGCGGCGAGGGCCAGCCGGAGTTCGTCGCCGACCTGCCGTACGGCGTGGGCTGCGACCACCCCGAGGGGCTGGCGGCGCTCGGCGACGGCAGGCTCATGGTCGTCTACGACAGCCCCGCCCCCGAACGGTTGACGCCCGAGGGCGGCGTCCTGGCGGACATCATCGAGATCTGACGCGCAGCCACGGCATGTCCGCCACGAACGTGCACGAGCCGGGCGCGATCTCGGTGAACCCGGCGTCGCGCACGACCGGCAGCCCGCTGCCCGCCAGGGCGTCGAAGTCGGCGGCGGCCCGTACCGACACCGTCAACCCCTGGTCGCGCCACGCCGCCCGCTCCTCGGGCGAGCTGGCCCACCAGGCGAGCTGGGCGGCGTGACCGGCCTGGGCCATCGCCTTGCCCGCCGACATCTCCAGCGCCGGGTTCTCCCACAGGACCGGCGGCCGCGCGGGCCCCGGCTCGTCGGTGTCCACCAGCTCGGTGCCGCCCACCTGCAGCTTGGCCAGGTCCTTCGGACAGTCGTCGAGCGGGACCGGCGGGAAGACGCGCACCTCGGCGGTGCGGTGCTCGATCGTACGGCCCGGCAGCGCGAGCGCCCTGCGCCATTCGGCGCCGCGCGCCCTGCGCACCCCCTTGCGGATCCTGCCGGTCGACTGCCAAATCTCCAGTTCCTGGGCCCACTCGCCGGGGTCGGCCAGGAGGTCGAGCACGGCCATCGCGGCCGCCTCCAGCGCGTCAGCTCGCTCGGGAGGGCTGGCGCGTTCGATCCTGACCACCAGCGGGAGCACCATCATGCGCTCCAGCATGCCGTATGGCCAGGGACATCCCGGCCGCCAGGAGGCACAGCGCGCCCGCCACGTACCAGGCCAGGTCGTAGGCGCCCAGGTGGTCGCGGGTGAGCCCGGCGCCGACGGCGGCGATCGCGGCGCCGACCTGGTGGGAGGCGAAGACCCAGCCGAAGACGACCGCGCCGTCCGTCCCGTAGATCTTCCTGCACAGCGCCACCGTGGGCGGCACGGTAGCCACCCAGTCCAGGCCGTAGAAGATGATGAACAGCAGCATGCTGGGCTCGGCGGTGGCGGCGAACAGGCCCGGCAGCACCATGAGCGACAGCCCGCGCAGCGCGTAGTAGACGCCGAGCAGCACCTTCGGGTCGACCTTGTCGCTGAGCCAGCCCGAGGCGACGGTGCCGACGACGTCGAAGATGCCGACGAGCGCGAGCAGGCCCGCCGCGGTCGCCTGGGGCATGCCGTGGTCGTGCGCCGCGGGGATGAAGTGGGTGCCGACCAGGCCGTTGGTGCTGGCGCCGCAGATGGCGAAACCGCCGGCGAGGAACCAGAAGGGCCGGGTCTTCGCCGCGGAGCGCAGCACGGTCAGCACCCTGATCGCCGCGTTGACCCTGGACGGCTCGGGCTTGGCGGAGGTGGTGGCGCCGAGCGCGGTCGTGCCGACGTCGGCGGGGTGGTCGCGCAGGAACACCCACACCAGCGGCACGACGAGCAGGGCCGCGCCGGTGACGGTGAGAGAGGCGATCCGCCAGCCGGGGCCTTCGGCCAGCCAGGCCAGGACCGGCAGGAAGACGAGCTGTCCCGTCGCTCCCGCGGCGGTGAGGATGCCGGTGACGATGCCGCGGTGCCGGACGAACCACCGGTCGGTCACCGTCGCGACGAACACCAGCGCCATCGAGCCCGTCCCGAGGCCGACCAGCAGGCCCCAGCAGAGCACGAGCTGCCAGCTCGCCCCCATGAAGACGGTCAGGCCGCTGCCGATCGCGACCAGGGTGAGCGCGGCCGCGACGACCCTGCGCATGCCGAAGCGGTCCATGAGGGCGGCGGCGAACGGCGCGGTCAGGCCGTACAGGACGAGGTTGACGGAGACGGCGAGCGAGATCTCGCCGCTCGACCAGCCGAACTCCTCCTGGAGCGGGGTGATCAGGACGCCGGGGGTGGCGCGGAAGCCTGCGGCGCCGATGATCGCCACGAACGCGACCCCCGCCACCAGCCATGCGCGGTGCAACTTCATGCCGCCCATCATCCATAGTCACAGTAAGCGGGTGGGAGTGGCCGAAAAGCCAATATGTGAAAGAATCAGGCCATGGCGCATCGAATCGCCGTCGTCGTCCTCGACGACTTCGCCCCGCTCGACCTGGGCATTCCAGGCCAGGTCTTCTGGGCCGCGCGCGACCGCGACGGCAATCACCTGTACGAGGTGGTGACCTGCTCGCTCGACCGGGCGCCGGTCAGGACGAGCGCGGGCTACAGCGTGCTGCCCGACCACGATCTCGACGTGCTCGACAGCGCCGATACCGTGCTGGTGCCCGGCGTCCATGGCGGACCCGCGATGCTCTCGGGCACGATCCCACCCGCGCTCGCCGCGGCCCTGCGGGGTCGCCCGCGGGTGATGTCGATCTGCACGGGAGCGTTCGTGCTGGCCGCGGCAGGGCTGCTGGACGGGCGCCCGGCGACCACTCACTGGATGAACGCCAACCGCTTCCGCAGGTTCTTCCCCCAGGTGCTGCTCGACCCCGACGTGCTGTTCGTCGACGACGGCGACGTGCTCACCTCCGCGGGTGTCGCCTCGGGGCTCGACCTGTGCCTGCACGTGATCCGCCGCGACCACGGCAGCGAGGTGGCCAACCGTACGGCCCGCCGCTGCGTGATGCCGCCGTGGCGGGAAGGCGGCCAGGCGCAGTACATCGACCGGCCGCTTCCCGAGGCCAACGGCAACGGCACCGCCGTGACCAGGGACTGGATGCTGGAACGCCTGGAAGAGCCGCTCGACCTGGCCGTGCTGGCCGCGCACGCGCGGATGAGCGTGCGCACCTTCACCAGGCGCTTCCGCGAGGAGACGGGGCTGAGCCCCGCCAGGTGGCTGACCCTTCAGCGGGTCGAGCACGCGCGCCACCTCCTGGAGACCACCGACGTGGCGGTGGCCGAGGTGGCCAGGCACGCCGGTTTCGGCACCGCGGTCTCGCTGCGCCAGCACCTGCACGCCGCCGTGGGGGTGTCCCCCTTGGCGTACCGGCAGACGTTCAGGGGAACCTAGTTGCAAGTTGTTCGCAACAGCAAGTTAAAGTCAGCAATATGCGCCCCCTCGTGTGGGTGAGCACGCTGCTCGCCGTTGTCTCCCTGTCCGCCTGTACCGCTCCCTCCGCGGGTCCCTCCGCGGGCCCGGCCCCCGCCGGCGACGCCTTCGTCATCGCGATCAGCTCGGAGTTCGAGACGCTCGACCCGGTCAAGGGCTACGCGCCCGACGGCGGGTCGATGATGTTCGACGGCCTCATGAGCAGGGACGCCGACCTGTCGCTCAAGCCCGCGCTGGCCACCGCCCCGCCCGTCATCTCGGCCGACGGCCTGAGCGCCGTCTTCACCCTGCGCGAGGGGGTGAAGTTCCACGACGGCCGCCCGCTGACGGCCAAGGACGTCGCCTACACCTACACCGCCGTCAAGGGCTCGCCGATCGGCGGCGACTACGAGGCCATCGACACGGTGCGCGCCAAGGACGAGCGCACGGTCGAGTTCAGGCTGAAGCACGCCTACGCCCCGCTGGCCCAGCGCACCACGCTCGGCATCGTGCCCGATGGCGGGATCGCCGCGAACAAGCCGGTCGGCACCGGGCCGTACAGGTTCGTCTCGTGGACGCCCGGCGACAAGGTCGTGCTGGCGGGCAACAAGGACTACTGGGGCGGCGCGCCCGCGATCTCCAGCGTCGTGGTGGCCTTCGCCGCAGACGACAACGTCAGGGCCACGCGCCTGGCGGCCGGTGAGTTCGACGCGGCGATCCTGCCGCCGAAGGCCGCGGCCAGGTTCGAGAACCAGCAGGGCGTCACGGTCCACAAGGTCGACAGCGCCGACTACCGCGGCATCATGTGGCCGTTCAAGGAGAAGGTGACGGGCGACAAGGCGGTCCGCAAGGCGGTGAGCCTCGCCCTCGACCGGCAGGCCATGGTCGACACGATCATGGCGGGCGCGGGCAAGCCCGCCTTCGGCCCGATCTCTCCCGACACGGCCTGGCACGAGCCTTCGGTCACGGGCAAGGCGACGCCCGACCAGGCAGCGGCCACCAAGCTGCTCGACGAGGCGGGCTACAAGCCGGGGCCGGACGGGATCAGGGCGAGTTTCACGCTGATGTACCCGGCGGGCGACTCGCTGCGCAAGGAGCTGGCGTTGGCCGTCGCCTCCGACGCCAAGAAGATCGGCCTCGACGTACGGCTGGCGGGCCTCGACTGGGACGCGATCGAGCCCCGCATGGCCAAGGACGCGCTGATCATGGGCTACGGCAGCCCGTACGACCCCGACTACGTCAACTTCGAGCTGTTCCACTCCAAGTTCGCCGGTCAGGGCTTCTTCAACCCGGGCTTCTACAACAACCCGAAGGTCGACGCGCTGCTGGAGAAGGGCAGGGCCACGACCGACGAGGCCGCCCGCAAGCAGGCCTACCAGGAGTTCCAGCGGCTCGTCTTCGACGACGAGGCCTGGACCTACCTGGCCTTCCTCAAGCACGTCTACGTCATCCGCGGTGAGTACCAGGGCGTCAAGCCGTCCGTCGACGCGCACGAGCACGCCACCGGCGGCCTCTTCCGCGACCTGCACACCTGGAAGCCCGCCGCCTGATGCTGAGGATCGTCCTCTGGCGGCTGGCGTTCGCGCTGCCGCTGCTGCTGGTGGTCACCGCGGCGATGTTCGCGCTGGCCGCCTCCTCCCCGTTCGACCCGGTCCGCCAGTATCTCGGCGACCGCGCCATGGTCACCTCACCCGAGGTGGTCGCGCGGATCAGGGCCGAATGGGGGCTCGACCGGCCGCTGCTGGAGCAGTACGCCACCTGGCTCGGCAACCTGGTGTCCGGGCAACTCGGCGACTCCCACTCCTTCAACCGGCCCGTCGTCGAGGTGATCGCCGAGCGGCTGCCGTGGACGCTGCTGGCCACCGGCTGCGCGATCGTGCTCATGCTGGCGGGCAGCCTGGTCGTGGGCACGCTGGCCGCCTGGCGCAAGGGCTCGGTGCTGGACCGGCTGATCACGGGAGGCGCGCTGGCCAACGAGTCGGCCCCGGTGTTCTGGCTGGCGCTGGCGGCCGTCTACGTCTTCGCCGTCACCCTGCGGTGGCTGCCCGCGGGCGGGCTGACCGACGCGGGCTCCACGACGCTCGATCCGGCCGACGTGGCGCTCCACATGGTGCTGCCGGTGACCGTCCTGGCCGTCTCGCAGTCGTCGTGGCTGGTGCTGTACGTGCGCGAGTCGGTCATCGGCACGCTGCGCGAGGACTTCGTGATCGGCGCCCGCGCGCGCGGCCTGCGCGAGCGCACGGTCGTCGTCAGGCACGCGCTGCGCGCCGCGCTGCTGCCCTTCCTCACGCTGCTCGGCGCGCGGGTGCCGGAGCTGGTGACGGGCGCGATCCTGGTCGAGAGCGTCTTCTCCTGGCCCGGCGTCGCCTCGGCGACCGTCCAGGCCGCCCTGTCGGTGGACTTCCCGCTGCTGGCCGTCCTCACCCTGCTGGGCACGGTCGCGGTCATCGCGGGCAACCTGCTGGCCGACCTGGCCTACCGGGTCGCCGACCCGAGGACCGCCTCATGAGAACCGCCGCCGTCACCCTCGTCGTCCTCGCCCTGGCGGTGCTGCTGGTCCCGCCGATCTTCCAGCTCGACCAGCAGCTCGTGGACCTGCGCTCGGCGGGCCTGCCGCCGTCGCTCGCGCATCCGCTCGGCACCGACGAGGTGGGCCGCGACGTGCTGCTGCGCTGCGTCTACGGCCTGCGCGTCTCCTTCCTCGTCGGTCTGGTCGCCGCGCTGGTCAGCATGCTGATCGGCGGCACGCTCGGCCTGGTGGCGGGCAGCTCGGGCGGTCTGGTCGACCGGTTGCTGATGCGCGTGGTGGACGGCTTCTCCTCCCTGCCGCACCTGCTGCTGGGCATCTTCATCGTGGCGATGTTCGCGCCCAGCCCGGCGGCCGTGGTCGTCTCGGTGGGCGTCACCCACTGGACCTCCGCGGCGCGCATCGTCCGTTCGGAGGTGCTGTCGCTGCGCGGCCGGCCGTTCGTGGAGGCCGCCATCTCGGGCGGCGCCGGCCGCTTTCGCGTGATCTACCGCCATCTGCTGCCGCATCTGGTGCCGCATCTGCTGCTGGCGATGGTGCTGATGGTCCCGCACGCGATCTGGCACGAGACCGCGCTCAGCTTCCTCGGCCTCGGCCTGCCGCCGCACCTGGCCTCGCTCGGCAACATGATCAACGACGGGCAGCGCTCGCTGCTGGCGGGCGACTGGTGGTCCAGCCTCGCGCCGGGACTGTTCATCCTGGCGCCCACGCTGGCGGTGTCGGTGCTCTCGCAGCGCTGGCGCGACCGGCTCAACCCCCGGATGCGATCGGAGCTCGCGCTGTGAAACTCGAGGTCACGGGGCTCACGGTGAGCTTCGCCATCCCCCGGGCGACCGTCCGCGCGGTCACCGGCGCCTCCTTCTCCGTACGGCCCGGCCGCTGTCTCGCGCTCGTCGGCGAATCGGGATGCGGCAAGTCGGTGCTGGCCCACGCGCTGCTGGGACTGCTGCCCGCCAACGCCCAGGTGTCGGGGCAGGCGGTGCTCGACGGTGGTCTCGACCTGCTGTCGGCGCCGCCCGCCGTACTGGCGAGGAAGGTGCGCGGGCGCGAGATCGGGCTGATCCCGCAGAGCCCCGCCACGCACCTGACCCCCGTGCGCACCGCGCGGGCGCAGTTGGAGGAGGCGCTCGCCGAGCTGGGGTCCACGCGGAGCGCGGCCGAGCTCGCCGAGCGGTTCGGGCTCGCCCCTCGCGACCTGGACCGCTACCCGCACGAGCTGTCCGGCGGGATGGCGCAGCGGGTGGCCAACGCGATCGCGCTGGCGGGCGATCCCGGCCTGCTGATCGCCGACGAACCGACGAGCGGCCTGGACCGGCCCCTGGTGGAGCGGACCATGGCCGTGCTGCGCGAGCTGTGCGAGGAGGGCAGGGCAGTGCTGGTCATCACCCACGACCTGCGCGCCGCCGCCCAGGTCGCCGATGACATCGCGGTGATGTACGCCAGCCGCCTGGTCGAGGTCGGGCCCGCCGCCGAGATCCTCGACCGGCCCCGCCACCCCTACGCCGCGGGGCTGGTCGCCGCCCAGCCCGACAGGGAGTTCGTCGCCATCCCCGGAATGCCGCCCGAGCTGACCGCGCTGCCCCCGGGATGCGCGTTCGAGCCCCGCTGCGGGCACGCCACCGCCGCCTGCGCCACGACGACGCCCGCCATGACCGCCGGGGTCTCGTGCCACCATCCTCTGAGGGAGACCGTCCGTGCTCAGGGCGCATGACATCACCGTCGGGTACGGCGGGCGGCCGGTGCTGTCGGGCGTCTCGATCGAGGTGCCGCCGGGCCGTACCGTGGGGCTCGGCGGGCCGAGCGGATGCGGCAAGTCGACGCTGGCCAGGGTGCTGTCGCTGATGCTCAGGCCGCTCTCGGGCGGGGTGAGCATCGACGGCGCGGACGTGACCAGGTGGCGGCAGCGCGCCCCCCGCGACCTGCGCACCCGCGTGGCCCTGCTGTACCAGCAGCCGAGGGTCGCGGTCGACCCGCGGCTGACGCTCCGCGAGATCATCTCCGAACCCCTGGCCGCAGCGGGACGTCCTTCGTCGTCGCTGGTCACGGAGCTCGCCGCGGAGGTCGGGCTGACCGGTGACCTGCTGACCCGGCGGCCGCACGAGGTGTCGGACGGGCAGCTTCAGCGGGCGTGCCTGGCGCGGGCGCTGACGCTGGAGCCGGGTTACCTGATCTGCGACGAGATGACGACGATGCTGGACGCCTCGACCCAGGCGCACCTGGTGGCGGTGGTCCGCTCCTACCAGGCGCGAACCGGCGCGGGGGTCCTGGCCATCAGCCACGACCAGGTCCTGCTGGACCGGTGGGCCCACGCCACCCTCACGCTCACGGGCCGGGCTACTTGAACAGGTCGCGGGCCATGCCGCCACCACGCCGATCACGCGCGTACGGCAGGCCCGTCGTCCGCGCGCGGACGGCCGTCACCAGCGCCTCCCCGCCAGCCCGACGGTCAGGCACTACTTCGCCCGTCCCGAGCTGCGCCCGCACGCCGAGGAGAGCTACGACGGCATGCGCCGCCTGGTCTTCAAGGTGCTGGACGGCGCCCGCAGGCTCGGCCGCCTGCGGGCGGGCGTCGACCTGGAGGTGGAGGTCGAGCGGCTGTGCGCGCTGATCGACGGGCTGACCGTGCACGCCGTCCTGCACCCTGGCCGCATGGACGCCGAGATCATGACCCGGGTCCTGCGCCGCCACCTCCAGAGCCTCACCTGCGCCTGACGGCCCCGCCTGCTACGAGGGGTCGAGGGCCGTGGCCAGCGGTCTGGCGGCGCCCTGATGTCGAGGTGGCTGGTCGGCTTGTCGGGCACGAGCAGCCGCCGCCACGATCCCCAGCACCGCGGTCACGCGAACGATCACCCATGGACCGCCGGACGGCCGGTGACAGGGTCACCGGCCGTTGTTCGCGGCACCTACCGGACAGTGACGCGGTCGCCCTTGGGTGCGGGAACCGGTGAGTGGTTGGTGATGTACGACGCCAGCGCCCCCGTGTCGTCAGGTCCGCTGTGGGTCACGCCCTTGGCCCCTTCCCATCGGGGGAAGCCCTGCCAGCCGCCCGCCAGGATGTAGTTGGCCGCGACCTTGACCACCTGGGTGTCGGACACCGGCGTGCCGTTCAGCTTGAGGTCGGTGACCACCCCGCCGGACAGCGTGTAGCTGAGGGAGGCGGAGGGGGTCAGCACCCCGGCCTTCGGAGTGTTGGGCACCAGAATCCTCTTGAGCTGCGCGCCGGTCAGCGCCCACACGTCGATGGCGAGCCCCGCGGACTGGATGCCCCACACGTCCGAGAACGTGACCGGTCCCGCCTTCAGGCCGTTGTGCATCCCGGACTTGCTGACGAGGGCGACCTGCGCGCCCGAGACGGTCTGGACCGCTTCCAGCATGGCGTCGGCGACCAGCTCGGCCACCGGGCCGCCGCTGCCGGTGAGCGCGATGTCCTCGGCGGCGACGCCGACCTGCGCGCTGCCGCTCGGCGGGCGGCACTTGAAGTAGTAGATGATGTTGGAGGTCAGGCCGTTCGGCTGGTTGACCTCGATCTGCACCGCGTTCTGTTCGGTCTCCCAGCCCCAGTCGAACGTCTCCAGCACGGTGGCGAAGACGGCGCCGTGGTCGGCGGGAACGTTGACGGCCTTCCACTCCTGGGTGCCGACCAGGCGGTACTGAACGGTCTGCGCCCCCGCGGGAAGCCCCTCGAAATAGCCGTGGACCTTGAAGGTCAGCGGGCACTTCGACGCGGTGGTCCGCTCGAAGGCGATGCCGGCCTTCCGCACCAGGTTCCGATCCGGCGTGT
This sequence comes from Nonomuraea sp. NPDC059194, assembly GCF_042754765.1. NCBI lineage: Bacteria > Bacillati > Actinomycetota > Actinomycetes > Streptosporangiales > Streptosporangiaceae > Nonomuraea > Nonomuraea sp. NPDC059194. The sequence goes on along the minus strand of NZ_JBHZBH010000035.1, from coordinate 74,156 downwards.
CGTCGCCCTGCCGGGCAGGAGGCGGTGTGGCCGGGGCGTCCGGCGCGCCGTCGTCCACGACGGGGACGCCCACGCTGTCCCACGAGTCGCCCACGCTCTGCCCGCCGCCGGCGCAGCTGACGGCGAACGCGGCCTTCCCCGAAGTCTTCTTCACCGGGCTGACCAGGCGAACCGCGCCCCAGCCACGAGTGTCATCGGTGACCTTGACCGACGTGGACAGGGTGATGGTCTTGAGGCCCTTCCCGCCGACCCTGTAGGTCTTGGTCCTGCTCTGGTCTCCGTCGCTGAAGGCCCACGCGTATTTCAGCGTCATTGGGGCCTTGACCTTCACGGTGGTGGACAGCGTCACGGTCGCCGGGCAGTCGCCGGTGTGGGCCTTGGGCAGAGCGGAGGCCTTGCCGAAGACGACCGGCTGCGGGGCGGCGTGCGCCCCAGGGGCGAAGGCGCTGGACGCCAGGGCGATGACAGCCACCAGCCCTCCGATTCGGCGCCCAGCGATGGTTAACGAACGCACAGGATTCCTCTCTCAAGATCGTCGATGAGGCATCCTGACACACCGCGCCGACAGAACCTGGGCAACGCAAAAGCGGCGGTGTCATCACTGACACCGCCGCTGCTGAATCTGTGGAGCTAAGGAGATTCGAACTCCTGACCCCCTCCATGCCATGGAGGTGCGCTACCAGCTGCGCTATAGCCCCTTTGCGCCTTGGCGCGTAGCCAGTCTATAGGACTCCAGAGGTAGTCGGTGACGGGAATGCCGCACACCCTCCCCCGGTTACAACGATTACCGTTTTCACGACCAGGAGGAACGATGAGGAAGAACCTGCACCCCGAGTACCGTCCCGTCGTCTTCAGGGACGCCAGCGCCGACTACGCCTTCCTGACCAGGTCGACGGCGACGAGCACCAAGACCGTCGAGTGGAGCGACGGCCGCGTCTACCCGGTCGTCGACGTGGACGTCTCCGCCGCCAGCCACCCCTTCTACACCGGACGCAGCCGGGTGCTCGACACCGCGGGCCGGGTGGAGAAGTTCACCCAGCGGTACGGCAGGCGCGCCTAGCGGGTGGCCTCCTCAAGGAGTTCGAGCAGGTGGCGGTACGGCCGGCCGGTGGCGCGGGCGAGCCCGATCTCGCAGGTGCGGTTGGCCGAGGCGTACGCGTCGTAGTCTCTGGCCGCCACCGCTCGGGCCTCCTCGCGGGTGGCGGCGGCGGTCAGCTCCGGATGCAGCAGGCCCCGGTCGCCGGCGAACCCGCAGCACTGCCAGCCGTCCGGCACCACGACCTCGTCGGCGATGGCGCCGGCGATGGCCTGGAGCGCGTCGTTGAGGCCCAGCCGGGTGGACGAGCAGGTGGGGTGCAGCGCCAGTGAGGCCAGCCGCCGGCGTACGGTCAAGCGCGGCAGGATGTGCTCGGCGACGTAGGCGATCGCGTCGACGACCCGTACCGCGCCGCCACCCGCCTCGGTCAGGCGCTCGAACCCCTCGGTGCAGGAGGCCGCGTCGCTCACCACGGGCAGCCTGCCGCCGCGACCGGCCTGCTCCAGCACGGGAAGCACGCGCTCGCGCATGGCGGCGTACCCGTCCGGCATGCCCTTGGACGACCACGGCGTGCCGCAGCACAGGCCCGCGATCGGCTCCGGCACGAGCAGCCGGATTCCGGCCCGTTCGGCGAGGGCCGTCAGCGCACCGTGGACGCCCTTGCCGCCCGCGGCGGGCGCGAACAGCGTTCCCAGGCAGGACGGGATGTAGACGGCATCGGGGTCGGCCACCAGGCGAGGCTTCCTGACGCGGCCTCCCCCGGGCAGGTCGCGCCGCCACTGGGGCACCCGCCCGGCGCCGAACACCGCGCGGGCGGCGCGGGACACGCTTTCTGGCAGGGCGGGCGGGAGCTTGGCGGCCAGGTCGAGCCCTCGGGCCATGCCGCGTGTGGCGGCCGACCACCGTCCGGCTGCGAACCGCCATCCGGCCCTGGCCACGGGCTTGCGCCGCTCGGCGCGCAGGCGCTTCATCAGATCGCCGGTGTTGATGAGGACCGGGCAGGCGGTGGCGCACATGCCGTCGACGGCGCACGTTTCGACGGCCGCGTAGGAGTAGTCGCGGCGCAGTTCGCGCGCCAGCGCGTGGTCGCCGGCCGCCTCGGCCGCGGCGAGCTCGCGACGGAGCACGATGCGCTGCCTCGGGGTGGTCGTCAGGTCCTTGCTGGGGCAGACGGGCTCGCAGTAGCCGCATTCGACGCAGCGGTCCACCTCGGGATCCACGGTCGGCACGGACTTGAGGTGCCGCAGGTGGACCGTGGGGTCGTCGGTGATCAGCACGCCGGGATTGAGGATGCCCGCCGGGTCGCACAGCGCCTTGATCTCGCGCATGACCTCGTACAGCTCGTCGCCGAACTGACGGCGCACGAACGGCGCCATGACCCGGCCGGTGCCGTGCTCGGCCTTGAGCGTGCCGCCATGCGCGAGGACGAGGTCGACCATGTCCTGGGTGAACGCCTCGTACCGTTCGGGCGCCGCCGCGCCGGAGAACTTCTCGGTGAGCATGAAGTGCAGGTTGCCGTCCTTGGCGTGGCCGAAGATGACGGTGTCGTCGTAGCCGTGCCGGACGAACAGGCCGGTGAGCTGGGCGCAGGTGTCCACCAGAGCGGGCACGGGGACGGCGATGTCCTCCAGGAGGGCGGTGGTCCCTGGCGGGCGGGCGCCGGCCACGGCGGCGTACAGACCCTTGCGGATGTGCCAGAGCGCCGCCCTGACCGCCGCCTCGCCGCTGAGTCGCGGCGTGCTCGCCAGGGGCAGTCCGTCCAGGACGGGGCTCACGGCGCGCACGCGGTCGTCGAGGACGCCGGGGTCGCTCTCCTGCCACTCGGCCAGCAGCGCGGCATGGCCCTGTACGGCGAGGGCGCGCAGGGCCGGGTCGGCCTTCGGGTCGTGCTGGGCGACGCGCAGGGCCGCGGCGTCCAGCAGTTCGATGGCCGCGGGACCGGCGGCCACCAGGGCGGGCATCGCGCTCATCGCCTGCGCGAGGGTCTCGAAGACGAGCAGCCCTGCGGCGGCGTGCCGGTGCAGGGGCACGGTGCGGAAGGTCGCCTCGGCGACGAAGGCCAGCGTTCCCTCGCTGCCGACCACCAGGTGGGTCAGGATCCGGCTCGGCGAGGAGTGGTCGAGGAAGGCGTTGAGCCCGTAGCCCATGGTGTTCTTCATCGCGAACTGGGCGGTGATCCGCCGCACCGAGTCGGGGTCGGCCCGCACGCGGTCGCGCAGGCGTTCGAGGCCGGCGAACAGGCCGGGCTCGGTGGCGCGCAGCCGCCCGTCGGCGTCGGGGGCGCCGGTGTCGAGCACGGTGCCGCTCGGCAGCACCAGCAGCAGCGATTCGAGGGTGCGGTAGGTGTTGTGCTCGGTGCCGCAGGTCATGCCGCTGGAGTTGTTGGCGATGACGCCGCCGATCGTGCACGCCGACTCGCTGGCGGGGTCGGGGCCGAGTTTGCGGCCGTAGGGGGCCAGCCGGAGGTTGACCTGGCGGAGGGTGACGCCTGGCTGCACCCTGACCCGGTGGCCGTCGTCGAGCACCTGCAGGTCCCTGAAGTTGCGGCGGGTGTCGACGAGCAGGTGCTCGGTGACGGCCTGGCCGCTCAGGCTGGTGCCGCCCGAGCGGAAGGTGAGCGGCAGGCCGTTCCTGCCGCTCAGCCTGAGCAACTCGCCGATCTGGGCCGCGCCGGATGGCGTGACGACCGCGCGGGGGTGCAGCAGGAAGTGGGAGGCGTCATGAGCCAGGCGCAGCCGGTCGGTGGCGCGCGTCCGAACGCCGCCGGGAACGACTGTCTCCAGGTCGGCCCACTGGGTTTCGACGGTCACGTAGCCCCGCTTCCCAACTTTTCCGATATTTGGAACGATGGTCTGATATTTGAACCAGGAAGGACGATACCCCGCCGGTGATTCCGCCGGAAGTGGGGTCAGTTCTTGCGCATGCGGTAGGCGCGTTGGCGGCAGGCCGGTGAGCAGTAATCCCGCGGTCGGCCCGTGGCGGGGGTTTCGACCGCCTTGCCGCACACCACACATCGAGTTACATCACGACTTTCGTCACGCACTAGCGTCTCGACGCCGTCGAGCACCCGCTGCAGGCCGAACTCGAACGGGTCCAGCGGCGCGTCGTAGCCGCCCTCCCGGTAGATACGGCTCAGCGTCGGATAGCGGTCCATGTGCTCGAAGAGCGAGTCACGGGCGCCCCACCACTCCTCCTCGCTGACCCCGGTGCGCCGCTCGGTCCGCGCGGTCTCCACGACCTGCCGGGCGGCGCTCTCGACGAACCCGCCGACGAGGGTGACCACGGCCACCACCTCCGCGGGCGGCAGCCCGGCCCGCGCCACCACGTCCAGCGCCCACTCGAATCTCGCCACCGCGTTCGGGCCCGGCACCCGCCTGGACCCCGACGCCTCGATCAGCCAGGGGTGGCGCCGGTAGCGCGCCAGCCCGGCCCGCGCCCACACCTCCAGCCCCGCCCTCCATCCCGGCCGCTCGCCCGCACCACCGGACGCCTGCTCCCCCGCGCCACCGGGGTCCCCTGTGCTGCCGGGCGGCTGTTCTCCGAGGACCTCGTCGCGCATGAGGTCGATCAGCTCCGCCTTGCCCGGCACGTGGCGGTACAGCGACATGGTGGTGAAGCCGAGCCGTTCGGCGACCCTGCGCATGGAGACCGCGGCCAGTCCCTCGGCGTCGGCCAGCTCGATCGCGGCCCGCACGATCCGCTCCAGGCTGAGCCCGCGCCTGGACCTCGCTTCCCACAGCAGCTCGGTGCTGCGCTCCGGATCGGCCATCTTGACTCCCCTCTAGGTCTATGCTGTATACCAGATGTGTACACCGTAGACACGAGAGGAACCCCTCATGCTCTTCGTCGATCCGACGGGCGACGACTCCAACCCCGGCACGATCGAGCGACCGTTCGCGACGCTGGATCGGGCCCGCCAGGCCGCCGAGCCCGGCGACGTGGTCAACCTCAGGGCCGGCACCTACCGCCTCACCGAGCCGTTCCTGCTCACGGCCGCCGACTCGGGGGTCGTCTACCAGGCCTACGGCTACGGCACCGCCGTACAGGAGAAGGTGGTCATCAGCGGCGGCCGGCAGATCACCGGCTGGCGCAGGGGCGAGGACGGCGTCTGCCGGGCCGAGGTCCCCGGCCTGGCCACGCGCCAGCTCTACGTCTCCGGACGGCGTGCCGCACGCGCCTCCATCACCCTCGACCACCGCCTGACCAGGACCGAGACCGGATACGTCATCGACGATCCCGCGCCGGGGGCCTGGCAGGGCGAGGTGGAGTTCGTCTACCGGGGCGCCTACCCGTGGTCCGAGGCCCGCTGCCAGGCGGCGCGGATCACCGGGGACGAGAGCTCGACCACCGTCACCATGGCGCAGCCCGCCTTCGGCTGGGCCACGCGGCTCTACCAGTCGGTGATCAGCTGGGACGGCCCCGGCGCGGGCGAGTCCAACGGCGCCGACGCCCCGACCTCGGCCGAGAACAGCCCCGCGTTCCTGACCGAGGGCACCTTCGCGCTGGCCGGCGGAGTCCTGCACTATCTGCCGCTGCCGGGCGAGGATCTCGACGACGTGGTGGCGCCGGTGCTCGAGACGCTGCTGCACGCGCGCGACCTGCGCGACGTCGCCTTCCGCGGCATCACGTTCGCGGAGGCGACCTGGCTGCGGCCCAGTACGCCCGAGGGGTTCCTGCACTACCACGGCAACGGCTACTACGACGGCGGCGCGCTCCAGACGGTCACTTTCGCCGAGGGGCAGGGGCAGGTCACCGTCCCCGGCGACTCCGCGACCATGCCCGGCAACGTGATCTTCGAGAACGTCTCGGGGGTCACGCTGGAGGGCTGCCGGTTCACCCGGCTGGGCGGCGTCGCGCTGGAGTTCCGCGGCGACGGCGCCGACAACGTGCTGCTCGACAGCGTGATCGACGAGGTGTCCGGCGGCGGCGTGGTGATCGGCTCGGGAGCGCGCCGCCACCGGCTGGAGAACAACCACGTCCACCACATCGGCCGCGACTACCACGGCTCGCCCGCGGTCCTGATGTCCGGCACCACGGACACCGTCGTGGCCCACAACGAGGTCAACGACGTGCCGCACGCGGGCATCGTGGTGTACGAGGGGCGGGGCGCCAAGGTGCTGAACAACCTGATCCACGACACGATGCAGGTGCTGGCCGACGGCGGCGGCATCTACGTCGCCGGCAGCCAGGGCGTCTCGCACGCCAGCGGCGCGCTGATCCGCGGCAACGTCGTCCGCGACACGATCACGCCCTACAACTTCGGCCTGTACACCGACTACGGGGCCGCGTGGGTCACCGTCCAGGGCAACCTGGTGCACCGGGCCGACAGCCCGGTGGTGCTGAACGTGTCGCCGCCGCTGGAGCACGTGGCGTTCATCGGCAACGTCTGGGACGCCGACCCCGGTGAAGCCCCCGAGGGTGTGACGCTCGCCGAGAACACGACGCTGCCGAAGGAGGCCTTCGACGACAACCCGGCCGTTTCCGACATCGTGGCCGGTGCGGGGCGCGTCCGACCTCACTAGAAGCCGGGTGCCCGGGGCGTCCACGCGGACGTCCCGGGCACGGGTCGGTGTCCCGCACGGAGAGCGGCGCCCGATCAGCGCTAGCCGACAGCCCTGGCCTTCTCGATCAGGCCCGCGAGCTCGCTCACCGCCGGGTCCTCGGTCGTCGCGGCCAGCCTGCCCGCGTGCTCGCCCAGCATCGGCAGGTCCATGCCGAACGCCTCCCGATCGCGCAGGTACAGCGCGAAGGCGGCGGCCACGACGTCCACCTGCAGCCGGGACGGCGAGCCCGTCCACAGCTCGCCGGTCAGGTCGGCGGCGTTCAGCGACCTGCTGACCTCGGCGGGCCTGCGGGTGTCGGGTTCCTGCCAGCGTACGGTCGCCGCCGCGAGCTGGCCCGAGGCACCGGCGCGCAGCCGTACCGAGTAGAGCGCGGTGACGGAGTGCCCGGGACCGACCTCGCCGCCGTCCTTGGCGTCGTCACGGAAGTCCTCGGTGGACAGGGCGCGGTTCTCGTAGCCGATGAGCCGGGAGCTCTCGACCACGGCCGGGTTGAAGACGACCTGCGCCTTGGCGTCGCGGGCGCGCAGCTCCAGGTTGGCGGGCAGCTGCTCGACGAAGACCTTGCGCGCCTGCTCGATGGTGCTCACGTAGACCGCGGCGCCGTCGCCGTTGTCGGCGAGCTGCTCCATGAGCTCGTCGCCGTAGTCCCTGCCGACGCCGACCGACAGCAGCGTGATCCGCTTGCCCGCGTGCTCCTTGACCCGGTCGAGGATGACCTGCCAGGTGGTGCTTCCCGTGTTCGCCAGGCCGTCGGACAGCAGGACGACCCTGTTGGTCGCGGCGGGGCGGAAGGCGCGATCGGCCGCCCGGTAGCCGGTGACCAGGCCGTCCTCCAGGTTGGTCGAGCCCTCGACGGCCAGCCGGTCGATGGCGGCGTGCAGGTCGTCGCGGGCGGTCAGCGGGGTCGTCGAGGCGACCAGCATGGCCGTGTCGCTGAAGGAGACGATCGACACCTGGTCGCCGGGGGCGAGCTGGTCGACCAGCGTGTGCAGCGCCTGCTTGACCAGGTCGAGCCTGCCCGGTTCGGCCATCGAGCCGGACACGTCGACGACGAAGGTGAGGTTCGCGGGACGCCTGGCGGCGGCGTCGGCGGCCCTGGTCTGCAGGCCGACCCTGAGGGCCGCGGTGTTGTCGTCGTCACCCAGCCGCGCCCCGTCGACGTGCACGGTGAACCCGTCGTCGGCCGGCTGCGCGTAGTCCTGGCGGAAGGCGTTGACGAACTCCTCCGGGCGCACCTGCCCGGGCTCGGGCCAGCGGCCCTCGTCGAGGGTACGGCGGGCGTAACCGTATGAGGCGGTGTCCACGTCGAGCGCGAACGTCGACACCTGCGACGCCTCGGTGTCGGTCTCGGTGTCGGTCGCGGTGTCCCCCTCAGTGGGGGCCGTCGACGCCGTGACGCGCGGCGGCTGGATCGGCGCCGCGCGGTCCTTCGACGCAGTCGCCGCTCCTTCGGGTCCGGCGCCGCACGCTGCGAGGACCAGCAACAGCGCGATCACCAGTAAGGGGCGAATTCTCATCGCAACCACCTCCACCGCCTACGACGGGGTGATCGCGAGCACGGCCGGGTGCTTGACGCAAGCGAGTACAAACCGTGCTCAACGCGTGATCGGCATCGCCGTGCGGCCGATCACGGCGTCCAGGCCGGGTTCCTGCCCGTGACGCCCAGCAGCCGGTCGAGCGCGGGCGCGTCGCCCGGGACCTCGACCTCCTCGCCGAACGCGCCCTTCTCCCTGCCCATCGGCGCCATCCGCTCGGTGAAGGCCAGCGCCTTCTCCACCGCCTCCTCGTCCTGCCGGTAGGGGCGGCCGGTCGCGGCGGCCAGATCCCAGCCGTGCACGATCAGGTCGACGAGCAGCAGGTTGACGGTCGCGGACATCGGCATGCCGTACGGGCTCTCGCCTTCCCACGCGCCGGGCTCGGTCCACGCGGTGAGCGTCCGGCCCATCCGCTCGGGGAAGTCGCCGGTGTAGTCGCCCTGCTCGGGTCGCGGGGCCTTGTCGGCCATCGCCTCGAACGTCTCCGCCACCCACTCCAGGTGGGCCAGCAGGCGCCGAACGTCGTAGTCGGCGCACGGCGTGGGCAGGGCCAGCTCCTCCTCGCCGAGGTCGCGCACGAGCGCGACCGTGGGCTGCGAGGCCGAGGTCAGGTGCTTGAGCATGTCGTCCATTACTCCAGCGTGCCAGGCGTCCTCGCCGATCAGCACCCCGCCCCGCGGCGATGCCTCCCGGAACCCGCACGTACGATCCAGGCATGCTGGTTCCGCTCCCGACGCGCCTGCACACGGTGGCCGCGCTGGCCGTCGACGGCATGGCGCCCTTCGAGCTCGGCTGCGTCGTGGAGATCTTCGGTCTGGCCCGGCCCGAGCTGCGGGTGCCGTGGTACGACCTGAAGGTCTGCGCGGAGAGCGACGAGCCGATGCGCGTGGTCGGCGGCTTCAGCATGCGGGCCGAGCACGGCCTTGACGTGCTGGCGGCGGCCGACACGGTGATCGTGCCGGGCGTGGCCGACGTGCGGGGCCAGGTCTCCGCCGTACTGATCGAGGCGTTGAGGGAGGCCCACGCGCGCGGCGCCAGGATCGTGTCGATCTGTTCGGGCGCCTTCGCGCTGGCCGCCGCGGGCCTGCTCGACGGCAAGGAGGCCACCACCCACTGGAAGTACGCCGACCTGCTCCAGCTGCGCTTCCCCTCGGTGCGCGTCAACCCCGGCGTGCTCTACGTCGACGGCGGGCAGATCCTGACGAGCGCGGGCAGCGCGGCCGGGCTCGACCTGTTGATCCACCTGGTCCGCACCGACCACGGCGCGAACGTGGCCAACGCCGTCGCCCGCCGCCTGGTCATCCCGCCGCACAGGGAGGGCGGGCAGGCGCAGTTCATCCAGGCGGCCGTGACGGCGGTGGACGACGACGACGCGGTGGCCAGGGCGATGGAGTGGGCCATGGCGCACCTGGCCGACCCGATCACCGTGGCCGACCTGGCCAGGGTGGCGCACCTGTCCGAGCGCACGTTCATCAGGCACTTCAAGGCGCAGACCGGCACCTCGCCGCTGCGCTGGGTGATCTCGCAGCGGGTCGCGGCCAGCCTGCCGATGCTGGAGTCGACGGGCGCCCCGGTGGAAGAGATCGGGGCGGCGGTCGGGTTCGAGAGCCCCGTCACCTTCCGGCACCACTTCAGCCGCGCGATGCGCACCTCCCCCTCCGCCTACCGCCGCGCCTTCGGCACGCCTCGCTGAGCCCCACCCGCTGAAACCCCGGCCGCTGAGCGCCGTCCGCTGAAGCCCGCCCGCTGAGCCCCACCCGCTGAGAGCCATCCTCCGAGCTCCGGCTATCCTGCTTTTGAACACGTTCAAAACGGAGGAGGCGCTGTGACCCCCCTGGTCGGCGTCATCGTGACCCTCGGCATGCTGGTCGTCATCCCGCTGGGCCTGAGGCTGCTCGACGTGCGCCCCTGGCCGTTCCTCATCGGCGCGGCGGCGGGAGCGCTGTCACTCTGGCTGCCGCGCGGCCCCCTCGCGGTGACGCTCGCGGCCGTGTACGCGGTCGCCGCACTCTACCTGGCCTTTCACGCCCTCCCGCGGCTGCGCCGACCCGACCCGGTCCAGCTCGCCGCCGCCACCGCGCTCGCCACGCCGACCGTCGCCGCCGTGTCGCTGCTCGCCGAGCGCGCCGGCCACGACCTGCTCGGCTACTCGCCGCAGATGCTCGCCCTGACCGTCGCTCACTTCCACTTCGCCGGGTTCGCCGCCGCGCTGGTGGCCGGACTGGTCGGCAGGGAGTCGGGGTCGCCGGTCGCGGCGCTGACCGTTCCGGCGGGCACGCTGCTGGTCCTCGGCGGTTACTTCGTGGGCGACTGGGCCGAGCTGGCCGGGTCCGCGGTGCTGACCGCGGGCATGTGGTGGGTCGGCTGGCTGGCCTGGCGCCGCTTCCGCGGCGTCTTCCTGCTGTCGGGCGCGGTGCTCGCCGTCACCATGGTGCTGGCCATGGCGTGGGCGGTCGGCCAGGCGACGGGGCTGCCGCATCCGTCGCTGGAAACGATGATCGCCACGCACGGCGTCGGCAACGCGTTCGGTTTCGCCCTCTGCGCCGTCGCCGCGCTGCGACGGCTCGACCCGCTGTGAGGCTGTGATGGAGTTCACCTATCCGGACGTCGGCGCGACGCTGACCGGCGAGCTGCCCGACGGATACCACCACCTGCGCCACTCGCGGGTGCTCAGGACGCCCTTCGAGGTCGCGGCCGAGGCGCTGATGACCTGGCACCCGCAGCGTAGGCTCGGCCTGCGTCCGCGCGCCTCCGCGCCGAGGGCGGCTCCGGGCGTGGAGCTGACCGTACGGCTGGCCGTACTGAACGCACCGTGCCGGGTGGTGTGGGTGGTCGAGGAGGCCGACCGGGTCGGCTGGGCCTACGGCACGCTGCCCGGCCACCCCGAGAGCGGCGAGGAGAGTTTCCTGCTGGAACGCCTGCCCGACGGCAGGGCCAGGGTCACCGTCACCGTGTTCAGCCGTCCGGCCACCCTGCTCACCCGGCTCGGCGGCCCGCTCGTCACGCTGATCCAGCGCGTCTTCCTCCGCCTGTACGCCCGCACGCTGGACCTTTACTGACGGCCGTGCGGCGAGCAGGATCGGACAGTGTGACCGTCCGCGCACCAGACGAGGGTCTGACGTGATCAAGGCCGTGATCGCCGTCCTGGCGGTCGCCGCGGTGGTGCTGGCCCTGCTGTGGGTGTTCCAGCGCCGCCTGATCTACCTGCCCGACACCAGCCTGGTGCCGTCCGCCGGCTCGGTCCTGCCGGGCGCCCACGATGTCACCTTCACCACCTCGGACGGCCTGACGCTGACGGCCTGGCACGTCACGGGCGGGCGGCGGGGGGTGACCGTCCTGGTGACGGGCGGCAACGCGGGCAACCGCCTGCACCGCGCGCCGCTGGCCGCCGCCCTGGCCCGTGAGGGCTTCGACGTACTGCTCATGGACTACCGCGGCTACGGCGGCAACCCGGGCTCCCCTTCGGAGGACGGCCTGCTGCGCGACGCCCTCGCCGCGCGCGCCCAGGTGAAAGGGCCGGTCATCTACTTCGGCGAGAGCCTGGGCGCCGCCGTCGCCACGGCGCTGGCGGTCCGGCAGCCGCCCATGGGCCTGCTGCTGCGCTCCCCCTTCACCGATCTGGCCGCCGCGGGCCGCCACCACTACCCGTTCCTGCCGGTCGGGCTGCTGCTGCGCGACCGGCTCCCGGTCGCGGGCCCGCTGGCGTCGGTGCGGGTGCCCACCACGGTCGTGTACGGCTCCCGCGACACGATCGTCCCGCCCGCGCTGAGCCGCGCGGTGGCCGCCTCCGCCGCAGGACCGGTCACGCTGGTCGAGGTCGAGGGGGCGGGACACAACGACATGGCGCTGCTCGACGGCCCTGAGCTCATCGCCGCCGTGGTGGCCCTGGCGCGGTAGGGCGCGTCAGGGCAGCTTGTGGTCGAAGACATAGGAGTGGCCGCCGTCGGGGGCGATGTGGATGCGCAGCTCGCAGACCCTTGAGCTGCCCCGTGCCGGAGCCGGGCACGACGGTGCAGGTGAGCGAGTCGTCACCCTCGTCACTGACCGCGTTGTGCTGCAGGACGAACGTGCCGGAGCGATCGCCGATCGTCGCGGTGACCCGCTCCATGGCCACGTACGACCGGGACTCCTCGTGCTCCGACGACGAGACGATCATGGTGACGGCGCTCGATCCCTTCAGGTCTCCCTCGAAGGTCTTGCTGAGGGTGATGAAGGCGAGCGAGACGCCGTCGGCGGCGTCGTAGGGCTCCTGGGGCGTCCAGTCGAAGGGGACGAAGGTTCCTTGTGCGGTCATGGACGCATCGTCTCGTTCATACCTGCCATCTTCCGTCAGGTACCGGTTCCATCAGGTACCGGCGAGAAGCCGTACCACCGGCGCGAACGCCTCCAGGTAGTAGGCGTTGATCGAGACGTAGGAGATGCCGAGGCGTTCCCTTCGCTTCAGCAGCGTCTCGGCCATCTCCTCGGCCGACCCTTTCAGGAATCCGGAGCCTTGGGGCTCGCCGCCGACCTGCTGTCTGAGCCACGGCGGCAGGTCGTCGCCGATGGCGGCCAGGTTGTGGTTGAGCTCCAGCGCGGGGAAGCGGTCTCCCGCCAGCTCGTACAGCTCGTCGAGCTTGGCGGCGAGCTGGTCCTCGGTGGCCTGCGCGGGCAGCGCGAGGGCGAGGGTGTCGGCCCTGCGGGCGGCCAGGCGCAGCAGGCGGGGTCCCGAGGCGGCGATGAGGATCGGCACGTCGCCCGCGGCGTCGATGGTCTCGGCGAGGCGGGCGACGCGCTCGGCGGGCGTGCCGTACGGGAGGCCGAGTTTGGCGGTGTCAGCCTCCGCGCCGGGACGGCCCGCGCCGAGGCCCAGCTCGAACCGGCCGCCCGACAGGGTCTGGAGGGTGCGGACCTCCCACGCCACCTGGCCCGGCGTGCGGTTGGCCGCGCTGAGCACGTACGTGCCGAGGCGCAGACCGGTCGTGGCGGCGGCCGCGGCGGCCAGGGCAGGGAACGGCGCGAACGTGCCCAGCGTGTCGGGGATCAGCAGGCTGCCGTAGCCGAGCTGCTCCGCGCGGCGGGCGAGGTCCGCCCATGCTGCACCGTCGGGCGCGTAGCCCGCGACGGCGCCGAACCGGAAAGGTCGCGTGGTCATCTGGTCTCCCTCGTCGGATGTCGCACCCACGATCGCCCGTCGGCCACCGGCGCGGCATCCTCCAGGAGTTGACGGTCCGTCTACTCCGTCAGGAGGAAACCGTCGTGATCGATCGCCATAATGGCCCACCATGCGGGAGCTAACGGACTACGCGGCGGCGATCGCGCCGCTGATCGACGCCGTGCACATCGACGTCCACGCCGCCGACCGGCGGGCCGGAGTGGAGTACGTGCGCCGGTCGGGGCTGCGCGCCGGCTTCCTCATCGACCAGCGGTACGTGCTGCCGCTGCGGCCGCTCACCCGCGCGGCGCTGGCGACCGTCTACCGGTACGGCACCGCCGAGGAGCAAGCCGCCGAGGTGGCCGTGCAGCTCCTTCAGGGCACGCTGCGCGAGGACGAGCACGGCGGGCTGCACGCCACACCCGCCACGCTGGCCTTCGTCGACGGGCTCTACGAGCTGCACGAGCGGGCGACCGCCAGGATCTGGGCCGGACGGGAGGAGCTCGTGTCCGAGCTGGCCGCGCTGCTCGGCAGGCTGCTGGACGGAGCCGAGCGGATGCCGGGCGGCGCACTGGAGGTGATGGCTCCGCCGTACGAGCCGGAGGGGGTCTCGCCGGGGGTGGCGCTGTTCAACAGGATCGCCGCGTTCCGCTATCACCGGGCCGACGCGCACGCCGCCGCATGGCAGGTGGCCGGGCTGACCGCCCAGGAGATCACCGCGCTGCGCGAAGGGCCGCTGTGGGAGGCCGTCGAGCGGGACACCAACCTGCGGGCGGCCGTGCCGTACAGGATGCTGGAGGAGGCGCAGCGGACGCGGCTGTTTCAGGGCCTGCGGGAGCTTTCGGGGGTGTGAGCCTCGCCCTGCTCGTCGCTCACCAGCGCGTCGATCGCGGCGAAGAATGCGGCGATGCCCGGCAGGTTGGGGCCCTTGGCGCGCGAGGCGGCGAAGTCGTCGGCCGAGCGCCAGTCGACGATGTCCAGCCACTCGTCGTCGGCCAGCCGGACGATCCGGGCGCCGAGGAAGCCCGCGCGGTCGGCCGCGAAGTCGGCCTCCATCAGCGGCCGCGCGGCCAGCAGCTCGGCGGCTCGCGTGGCCTTGAAACGGGTCAGTTCGACGAACATCACGGTCTCCTCCTCAATGGTGCTTGCACGCTGATTATAGTCAATATTAGTGACTAAGTGCCAATCGCTCTGGATTGCGCCGCTCGGACCCGTCAGGATGCTGCCTGGAATCGTGTGTTTCGCCGCAGCTGAGGAGAGCCATTGGACGCCGCCGAGATCAGGCGCGCGGTCGAGTTGGAGGACCGCCACTGGTGGTACAGGGAGCGGCGGGCCATCCTCGCGCGCGAGCTGCGCCGGATCGGCCGTCCCGGCCGCGCGCTCGACGTGGGAGCGGCGGGCGGCGGCAACACCAGGGTCTTCCAGCGGTACGGCTGGCACGCGCTGGCCGCCGACCAGTCCGACACGGCCGTCGCCTTCGCCAGGGAGCGCGGGCTCGAGGCCATCAAGGCCGACCTGCGCGACCTGCCGCTCGGCGACGCCGAGTTCGACCTGGTGACGGCACTTGACGTGCTGGAGCACATCGACGACGACAAGGCCGCGGCGGCCGAGATCGCCAGGGTGCTGAAGCCGGGCGGGACCGCGTTCATCGCCGTCCCGTGCGACATGCGCCTGTGGTCGGCGCACGACGTCGCACTCGGCCACCACCGCCGCTACACCCGCGAGGGTCTGGCCGAGGTGATCCAGAGCTCGGGGCTGGTGATCGAGCGGCTGTGGAGCTGGAACGTCCTGTTGCGACCCGTGGCGGCCTTCCGCAGGCGCAACGCGACGGGCTGCGACCTGGAGGAGCTGCCGGGGCCGGTGAACCTGGCGCTGACCGCCGTCGTGATGGCCGAGCGGTACCTGCCCGTCTCGTGGCTGCCCGGCGTCTCACTGATGGCCCGCGCGCGGCGGCGGCCATGACCTCGACCGGGACCTCGACCGTGGAGGAGGTGCCGTTCGTCGCCGACAGCGCCACCAGGACCACCACCGTCGACATCATCATCCCCGTCCTGAACGAGGAGCGCGCGCTGCCCGGCTGCGTCGAGACCGTGCACCGCTTCCTCGGCGAATCCTTCCCCCTTCCGTGGCGGATCACGATCGTCGACAACGGCAGCACCGACGGCACGTGGGAGCTGGCCCGCGCGCTGTCCGGCCGCCTGCCCGGCGTGGCCGTCCTCAGGCTCGACACGGTCGGCAAGGGGGCGGCGGTCAGGGCGGGCTGGTCGGCCAGCCGCGCCGACGTCGTGGCGTTCATGGACGTCGACCTGTCGACGGGACTGCGCGCCCTGCTCCCCCTGGTCATGGCCGTCGCCTCGGGACACTGCGAGGTGGCCATCGGCAGCAGGCTCCTCGGAGGTGCCCGCATCAGGCGCGGCCTGCGCAGGGAGGTCATCTCCAGGGCCTACAACGGGCTGCTCAGGGTGGGGTTCGCCGCCGGATTCACCGACTCGGCGTGCGGCTTCAAGGCGGCCAGAGCGGAGGTGATCCGGCCGATCCTCGCCAGGGTGGCCGACGACTCGTGGTTCTTCGACACCGAGATGCTGCTGATCGCCGAGCACAACGGCGCGAGGGTGCGCGAGGTGGCGGTCGACTGGATCGAGGACACCGACTCCAAGGTCGACCTGTGGCGGACCGCGCTCGCCGACCTGCGCGGCATGGCCAGGGTGGCCAGGGCCATCTCCTCGGGCGCGGCCACGGTCGAACTCCCCCACGTGCCCGACCTGCCGCCCGCGCGACCGCGGCCCGCGCTCCTGCGGAACCTGCTCGTGTTCGGGCTGGTGGGCCTGGTCTCCACGATCGTGCACGCCTGCCTCTACCTGCTGCTTCGTACGGCCATGCCCGCCGCGGCGGCCAACCTGTTCGCCCTGGCGACCACCGTGATCGTCAACACCGAGGCGCACCGGCGGTGGACGTTCAACCGGCGCGAGGGCCGCAGGGTGGTCGCGCACGCCCGCGCGGCGCTGCTCTTCCTGCTGAACTACACGGTCGGCACGATCGCGATCGTGAGCGCGGGCGCGAGCTCGGACACGCGCTGGGCGGAGGGGGTGGCGCTGGTGTGCGCGTCGCTGGCGATGACCGCGATCCGCTTCACCCTGCTGGACCGCTGGGTCTTCCCCCGCAAGAGATCAGACTAGGCTTTCATGCACTCTTCATGCATGCTGCAGTACAATGAGGGCATGACTAAGGAGATCTTGCAGGTGCGCGACGTAGACGCCGCCGACCTCGCCATTCTGCGCGACCGCGCAACCAAAGAGGGTAAGTCACTGTCGGCCTACGTCCGCGACCTCCTTCACGATGAGGCCACCCAGATGACCAACGCCGAAGTCATCGCCCAGATCGCCGATGAGGAGCCGATCGAGGTCAGCCTCGACGAGATCCGCTCCTACATTGAGAAGGACCGTAGCTGGTGACCGTCGTCGATACCTCGATCATCGTGCGCCTGCTGCTGGCCGCCAAAGGTGACGACCTGCTCCGCCAGCGCCTCATCGGATCGGGTCGCACCCTCCACGCGCCCGCTCACCTCGACACCGAGGTCTTGTCGGCCATCCGTGGCCTGCTTGCCGGAGGAAAGATTCACGAGGACCGCGCCCGGCGCATGGTCGGACAGCTCAACGCCCTACGGATCACCCGTCATGAGGTCGCCCCGTTCGGCGCACGCGTCCTGGCCATGCGGCACAACTTCACCGCCTACGACGCCGCCTACGTGGCGCTCGCCGAAGCCCTCGGCCAACCGCTTCTCACGTGCGACGCCAAGTTCGCCCGCGCCCCCGAGGGAGCCCATCAAGCCGAGATCCACACCTATCCGGCATAGAACAACTCGACCACGAGCAGGCAGCTTCGAGTGGATTCTGCCTTTCAAGACAAAGAGAGCGCATCCGATTGCCCGCGTTCCGCAGATCAGATGCGCTCTTTTCGGTGGAGGTAATGACCGCTCACTCGCACACCGCACAGCAGGTGGAGGATGTGTGCCGAGAGTTTCAGAGCTCCTGAAACGACCTGTCGAACGCCCTGGCCACGGCGACCGAGGCCTAGGAACTCATCTCCGCCTCCACCTGACCATGGCCGATCTGGCGGCCGGGCCCCAGACCGGGGCGGCACTCAAGGCCGTCGCTCTGCATCAGCTGACCTTCGAACACCGCACAGGCCAGTGGACCTGCAGGGTGACGCTGGACGTGTGACGCCAGGAGCGATCGATCTCTCGACCGACACGGACGAGGAACGAAGCACGTGAGCACGGCTTGGGCTATTTGTCCCGGAATAGAGGGGCGTTATCCCTGGTAGCACGACTCTGGCGGCGGTATATTGGTGCTAGGCCTGTGAGACGACGAGGGAGCCTGATCCGAGAGCCTCCAAGGGGGACAACGGAAAGGCTGAGAGGCCAGAGCCGAAAGGCGGCTGGCGACCCCTAGTCACCTGATCCGGACAATACCGGCGAAGGGAGAGCGCCTCACAGGTCTTATGTTGCCCGCAAACGAGCACATCCAGTGAGCGCGGTTGTCACGGCCCACCCCACCTTTATCCATGGGATGCCCGCTGACCGCGGGAGTGGCCCCGCAGCCGTCACCCGGGCGGTGG
This sequence comes from Nonomuraea sp. NPDC059194, assembly GCF_042754765.1. Lineage (NCBI taxonomy): Bacteria > Bacillati > Actinomycetota > Actinomycetes > Streptosporangiales > Streptosporangiaceae > Nonomuraea > Nonomuraea sp. NPDC059194. The sequence goes on along the minus strand of NZ_JBHZBH010000035.1, from coordinate 56,270 downwards.
TCAGAGCGGCGGCTCGGCTCGTACAGCATGGGAGGATCAGGAATCCGGACAACCACGACCTGGCCGGCGCGGACCCGCCTGGGCCTGCGTACGAGTAGCCTGTCGCCGGAGCGGAATGAGGGCTCCATGCTCGGCCCCTCGACGGTGGCAACCAAATAGCTCCGGCGGATCCACCACAGCGAGGCCCCCAGCGCCAGCGCGCCGCACGCCGGGAGCAGTAGCCTGCCCCGCTTCACCGCGTCTCCTGGTATCCCGCGGCCTGGAGCCGGAACAGGCGGGCGTAGTGACCGTCCGCCTCGAGCAGTGCCTCGTGGGGTCCATGCTCGGCGATCCGCCCGTCGTGCAGCACGGCGATGAGGTCGGCGTCCCGTACGGCACTGAGCCTGTGGGAGATGAGCAGGCTCGTACGGCCAGCGCGATGCTCCCTGATGCGGGTATGGACCTCGTGCGCGGCCTCCGGGTCGAGGCCGGAGTTGGGCTCGTCGAGGATCACCAGGTCCCTGCCGTCGCAGACGAGGGCCCTGGCCAGCCGCAAGACGCTCCCACTGCCCGCCGGACACTACGCCCGTCTCCGCGTCGCCCTTGTCGGCCTCGGAGAAGAACATGCGCCTGAGCAGCGTGTCGTACCCGCGCGGAAGCGCGGAGAGCGTCTCGTGTACGCCGGCTGACGGAGCACGTCCGGCCCCTCGACGCGTCAGAGACCGTGCGGCGGCGCCTCGACAGAGGCGAGGGGCGGACTCTACGCGCCAGGCCGCTCGCTGTTCCCACGGAAACCGTGAGCGGCATCGCCTGCCCGCTGTCGGCGGTTGCGGAACCGGCGCAGGTTCTGCGTGCCCCATGTGGACCCACAAACGCGAAACCGCCTCTTGCCCACGGTGTTCCGCAGGTAAGAGGCGGTCGGAAGTGGTGGAGCTAAGGAGATTCGAACTCCTGACCCCCTCCATGCCATGGAGGTGCGCTACCAGCTGCGCTATAGCCCCTTGCGACGTTGGATAGTGTAGCCGAATCCGCCGCCGATCACGAATCAGCGACCGTGCCAGGCCGAGCAACTTCATTAGTTACTCCTAGTGTTGTGCATGCATCGTTGCGTGCATGGAGTTGCTGCGTGTGTCCAAGGCCGCAAAGCGTCTGGATGTTCCCCGATGACGCTTCGCCAGCGGGCTGTCGACGGCAAAAACCCGTTCTCCTGGGTCGGTCGTGAGCGCCGGTTCTCCTCGGTCGATGTGGAGAACATCAAGCCCGGCGACTCAGCAGCCTCCCGTCCCCGGCGGGAGGCTGCTCCGCGTGCGCGCCTCGGGCTCTTCGGAGCAGGAGTCTTCCCTGGCTGCGCAGAAGGAGGAGTTGCGGTCCACCGCGACCGTCGAGGTCGTGAAGGTCGTCAAGGACCGTGGGTCTGGTCTGAGGGAAAACCGGCCCGGCCTGAACCGGGCGCTCGCGATGGCCTTCGATGGGACAGTAACGGTGGTACGGGTGACGCATGAGGGCCGCCTGGCCCGGTTCGGCGTGGGCCTGCTCAAGCGCTTGTTCGACGTGGACGGCATCACCCTCGAAGTTCTCCACCCGACCAAGTCCGGCGGCCGGGACGAACTCCTCAAAGATTGTGCGTCTGTGGTCACCACTTTCGCAGGAGGCCTGTACGGCAAGTGGTCGGCTGAGGCTCGCAAGCGGCTGCTGGCAGAATCCGGCCAGTGCCCCGGCGAGCGTGATGCCGCGTGAGTCGGAAACTGCCGCTCGCCGAGGGCGAGACGTCTCGTACCGCCTGCGCCCGCGCTGTCTTGCGCACCGGGGTCGATGAGAAGACCGGCGAACTCCTGTCCACTGCTGTGCTGGCGGAGCGCTTGGGCTGGGCCGTCGCCGCGCCCGAGGGAATCCGTGTCAACGACCGCATCGTCCGCAGCACCCTCCCCCGTCAGGCTCCTCGGCCCAGCGGGCAAGCGTCCGGAGGGACACGCGCCAACGGGCCGGAGGACGCTGCCCCGCGCAGCCCATCGGCACCAGAACGTGACAACGATCAGTACACCCACCACCAACCGGCACAAGCCGCGAGGAGCAGCACTGGGCGCGGGCTTCCACCTGCACGCGCACGCTACCCTCCACGGTGGGAGATCCCATCGCCAGACACCCCCTCGGACACGGGATCACCAAGCTGATCAGAGACGATCTGATCATGTCGACGGAGATCTTCCAAGAGCATCGCGGCCTCCTCACCGGGGTGGCCTACCGGATCCTGGGCAGCGTCGCCGACGCCGAGGACGTGGTCCAGGAGGCGTGGCTGCGGTGGGCGGGCGTCGACCACGCGACGGTCGAGGACGCCAAGGCGTACCTCATCCGCGTCACCTCCCGCCTGGCCGTCGACCGGCTCAGGTGGGCGCGGTCGCGACGCGAGTCGTACGTCGGGCCGTGGCTGCCCGAGCCGATCGGCACCACACCTGACGCGGCCGAGCGCGCCGAGCTGACGGACACGGTGGAGCTGGCGCTGCTGGTCGTGATGGAGACGCTGTCGCCGCTCGAACGGGCGGTGTTCGTGTTGCGCGAGGCGTTCGACCTGCCGTTCGCCGAGATCGCCGAGGTGGTCGGCAGGAGCGAGGCGGCCACCAGGCAGCTGGCCAGGCGCGCCCGCGATCACGTGAGCGACAGGCGGCCCAGGTTCGACACCGACAGGGCGCGGCGGCGGGACATCACCGAACGGTTCGTCAGCGCCTCGACCAGCGGCGACCTCGACGGGCTGATCGCGCTGCTGTCGCAGGACGTCACGCTGGTCGGCGACGGCGGCGGTAGGGCCCGCTCGCCGTTCAGGGTGCTGGCGGGACGGGAGAAGGTGTCCCGCTTCCTCACCGCGGTCACCACGGCGGAGGAGATGGGCAAGTTCATGGTGTCGGCCGGGGTGGAGGAGCGGGCGCACCTCGAGATCGCGGTCACCGAGCTGAACGGGGCTCCCGGCGTGATGTTCGTCGCCGCGGGCCGGGTGGTCGCGGCGGTGTCGCTGGTGATCTCGGACGGGAAGGTCGACACCGTCTACGTCATGGTGAACCCCGACAAGCTCGGCCACCTCACCGCCTGACGGGATGTGCTCATGCCGTACGGCGGGGCCGGTGGACGGGGATTCCGGCGGCCCGCACCAGCGCGCGCACGTCGGCGCCGGAGCGGTGCAGGAGGCCCGCCATGCCGTTGGCCCCGTCGGCCAGCAGCCCCCACAGCAGCCGCTCCCCCGTCACCGGGCCGGGCTTCCACATCGCGACCTCGACGACCTTTCGCGTATGCGGCTCCAGGGGAAGGATGCCGAGCGGGCCCGACAGCGTCACCCGCAACGGGTTGACGCGGGAGCGGCCGAGCCGCCAGAGGGCGGGGTCGTCGACGCCGTGGCGGGTGCGCCGCCGTACCTCGTCGACGTCGATGCCGATCGCGGCGAGCAGCTCGCGCGTGCGACCGGTGTCGAGATGAGGACGCAGCGCGTCGGGGACCGGCAGGTGCGGCAGCGGGTGCTCCTCGGCGAGGCCGAGCAGCACCAGGTCGGGAGCGAGCGTGGTACGGCCCGCGTCCATGGACAGCAGCCCCGCGCGCATCATGGCGCGCCGGGTGGGGTCGGTGAATCTGGCGAACACGGCTACCTCCCGATCCTGCGGGCGTGCTTGCGGTGCGCGGACTGCCGCCTGACGCCCAGCGCGTCGGCGATCTGCTCCCACGACCAGCCCTGTGCCCGCGCATTGGTGACGTGGACGGCCTCAAGCTCTTCCAGCAGGCCACGAAGCGCCGCCACCGCGGCGAGCCCCACGCCGGGGTCTCTGTCTCCGGCCGCCTCGGCCAGTTCGGTGACGTTCATGGTGTCAGCATGAGCTGACAAGCGGGTGCTTGTCAACATAAGCTGACACTCGGATGCGGGTTGTGCCGGGTGGGGCGTGTCTACCGGACGGGGCGCGCCTTTCGGACGGGGGGTGTTTACCGGATTGGGCGCGTCTCCGGGACGGGGGCGCGCCTAGCGAACGGGGCATGCGGAGGCCGGGATGTGCGCTGGAGGGGCGCGGGGTTGCGGGGTGCGGTTTTGGGGTGTGGCGCTCGCCTGCACTCGCGCCCCTGTCGCGCGACGGTGAGCGCCACAGGGTGCGGGTGCTGCGATGGAAGGCGTCGGGGCGGGTGGCCGCCCGCCCCGACCTCCGGTGCTCCTAGACGAGGGAACCGTCGCGGGCCACGACGCGGCCCGCCTTCAGCACCAGCGACCTGGCGGGCCGGACGCAGACCGCCTCGGCGGCGTTGCGGGCGTCGACCACCACCAGGTCGGCCACGCTCCCCACGTCGAGACCGTAGTCGGCGAGCCCGGTCACGCGCGCGCCGCCGTACGTCGCCGCGTCGAGCGCCAGCTCGATGTCCTCGTCCAGCGGCCCGGTCTGCTGAGCCTGCAGCAGCGCGCGGTCGAGCATGCACCCGGTGCCGAACGGGCTCCACAGGTCGCGCACGCCGTCGTTGCCCAGCGTCATCGCCACGCCTGCCGCCGTCAGCTCCTTCAGCGGCATCGCGCGCCCGGGCGGCGCGATGGAGGCGATGGTGATGCCCGCCTCGGCCAGCCCGGCGAGCAGTTCGGCTCGTACGGCGGGCGCCGCGCTGCTGAGCGCGAACCCGTGGCTGACGGTGACCTTGCCGTGGAGCCCGAGCGCCTTGGTGCGCTCGATGATGAGGCGGTACTGCCACTCGCCCAGCGAGCCACCGTCGTGCAGGTGGATGTCGACGCCGACGCCGTACTTGTCGGCCAGCCCGAACACGATGTCCAGGTGCTTGATCGCGTCGTCCTCGAGCCCGGCGGGGTCGAGGCCGCCGATCAGGTCGACGCCCTGCTTGAGCGACTCCTCAAGGAGCTGTTCCGTGCCGGGCGCGATGAGCAGGCCCGCCTGGGGGAAGGCGACGAGCTGCCCGGTGATGCGGCCCTCGTGGCGCTTGAACGCCTCGCGGACGGCGTCCACGGCGTCGAGGCCCATGACGGTGTCGACGTCGACATGCGTGCGGACGTGCGTGGTGCCGAGCGCGATCATGTTCTCCAAGAGGGCGGAGATGTAGTCGGCGCTGGGAATGCCGAGCTCGGGACGGCGCTCCTGGCCGCCGCGGATCTTGCCCATGAGACCCGGCGCCGAGTTGTGGGACACCCAGGGGCCGCCCCACAGCGTCTTGTCGATGTGGGCGTGGCCGTCGATGAGGCCGGGAATGACGAGCTTGCCACCCAGGTCCTCGACGGTGCCCGCGCTCTGGAGCCCGGACCCTGTCGCGACGATGCGTCCGTCCCTGATCAGCACGTCGGTGGGGCCCTTGCGCCAGAGGTTGGCGTTGCGCAGCAGCAGCTCAGTCGTCATGAACTTAATGGTATACCGTTATTTGCCGCAACGCGCATCCGAGCCCCGCTGTCACGCCAGACGGTCGGCCCGCCCACGGGCCTCCGGTAGCCGCCGTTGTCCCCTCGGGTGTTACGTCAGGCCCAGCGGGGATCGACCGTCGTGTGCATCGCGAGCGCGCTCCCGTCCTCCGACAGCGTGAGCGCCACGGTCACCGACCCGAGCTGCGACGTCCGTTCCAGGTGCGTGCCGCCGCATGGGATGAAGACCTCCCCTTCGGGCAGCGCGCAGTGCCAGGTGCGCCGGGCGGTGAGCCCCGGGCCGGGAACGTCGATCCAGACCGGCGCGTCGGCGCCCACCCACGTCTTGAGCGTGTCGTTGGCCTGTCCGGCGACCTCGTCGAGGTCGAGCCCCTCGGCGGAGAAGCCCTTCTTGCGCAGCGACTTGCCGAGCCGGTAGTCGTCCAGGCTGCCGTTCGGCGTGATCCTGGAGGAGGTGATCGCGCTCTGGTCGAAGTCGGGGTGACCGAGGGCGTCGAGCCTGGTCTCCTTGCGCCAGTGTCCGGCCAGCGCGGCGTTGAGGGCGAGCGCGGCCAGATGGCAGGCGGTGTGCCCGGCCGACAGCGACCGGCGGTATCCGGCGTCGACCACGAGCTCGACCTCGGTCCCGACCTCGATCGGCTCCTCGGCCACGTGCACGACCAGCCACTCCCAGTCGTCGGTGCCCCGCCGTACGGGGATGTCCTCGCCGAGGAAGACCTCGCCGTCGGCGGACATAGCGCCCGTCACACAGTCGACGACAGAAAGCCCGCCGATCGTGCCCAGATCGGCGGGCTGGTCAGGCCAGGTGTGGTCGAGCGGGTGGAAGGGCGTCACCGCGGTGACGAGGCCGTGCCGTACCCCCACCGGCACGGACCCGACGATCTCCGAGCGCCCGCTGACCTGGCCTTCTGGAAAAGTGACAACAGTGGATCTCACACCGCTATCTTGTCAGTCCTGTCCTGCTCGGCCTGCGCGGGGCGGCGGGCGCCCTCGTCCTCCAGGAAGCGGTTGCCTCCGGCGTACCAGCCCGTCACCAGCTGCACGCCGACGACGACGAGCATCATCAGGTACGGCATCTGCCAGCCGCCGGTCGCCTGATACAGCACACCGACCAGCAGCGGACCGGCGCCGGCGATCAGGTAGCCGACGCTCTGCCCGAAGGCCGACAGCGCGGCGGTGGCGGCGGCGGTCCTGGTGCGCAGCGCGAGCATGGTCAGCGCCAGCGGGAAGGAGCCCATGCCGATCCCGACGAACAGCACCCACACCCACGCGGTCGACGACGGCGCGAACCACAGGCCGAGGAAGCCGACCACGTAGAAGCCCACGAGACCTGCGACGACGGGGCGCTGGTCGCGGAAGCGGGTGGCCAGCGAAGGCAGCACCAGCGAGACGGGGATGCTCAGGGCGGTGAAGACGCCGAGGATCATCCCGGCCTGGCTGGTGGTGTAGCCGCCGTCGGTGAGGATCTTGGCGAGCCAGCCGAACATGATGTAGGCGATCATCGACTGGGTGCCGAAGTACACGGCCACCGCCCACGCCAGCTTGCTGCGCACGAGGCGGGCCGGGCTCGCCTCCGTCCCGCTGCTGTCCCGCTCCGGCTCACTGCGCAACAGCGCAAGCCACGGAATGGCGGCGACAACCGCGAGGGCCGCCCAGACGCCGAGCGCGATGTGCCAGTTGCCATCGGTGGCGCGCTCGATCGGGACGGTGGCGGAGGCTGCGAGCATGGTGCCCACCGCGAGAGCGGTGGTGTAGACGGTGGTCATGACGCCCGCGCGGGCGGGGAAGTGGCGCTTGATCAGGGTCGGGATCAGCACGTTGCCGACCGCGCCGCCGGACAGCGCGACCGCGCTGCTCACCAGGAACACTGGCGCGGAGTCGACCGACGCCCTGACCACGAGGCCGACGCCGAGGGTGATCAGCGCCAGCAGCAGGAGGCGGTGTTCGCCGATCTTCCGGGACAGCGAAGGGGTGATCGCGCCGACCGTCGCGAAGGCGAGCACGGGTAGGGTGGTGAGCAGGCCCGTACCGACGCTCGACATGCCCAGACCTGCGGCGAGCTGGTCGAGCAGGGGGCCGACGCTGGTGACGGCGGTGCGGAGGTTGAGCGCCGCGAGGACGATTCCCAGCACGAGGAGCCAGGCCAATGAGCCGGTTCGGTGGCCTCTGGACTCTTGGGTGAGCACGCTCATGCCGGACCAATTCCTCCAGTCGTTGAATCATGGGATGACTTGATGAGTCATCAGCCTAACAGGAATGAAACAGCTGTTTATTCCTGACGCATGAGAGAAACCCCACCACGGGGCGGCTTCGCACTCACCCACCCCACTACGGGCACGCCCCCGGACCGCCTGCCTTCGATCGATCCCCCGGAATCCCACCCGACAGCCCGCCCACACGTGGGCCCAGCCCACCGACCGGACCGTCTGTCCCGGTTGATCCCCCGGAGTCAAGCCACACAGACAGAGCCCCCATCCCGGGGGTGGGATGGGGGCTGGGTGCCCGCTCTTCTCGCCCGCGTGTCCACGGGTTCGCGTGACGACGCCACGGGGGCCTTGTGCGCGACGTCTCACACGCTCCGACCGACAACGCGATGCCGGCGAAGAGCGATGTCATACGGTCACGCCGTACGACGAGCGGTCAGAGGATCGGACCGGGGGCGGGCGGCGGCTCTTCACCGGGACGACGCCCAGCGGGCGGGACCGGGCCGGGGCCGGGCGGGGGAAGCGGCACCTGCGGCGGATAGTCGTTGCCGATCGTGCCGGGGGGCATCGGCTCGCCGTACCCTGTGCCGGAACCGGAGCCGCGCTGATGCTTGCCCGGCACGTCGCCGCGCCATCCGCTGGTCTCGCCGCCGCGTGACTCGATGTAGTCCTTGAACCGGTCGAGGTCGCCGCGCACCCGGACGCGTACGAGCTGCAGCCAGTCGCCGACGGTCTCGACGAAGCCCTCAGGGTCGTACTCCATCTGGAGCGTGACCCTGGTGGTCGTGTCGTCGAGCCGGTGGAAGGTCACCACACCGGCCTGGTGCGGCGTGTCGACCGAGCGCCACGCTATCCGCTCGTCCGGGTGCTGTTCGGTGATGTCGGCCTCGAACTCCCTGGTGACCCCCGCGATGTCGACCAGCCACTGGGTTCGGGTGTCGGTCAGCTGTTTGACCGACTCCACTCCCTCCATGAACTCGGGGAAGCTCTCGAACTGCGTCCACTGGTTGTAGGCGACGGATACGGGGACCCTGACGTCAACTGAATGCTCGATGGTGCTCATGGAATCATGAGCTGCCCATCCGGACGGGACGTTAACGCCTGCGCAGCAACCAGTACAGGCCGACGACCGGGAGCACCAGGGGAATGAACAGGTAGCCCCTGCCGTACCCGGACCAGACCGTGTCATGCGGGAAGGCGGACGGCGCGAGCAGGCTCGCCGTACCGATGACCAGGACGCCGGCCAGCTCGATGCCGAGCGCCCACAGGGCCAGGCGGCGCGCGCCGCGGGCAAGGGCCACGGTCAGCAGAATGTAGACGGCGGCGGCGAAGGCCGACAGCGAGTACGCCAGCGGGGCCTCGCCGAACTTGGTGAAAATCTGCACAGCCGCCCGCGACCCCGCGGCCAGCGCGAACAGCCCGTAGAGGGCGAGCAGCGCCCGTCCGGGACCGGTTCCGATGCCGACGCGATCGTTCACGCGACGCCCTGCCAGATCTGCAGGAGCCGTCCCGTCATCACCGCGATCGCGAACCCGGTGACGACCAGGATCGCCGATCCCCACCTGCTGCGTTCGGCCAGCGCGAGGAACACACCCGCGGGCGGGATGAGCGCGGTGCCCGCGAGGTAGCCGAAGAGAGTCGCCTTGTCCTGCGGCCCCTGGCCGCCCACGACGGCGGCGATCGCCACTCCCGCCTGCACCAGGACAGCCACTTCCAGTACGGCGAAGCCGACCAGCAGCACCATGCCCATCGCGCGGTTGCGGATCGCGACGATCAGGCTCACCAGGGCCAGCAGCAGGGCGGCGACGATCACACAGGTCGCCAGGGTGGTGTTCATCGCGGGACAGGCTACCGCGCGCCCAGGTCGGTCTCGATACCGTCCAGCCCACGCACGACACCATGAGCCATGCATGACGCCGCGAGCCCGCGCATACGATTGACGGGTGGAGCGAATTCTGGTCAGCGCCTGCCTGATGGGCCGCCGTGTGCGTTACGACGGGGGCGCCAAGACCAGCACCGACGCCCTGCTCGCCGAGTGGCGGGAGCAGGGCAGGCTGGTGCCCTTCTGCCCCGAGGTCGAGGGCGGGCTGCCGACGCCGCGTCCGGCCGCCGAGATCGAGGGCGGTGCGGGCGGCGCCGCGGTCCTGGCGGGAGCGGCCCGCGTGCTGGCCACCGACGGCCAGAACGTCACGGGCGCCTTCCTCGCCGGAGCGCAGGCCGCGCTCGCGGTCGCGGGCTCGTTCGACATCAAGATGGCGATCCTCAAGGAGGGCAGCCCGTCCTGTGGCGCGCTGGCCATCTATGACGGCACCTTCCGCGGCCACAGGCTTCCGGGTCAGGGGGTCACCACGAGCCTGCTGGAACTGCACGGCATCAAGGTCTTCACCGAGGACCACATCGCCGAGGCGGGCGACTATCTGCGCGCCCTCGAGGCGTAGCGGGATCCCGCCAGGCTCAGCACGAGCAGCGTTCGGCGGGGTGGACTCGCCTCCTGCGAACGCGATGGCGACGATCCCGAGCAGCACGCCGCCGAGCGCGACGGCACGGGCTTGACCCTCACGCCGTGTCAGACGGTATCCATATGGACATGGAGCTGAAGCGCATCACACCCCGCGAAGCGGGATTCTGGCCCGACCTGGAGGAGCGGCTGGCGAGCAGGTTCGGCGACCTGCATGGGCTGGTGGTGCTGAAGGACGGCGCGCTGCTGTTCGAGCGGTACGGCAAGGGCGAGGACCACTCGTGGGGCGTCTCCCACGGCGTCGTCACCTTCGGCCCCGCCACGCCGCACGACCTCAGATCGGTGACCAAGAGCGTCGTGGGTCTCCTGTACGGCATCGCCCTGGCCGACGGCCTGGTGCCCCCGCCGGAGGAGCCGCTGCTCGCGCACTTCCCCGAGTATCCCGACCTGGCCGCCGACCCGGCCAGGGCGGCGTTGAAGGTCGAGCACGCGCTGACCATGACGTTGGGCGTGGAGTGGCGTGAGGACCTGCCGTACACCACGCCGGAAAACAGCGAGATCGCGATGGAACTGGCGCCCGACAGGCACCGTTTCATCCTGGAGCGGCCGGTGGTCGAGGAGCCGGGACGCACCTGGCACTACTGCGGCGGCGCTGCGGCGATCGCGGCGAGGCTCATCGTCAAGGGTGCGGGCGAGCCGCTGACCGAGTTCGCGCGTAAGCGGCTGTTCGAGCCGCTCGGCGTCGGCTCGTTCGAGTGGTTGGCCGGTGACGACGGGGTGCACTCCGCGGCGTCGGGCCTGAGGCTGACGCCGCGCGACCTGGCCAGGATCGGTCAGGCGGTGCTCGACGGCGGCGCGGGGGTCGTTCCCTCGTGGTGGCTCGACAGGGCGCTGCGTCCTCGGGTGGAGATCGGCGAGGGGGCCGCCTATGGCTATCAGTGGTGGGTGGGCACGGGACAGCCGCCGTTCGCGGCGGGCTATGGCAACGGCGGGCAGCGCCTGGTCGTCTATCCCGATCTCGCGCTCGTCGTGGCCATCACCGCGGGCCGCTACGACGCACCCGACGCGGGAGAGACCCCGCAGGCCGTCGTGGACGAACTGCTCGCCGCCCGGCTCGCGTGAAAGACCGGCGCGAGGCGCGCGCGTGAAGGACCGGCGCGAGGCGCGGGTGAAGGACCGGCTCGCGCGCAGGATCGGCCCCCCAGCACCCACGTCACCAGGGCGTTCGGTGTCAAAGCCGGGCGGCGGGGAAGCTCCACCCTATGTTCATCGATCGCGCGGACGCCGGGCGGCGGCTGGCCGTACAGCTGCGCCACCTGGCGAAGGAGAATCCCGTCGTGCTCGGACTGCCGCGCGGCGGCGTGGCGGTCGCCTTCGAGGTCGCCAAGGCGCTCGACGCGCCGCTGGACGTCGCGATCGTGCGCAAGCTGGGCGTGCCGGGCCGGCCCGAGGTGGGGTTCGGGGCGCTGGGCGAGGACGGCGTGCGCGTCCTGCACGAGTCGGTGATGCGGTCCGCGGGTGTGTCGCCCGAGGAGGCCGAGCGGGTGGCGGCGCGGGAGCTGCCGGTGATGGAGGCGCAGGCCGCGCGCATCAGGGCGGGACGGGCGAGGGTGCCGCTGGCCGGCCGTACGGTCATCGTGGTCGACGACGGCATCGCGACGGGGGCGACGATGCGGGCGGCGTGCGCGGTGGCCAGGGCGCACCGGGCGGCGAAGGTGGTCGTGGCGGCGGCGGTGCGCGCGCCCGGCACGGTGCTGCCCGAGGCCGACGAGGTGGTCTGCCTGAGCGAGCCGCAGGGGCTGCGGTCGATCTCGGAGTGGTACCAGCGTTTCGACCAGGTCGACGACGACGAGGTCATCGCGCTGCTGGAGCATTCGGCCGTGGCCGTACCGCACGAGACGGTGTCGGGCACCGACGCCTTCGAGGGCGAGGTCGAGCTGACCATGCCGCAGGGCGCGGGCGGGATGGTGGTGTTCGCGCACGGCAGCGGCAGCGGCAGGCACAGCCCGCGCAACCAGCGGGTGGCGGCCACGCTGAACCATGCGCGGCTGGGCACGCTGCTGTTCGACCTGACCCGCCCGGGTGAGGACGTCTTCGACATTCCGCTGCTGGCCGAACGGCTGCGCAGGGGCACCATGTGGGTACATGAGCGGGTGCCGGCGGCGCGGATCGGCTTCTTCGGCGCCAGCACGGGCGCGGCGGCGGCGCTGTGGGCGGCCGCCGAGCTGGGTGACGAGATCGCCGCCGTCGTCTCGCGCGGGGGGCGCCCGGATCTGGCGGGCGGCCGCCTGTCGGGGGTGACCGCGCCGACGCTGCTGATCGTGGGTGAGCGCGATCAGCAGGTGCTCGCCTTGAACAGGGCGGCGCAGCAGCAGTTGCACTGCCCGAACAAGCTGGAGATCGTGCCGCGCGCGACCCACCTGTTCGAGGAGCCCGGCACATTGCAGGTGGTGGCCGAGCTGGCCAGCGCGTGGTTCGTGCGACATCTCAACCGCTGAACCCAAAAAATGAACCTTTCCCCGCATTCCTGTGTCAAATGGTCACAGGGGCCCGGTCACACATCGCAGCGGGGAAGGGAATCGGCACATGCCTGTCGACCTCAACAACGAACGACCCCTGGCCTGGGATTCGGCCACGCTCGACGCGGACACCAAGGAGATGCTCGACAATCTCCAGCCGAACATTCTGCGCGCCCACGTCCGCGAGCATCTTTCTCTCCTTTTCCTCAGATTCAACGACATTTCGGATGGCAAGCGCTTTTTGCGGACGATTGCCACCAGCCACATGAAGTCCGCCCGCAAGCACCTCGAAGAGGTCAAGGGTTTCTCCAGGGAGCAGAGGCCCGGCACGCCGTACGTGGGGCTCGGCATCAGCAAGGCCGGCTACCGCGACCTCGGCCACAGCGTCGAGGACCTGCGCAGGTTCGGCGACCGCACCTTCCGCGACGGGATGAAGCGCAGGGTCGCCGAGGTCAACGACCCCGCCGTCACCGAGTGGGAGGCGACCTACCAGCGCGAGATCCACGCCGTCGTCCTCATCGGCGACGCGAGCCCCGAGCCGGTCGCCAGGGTGCGGGAGGAGATCCTGAACCTGCTGCCCGGCACCGCCCGCGTGCTCGGCGAGGAGACCGGCCAGGGCATGCGCAACCCGGCGGGCGACGGCATCGAGCACTTCGGCTACGTCGACGGCCGCAGCCAGCCGCTGTTCGTCGCCGACGAGGTCGCCAAGGAGCCGCGCGAGCACTGGAACCCGGCCTTCCCGCTGGGCAACGTGCTGGTCGCCGACCCGTTCGCGCCCAGCCAGAACCGGCACTTCGGCAGCTACTTCGTCTTCCGCAAGCTGGAGCAGAACGTCAGGGCGTTCAAGGAGATCGAGCGGGACCTCGCCGACGCCCTCGGGCTGACCGGCGCCGACCGCGACCGCGCGGGCGCGATGCTGGTCGGCCGCTTCAAGGACGGCACGCCGCTCACCTCGAAGGCGAAGGCGGGCGGCGGCCCCGTCGGCAACGACTTCACCTTCGACGCCGACCCCGGCGACAGGTGTCCGTTCAGCGGGCACGTCCGCAAGACCAACCCCCGCTTCGACGGCATCAGAAACGTGCTCATGGCCCGGCGCGGCCAGACGTACGGCGAGCGCGACGACCGGCCGTGGGACGACGCCGCGCCGGACACCAGGCCGAGTGCGGGCGTGGGGCTGCTGTTCATGGCGTTCAACTCGAGCCTGGCCGACCAGTTCGAGTTCACCCAGCGCGACTGGGCGAACAACGCCGACTTCCTCAACCCGGCCACCGGGCACGACCCGGTGATCGGCCAGGGCGTGCGGGACATCAAGGTGACCTTCCCCAAGGCCTGGGGGAAGCCCCAGCTGTCGCCCCCGCAGGCCCAGGTCACGCAGACGGTGACGATGCTCGGCGGGGAGTACTTCTTCATGCCCTCCCTGGCCTACCTGCGCGCCCTGTGAAAACCAGCCGGGGGTACGGCAGGCCGTGCCCCCGGCCCCTGTGCGAGGCTCGCCCGATGCCGTAGCATCCACGGCCTATGAGCATTGAAACCTCGATCGCGGGACTCCTGTTCATCATCCCGACGGTGATCCTCCTGATCGTGGGCGTCGTGCTGACCGCCCGCGCCAGAGCCGAGCACGGACGAGGCGCGACCTTCGGCCTGGTCGGGTGTGTCGTGCTGCTGGTGGGCGCGATCCTGCAGGCCGGGTGGCAGATCATGATGCCCTCGATCATCGAGTCGAGCGGCCTCGCGGTCTTCAGCGTGGTGTACGTCATCTCCGGTTTCGTGTTCGTGGTGGTCAACACGCTCGGCATGGGGTTGCTGATCGGGGGCGTCATCGCCCGCCGTACCCCGCCGCAGGCCCAGCACTACCCCCAGCCGCCGCAGGGCTGGCAGCAGCCGCCCCCTCCCGGTCAGTGGCCCGCCAGATAGTCCCGCCAGCCAATCCACACGCGTGGATCGCGCGATTTATGACACCTGGTTATATTCGGCGTAGAGATCGGCGAGCTTCGCGGGGGTGCGCATGACGTCAGAGGGAGACCCCGACCGCACGGTGCGGATCCGCCGGCCGCAGCCTGGCCAGGTGAGCCAGCCACTGCCGGTGCAGCCCCCACCACCCGCACCGCCGACCGGAGCGCGGCCTGACCCGGCCGAGGGTCCGGGGACGGTGCGCCTGCCGTACACGCCGGACGAGCTCCCGCCCGTCGTCTACGCCCCTCCGCCCAAGCCGCGCTGGCACCGGGTGGTGATCGGGGTCATCCTGTTCCTCGTCCTGGTGGCCGCCCTGGTGTTCGGGGCGATCAGGCTGACCGAGGCCAAGGCGAGCACTGCGCCAACCGCCCAGGAGGCCACGGCGTCATAGCCGGCGCAGCGTGCGGGCCAGGCCGTCGGGTGAGTCGCTGCGCGCCACGATCGCGGTGAGCACCTCGCGCAGCGCCGCCACGCGCGCCTCACCCAGCTCGGCGGCCATCCGCCGTTCGAAGTCGGCGTGGAACTCGTGACCGGCCGCCATCAGGGCCCGCGCGGCGTCGGTGAGGTGCAGCACCTTGACCCGCCCGTCGGCGGGATCGGCGACCCGCTCGACGTATCCGGCGGCCACCATCTCCTCGACCGTCTTGGCGGCGCCCTGCGGAGTGATCTCCAGCTTGGCCGCGAGCCTGCTGGTCGTGGTGGGCTCCACGGCCAGCACCTTGAACGCGTAGCCGAACGTCGGCCGGAGCTCCGTGAAGCCGCGTTCGGCCAGGTAGGCGTGCAGTTCGGTGACGAACTGGTGGTAGGCGAGCCCTAGCAGGACACCGAAGTCCATTGACATCCCTTTCAAGATAGACAACCATGGTTGAACACCTTGGTTGTAGATCTCTGGAAAGGATACACCCATGCCCGTCATCAGCGGAGCGACCGCTCCCGTCTTCACCATCGGCACCACCCGGTTCACCGGCCTGGCCGCGCCGAGCAGGGGCTCGTCGGAGACCTGTGTCTGGCGCACCACCGTCGCACCCGGCGCCGAACCCAACGAGCACTCCCTCGACCGCGAGGAGGTCCTGGTCGTCGTCGCCGGCAGCGGCGTCGCGCGCCTGGCGGGGACCGAGCACCCCGTCACCGCAGGCGACGCGATCGTGGTGCCCGCGCAGACCATGTTCGGCCTGGGCAACCCGCACGACGAGCCACTGGAGCTGATCGCCGCGCTGCCGGTCGGCGCGCGGGCCCGCCTGTCCGACGGCACGACCATCGTCCCGCCCGCGGCGGTGTGACACATGGTCGACAGGGAGGAGATCTTCGTCGTGCTGTCCGGCGGGAGCCATTCGTCCCGCCATGGGCGCAGTGACCCGAACTCACCCCACTGACCACAGGAAGTAATGTTTTTACAGCATCTTGTCAGAGTAAACTTTCTTATATTCTGACAAGATCATCGTTACGGTAACGAATCGTGTCGAAATACCACGAACTCTCCCCGAACAGTGCGAGCGTGTCCCGCGAAAAATCCGACACTCATGCTGGAGAGATCCCTTGGTGGTCGAACGAGTTCACGAGGCATTCGCCGCACAGGTGCGACGCACTCCCGAGCGCACCGCTGTGGTGGCGGGCACCACCCGCCTGACCTACGCCGAACTGGACGAACGAGCCGGACTGATCGCCGCCGAATTACGCCGCCGGGGAACGGGACGCGGCGACTCGGTGGGCGTGTGCCTCGACAGGGACGAAGGGCTGATCGCCGCCGTGCTCGGCGTGTGGAAGGCGGGCGCGGTCTACGTGCCGCTCGATCCCGCCTACCCCGCCGACCGGCTGGAGTTCATCGCCTCCGACGCCCGGATGGCACACCTGATCACCTCGACGCCCGTCGCCCACCGCCAGGACGCGGTCCTGCGCGCCTCGGGCGCCACCCCGCTCCTGCTCGACACCCTCACGCCCGCCGAGGACGTCCCCTTACCCACCGAGACCGGCGACGGCTCCGACGTCGCCTACGTGATCTACACCTCGGGCTCGACCGGCAGGCCCAAGGGCGTCGTCATCGAACACCGCAACGCGATGGCCCTGCTCAGGTGGGAGATCGACCTCTACGCCGAAGAACTGCACGGCATGCTCTTCGCCACCTCCGTCTGCTTCGACCCGAGCATCAGCCAGATGTTCGTGCCGCTGATCGCCGGCGGCACCGTGATCGTCGCCGACACCATCCTCTCGCTGCCGTCGCTGCCGGCCCGCGACGAGGTCACCATCGTGTACGGCGCGCCGTCCGCGCTCACCGCCCTGCTCGCCGAGCCGCTCCCGCCGAACGTCCAGATGGTGATCGCCGGCGGCGAGCCGTTCACCAGGGCGCTGGCCGACCGCGTCTACGCCAACGCCGGCGTGCGGCGCGTCGTCAACGTGTACGGCCCGACGGAGTGCACGGTCACCTGCACCTCCCGCGAGGTCCCCCGCGACAGCGAGGACGAGCCGTCCATCGGCTCGGCCTACGCGGGCTCGATCCTGTCGGTCCGCGACGACGAGGGCGCGCCGCTCGGCGACGGCGAGGCCGGCGAGCTGTGGGTGGCCGGTCCCCTGGTCGGCCGCGGCTACCTGAACCGCCCCGAGCTGACCGCCGAACGCTTCGTCGTCGACGCCGAGGGCGTGCGCCACTACCGGACCGGCGACCTGGTCCGCCGCGAGGGCGAGGAGTACGTCTACCTGGGCCGCAACGACGACCAGGTCAAGGTGGCGGGGTTCAGGGTCGAGCTCGGCGAGGTCCAGGCGGCGCTGGTGCGCCACCGGTCGGTCAACAACGCCATCGTCCTCACCCAGACCGACCGCAACGACGTCCGCCGCCTCGTCGCCTATGCCGAGCGCGCCCCTCATGCCTCGGCGGAGACCGAGGCCGGGCTCAGGGCGTGGTTGCGGGAGCGCCTGCCCGACTACATGGTCCCCTCCCGCATCACGATCATGGACCGCCTCCCGCTCGGCCCCACCGGCAAGATCGACCGCGCCGCCCTGCCCGCCGTCGACCTGGTCACCGCCACCGGCGATTACGTCGCCCCCGCCACCGACACCGAGCGCCACCTGGCCGACCTCGTCGGCGCCGTCCTCGGCGTCGAGCGGGTGGGCCGCCATGACCACTTCACCGACCTCGGCGGCCACTCGCTGGCCGCCGCCCGCGTCTGCGCGATGATCGAGCGCGACCTCGGCGCCAGGGTGGCGCTGACCGCCTTCCTCGGCCGCCCGACGATCGCCGAGCTCGCCCCTCTCGTCGAGTCCGCCGAGCCGGCCGCCCCCTCGGCCGCCCTGGTCCGCCACCACGGCGCGACCAGGTACCCGCTGACCGCCGCCCAGCACGGCATGTGGCTGCTGCGCGAGGTCAGCCACACCCGCAACGCCACCACGCTCGCCTTCCGCCTGCGCCTGAGCGGCCTCACCGACGCCGCCCCCGTCAGGCGGGCCCTCGACGGGCTGGTCCGCGACCACGAGGTGCTGCGCAGCGTGATCGTCATGGGCGAGGACGGCGAGCCCGTCGCCGAGGTACGCCCGCCTGTGCCCGTCCCGTTCGAGGAGGACGGCGAGCCCGACCTCACCCACGGCTTCGACCTGGCCACCGAGGTCCCGCTGCTGCGCGCCTGCCTCCAGTGGCAGGACGAGAGCACGGCCGAGCTCGTCGTCGTCACCGACCACATCGCCTACGACGGCTGGTCGAACGTCACGCTCATGACTGCCCTGACCGGCGTCGCGCAGGAGCCGCCGGTGCAGGTGGGCGATGTCGCCCTCATGGAGAAGGAGGTCGATCCCGCGCCGCTGCGCGCGTTCTGGGCCGAGGAGCTGGCGGGCGCAGCCCCGCCGTACGAGCTGGCCGGTCGCGGCGGTGACGGGCCCAGCAGGTTCCGCGGCGCGCGGCTGACCAGGCCCGTGCCCGCGCCGACCGTGGCGGCCGTGCTCGACCTGGCCGCGGCCACCGGCACCACGCCGTTCGCGGTGTACTTCACCGCGCTCGGCCTGCTCGTCGCCGCCCAGACCGACCGTCCCGACGTGCTGCTCGGCGCGGCCGTGGCCGACCGCGCCCACCCCGACCTGGAGTCGCTGGTCGGCCCGCTCGTGGACGTGCTTCCCGTGCGCGTCAGGCTCGACCCCGACCTCCCCGTACGGCAGGCCGTGGCGCGCACCGCCGCCGCGACCGCCCGCTCGCTCGACCACCTGGGCCTGTCCCCGCAGGAGCGCCTGGCCGTCTCCGGCATCGAACGCCCTCGCGGCACCATGCTCACCCCCGTCGTCCTGTCGCTCCAGCCGCCGAACGTGCCCGTGACCGCCACCGGCGGCGGTCTGACCGTCGAACTGCTCGGCGAGCTGAGCGGCGGCGGGGCGCAGGCGCCGTACACCGTGTTCGTCAACACGACGGTGGACGGCGTGGAGATCCAGCTGGAGTACGACCTCGACCTGTTCGACCGGGCGGACGCCGAGGCGTTCGCCGACCGGCTGCTGCGCCTGCTCGAGGCCGCCCTGGCCGGGCCCGACCTGCCGCTGTCGGCGTTCGAGCTGGTCACCGCGCAGGAGCGGGCCTCGCTCCAGGAGTGGGGCATGGGCGCGCCGCTGCCCAACGGCGGCCCGCCGACGGTGGCGCACGCCGTACTCGATCAGGCGGCGGGCAAGCCCGACGCGCCCGCGGTGGTCGACGACGAGGGCACGCTCACTTTCGGCGAGCTGGCGGAGATGTCCGGCCGGATCGCCGCCGCCCTGGGCGCGGACGCGGCGGGCACGGCCGTGGGCGTGTGCCTGCCGCGCGACCGCTTCCTGCCCGCCGCGCTGCTCGGCGTGGCCCGCGCGGGCGCGGCCTACGTACCGCTCGAACCCGACCAGCCGGTCGAGCGGCTGCGCTACCAGCTGGCCGACGCCGTTGTCACGACCATCGTCTCGGCGGGAGACGCGCTGGCGGTGGCCCGCGAGACGGCGGGTGAGGCAACCGTTCTCGACCTCGCGGACCTGCCGGAAAGCGCGGACCACGCGGGCCTGCCGAGCCCCGGCGACCTGGCCTACGTCCTGTACACCTCCGGCTCGACCGGCAGGCCCAAGGGTGTGGAGGTCACCCACGCCAACCTGGCCGCGTTCGTCGCGGCCATGCGCCTGACCCCCGGCGTCCGGCCCGACGACGTGATGCTCGGCCTGACGCCGTTCTCCTTCGACGTGTTCGGCTTCGACCTGTGGGTCAGCCTGGCCTGCGGCCTGCGGATGGAGCTGCTGGGCAGGGACGAGGCCGTGGACGGTCACGCGATCGCCCGCAGGATCGACGAGCGCGGCGTCACGCTGTTCACCGCCACGCCGACCACGCTGCGCATGCTGGTCGCGGCGGGCTGGAAGGGCGGGCCGCAGGTGCGCGCGATCAGCATCGGCGAAGTCCTCGACCCGGCGCTGGCCGGAGACCTGCTGGCCAGGTGCGGCGAGATCTGGAACTCCTACGGCCCGACCGAGACCACCGTCTACTCGACGATGACGCTGCTGAGCGAGCCGGTCGGCGACAGCGTGTCCATCGGCGGCCCGCTGCCGGGCGAGTACGTCCAGGTCCTCGACCAGGCGGGCCGCCTGGTGCCGCCGGGCGTGCAGGGCGAGCTGTGGATCGGCGGCGCGGGCGTGGCCCGCGGCTACCGCGGCCAGAGCTCCCCCGCCTTCGCCGAGGGCCGCTACCGCACCGGTGACCTGGTCCGATGGAGACCGGACGGCACGCTCGACTTCCTCGGCCGCCGCGACCAGCAGGTGAAGCTCCGCGGCCACCGGATCGAGCTGGGCGAGATCGAGACCGCGCTGCGCGAGATCGTGGCCGACGCGGCCGTGGCGGTCCACGACGACCGGCTCGTCGGCTACCTCGTCGGCGACACCCTCCCCGAGGACGACCTGAGGCGGTCGCTGCGGGAGCGCCTGCCCGACTACATGGTGCCCCGCCAATGGATCCGGCTGGCCGCCCTGCCCACCACCTCCTCCGGCAAGCTCGACAGGGGCGCGCTGCCCAAACCGGATCACGACACCGCCAGGGAGCCGGTCCCGCCCGCCACGCAGGCCGAGCTGCTGGTCGCCGACGTCTGGCAGGCCGTGCTGAACCTCGACACCGTCAGCGCCGACGATGACTTCTTCGCCATCGGCGGTCACTCGCTGGCCGCGACGCTGGTCACCGGCAGGCTCATGGAGGCTCTGGCGTTGCGGGTCCCGGTCCGGTTGCTGTTCGAGCACCCCACGCTCAACGGCTTCGCCGCGGCCGTCGAGGCGCTGCTGCTGGCCGATATGGAGGAGGGCCGGTGACCGAGCTTCAAGACCGCCTCGCCCAGCGGCTGGCCGCCGCCCGCCGTACGGTGGCCAGGGCCGAACCCGGCATCCCCGCCAGGACCGGCGAGGGGCCCGCGCCGCTGTCGCCCGCCCAGGCCCGGCTGTGGTTCCTGTCCCAGCTGGACGAGCACACCGCCTACAACGTCCCCACCGCCGTACGGCTGCGCGGCCCGCTCGACACGACGGCCCTGCTCGACGCGGTCAGGGACCTGGTCGAGCGGCACGAGGTGCTGCGCACCCTGGTCGGCGACGACGGAGCCACCGTCGTGCCAGCCGACCGGGTCCCCATCGGGATCGCCGAAGGGGACGGCGAGCTGGAGGCGGAGGCCTACCGGCCGTTCCGGCTGGAGGCCGAGCCGCCGACCAGGGCCACGCTGTTCCGCACCGGAGTGGACGAGCACGTCCTGCTGCTGACCGTCCACCACGTCGCCTTCGACGCCTGGTCGCGCGACCTGGCGATCAATGAGCTGGCCGCCCTCTACACGGCACGGCTCGGCCTGGGCGAGCCGCCCGAGCCGCCCACGGTCAGGTACGCCGACTACGCGCAGTGGCTGGCCGAGCGGCCCGAACCCGACGCGACCCGGCCCGACGCGACCTGGTGGGCAGACCGCCTCGCGGGCCTCGAACCCGTCCTCGACCTGCCCACGGACCGGCCGCGCCCGTCGGTGGCCGACTGGGCGGCGGGCGAGATCCCGCTGCGTGTCGACGCGGCGGCGATCAGGAGCGCCGCCGCCGCGACCGGGTGCACGCCGTTCATGGTGCTGCTGGCCGCGTGGCAGGAGCTGCTCGGCCGCGTCTCGGCCACCGACGACGTGCCCGTCGGCGTGCTGGAGGCGGGCAGGCTGCACCCCGACACCGAGCGCATGCTGGGCTGCTTCGTCAACACGCTGGTCATGCGGATCGACAGGTCGGGTGACCCGACCACCCGCGAACTGCTCGCCCGCGCCCGCGACGTGGCGCTGGAGGCGTTCGCGCACCGGGAGACGCCGTTCGAGCGAGTGGTCGAGCTGGTCAACCCGGACCGGAACCTGGCCACGACGCCGATCTTCCAGGCCGTGCTCAACGTGCTCGACTCCCCCGCCGCGACGCCGCGCTTCCCTGGCCTGGACGCCGAGGTGTTCGAGCCGACGCCGCGCACCGCCAAGTACGACCTCAACCTGGCGCTGAGCAACGCCGGCGACTCCTACGTGGGCTCGCTGACCTTCCGCCGCGACCTGTTCGACGACGACACCGCCCGCAGGATGGCGGGGTGGTACGTCACCCTCCTGGACGGCATGCTGGCCGACCTCGACGCGCCCGCCGCCGCCGTGCCGCTCGAACCGGTCACCGGCCCGCTGATCAGCGGGCCGACGCGCGACTACGACCTGTCGCGTCCGCTGCACGCGCTGTTCGAGGACTGGGCGGCCAGGACGCCCGACGCGATCGCCGTGGGCGAGCTGACCTACGCCGAGGTCGACCGGCAGGCCAACAGGATCGCCCACCGGCTGATCTCCGAGGGCGTCGGGCGCGACGACGTGGTGGGCCTGCTCCTCGAACGGCGGGCCCCGCTCATGCCCGCCATCCTCGGCGTGCTGAAGGCCGGGGCGGCCTACCTGCCGCTCGAACCCGCCTACCCCGACGACCGGCTGACCTACATGGTCTCCAGCGGCGACGCCCGGCTGGTGCTCGCCGAACGGGACCTGGCACCCAGGGTCGAGGGCGCGCTGGTGCTGGAGGACGTCCTCGCGCAGGACCTGCCCGGCACCGCGCCCGGCGGGGCCGTCTCCCCCGACGACCTGGCCTACGTACTGTTCACCTCGGGCTCCACCGGACGGCCCAAGGGCGCGGGCGTCGAGCACCGGGCGATCGTCCACTACCTGCGCGCCGTGGCCGAGCGGCTGACCGGCGAGTACGCCTCCTACGGCGTGGTCTCCACGTTCGCCTCCGACCTGGTCCTGACGTGCCTGCTCGGCGGGCTCGTCGCCGGGGCCACCGTGCACCTCGTCGACCAGGACACCGCCACCGACCCCGAGGCGTACAGCGCCTATCTGGCGGCCCACCCGATCGACGTGGTCAAGATGGTGCCCAGCCATCTGGAGCTCCTGGCCGCGCACGGCGACCTGGCCCGCGTGCTGCCCGACAAGCTCCTCATCCTGGCGGGCGAGGCGACCTCGTGGGAGCTGGCCGAGCGCGTCAGGGCCGCCAAGCCGGGCCTGGAGCTGCAGATCCACTGCGGCCCCACGGAGACGACGGTGTCCGTGCTCGCGTGCGTCGCGCCATCCGAGCCCACCGGCTCGGCCGCGGTCCCCCTGGGCACGCCGCTGGCCGACGTCACCTGTTACGTGATGGACCCGGCGGGACGGCCGCTGCCCGCGGGCGTGCCGGGCGACCTGTGGATAGGCGGCCCCAGCCTGGCCCGCGGCTACCTGGACCGCCCCGACCTGACGGCCGACCGGTTCGTCCAGCACGCGGGCGAGCGCGTCTACCGCACCGGCGACAGGGTCAGGCTCAACGCCGACGGACTGGTCGAGTTCCTCGGCCGCGTCGACGACCAGGTCAAGATCCGCGGCTTCCGGGTCGAGCTGGGCGAGGTCAAGGCCGCGCTCCAGGACCAGCCGGGCGTCGCCGAGGCCGCCGTGCTTCCGATCGGCGAGGCGCACAACCGGCGGCTGGCCGCCTGGGTGGCCCCCGCCACCGTCGACCTGGCCGCGATCAGGGCGGGCCTGCGCGAGCGGCTGCCCGAGTACATGGTGCCGCCCGCCATCGTGGTCCTCGACAGCCTCCCGCTCACCCCGCTCGGCAAGGTCAACAGGGCCGCGCTGCCCATGCCCGAGGTCGCCGCGGCGGGCGAGAAGATCGCCCCCAGCACCCCCACAGAGCTGAGGGTGGCCGCGGCCTGGGCGAAGGTCCTCGACACCGACGACCTCGGCGTCGACGACGACTTCTTCGCCCTCGGCGGCGACTCCTTCAGGGCGGTCCGCGCGGTCAGGGACATCGACCCCGCGCTGCGCGTCATCGACCTGTTCACCAGGCCGACCATCAGGGAGCTGGCCGCCTATCTGTCCGCCGACGCGGGCGAGGCGGGAATCCTGCACCGGCTCGCCGGGCCTGCCACGGCCCGCCGTACCGTGCTGTGCGTGCCCTACGGCGGCGGCTCGGCCGCCGCCTACGGGCCGCTGGCCACCGCGCTGGCCGAGCGGGACGCCGACACCGCCGTCCTGGCGGTCGAGCTGCCCGGACACGACCCGGCCCGGCCTGACGAGCCCATGCTGTCGCTGCCCGAGCTGGTCGACGCCATCCTCGCCGAGCTGCCCGCCAGTGACCAGGTCGTCCTGTACGGCCACTGCGTGGGCTCGGCGCCCGCCACCGAGCTGGCGTTCCGGCTGGAGCAGGCGGGCGTGCCCGTGGCCGGGCTGTTCGTCGGCGGCAGCTTCCCCGACGCCCAGCTGCCCGGCAGGCTGTCGGCCTGGTGGAACCGGCGCTTCCCCTCCTCGCGGTGGAGCTCCAACCGCTCGCAGCGCGACTTCCTGCGCACCCTCGGCCTGGAGGAGGACGCCGGAGACGTCTCCCTCATGATCCGCGCCCTGCGGCACGACGTGGAGGAGGCCACCACCTGGTTCACCGAGGAGCTGACCGCCCCGCGCAGGCTCTCCGCGCCCGTGCTGTGCGTGATCGGCGAGCGCGACCGGGCCACCGACCTCTACCAGGAGCGCTACCGGGAGTGGGGAGCCTTCGCCGACCGGGTCTCGCTCGCGGTGATCCCCAAGGCCGGCCACTACTTCCTCAAGCACCAGGCCGACCAGGTCGCCGCGCTCATCGACGGGAGCCTGGCGGCGTGGTCGTCCGGCGACCTGCCCGAGCCGGTCGGCGACGTCGAGGTCACCGGCGACAGCGCTCGCCGCGACCTGCGCCGCTTCTACACCGTCGCCGCGGGGCAGACCGCCTCGCTGCTCGGCAGCGCGCTCACCTCGTTCGCGCTGGGCGTGTGGGCCTACCAGAGCAGCGGACGCGTGTCGGACTACGCGCTGGTGACGATGCTCGCCGTCCTGCCCTCCCTGCTCGCCTCGCCCCTGGGCGGCGCGGTCGCCGACCGTGTCGACCGCAGGCTGGTCATGCTGGCCTGCGACGCGGTCTCCGCCGTGGCCACCGCCGCGCTGGTCCTGCTGCTGTGGCTGGGCGATCTGGCGATCTGGCACGTCGGGGTCATCGCGGGAACGCTGTCCCTGGTCACCGCCTTCCACCGGCCCGCCTACCTGGCGGCGGTCGCCCAGCTGGTGCCCAAGCCGTACCTGATGCAGGCCAACGCCGTCGCCAACCTCGGCACCGGGCTCGGCATGCTGCTGGCGCCCATGGCGGGCGCCGCGCTGGTGACGATGTTCGGCCTGCACGGGGTGGTGGCGATCGACATCGTCACGTTCCTGATCGGCCTGGGCACGCTGCTGGCCGTCCGGTTCCCCGACCGGCTCTTCCACCGGCTCGAGGAGACCTTCACGCAGGCGATCGTGGGCGGCTGGCGGTTCCTGGTACGGCGCCGCCCACTCATGATCATGATCGGCTTCTTCGTCGTCGAGAACTACCTCGGCATGCTCGCCCTGGCGGTGACCGTACCCACGCTGCTGTCGTTCGGCGACGTGGCCGCCGTCGGCACGGTCACCGCCGCGCAGGGCCTCGGGGCGGTGCTCGGCAGCCTGGTCATGGTGTTCTGGGGCGGCACGGACCGCCGGGCGATCGGCATGGTCGGCTTCGTCAGCGGCTTCGGCCTCGGCGTGCTGCTGATCGGGCTGCGGCCCTCCGTGCTGCTGGCCGCGGTCGGCGGCCTGGTGTCGTGGCTGTTCCTGAGCGTCCTGAACGCGCACTGGCTGTCGCTCATCCAGATGAAGGTGGGCCTGGAGCTGCAGGGACGCGTCCTGGCCACCAACCAGATGCTGGCGGTGTCGATGACGCCGCTGGCGTTCCTGTCGGCGCCCCCGCTGACCGCGTTCTTCTCTCCCCTGCTGGAACCCGGAGGGGCGCTGTCCGGCACCGTCATCGGCACGATCGTCGGCGTCGGGCCCGGCAGGGGCGTCGGGCTGCTGCTGGCGGTGACGGGCGCGCTGCTGGTGGTGTGGGGTGCGCTCGGGCTGTGGTACCGGCCGCTGCGCCGGATGGAGGACGACCTGCCGGACGCCGTGGCGGGCGCCGAGATCGCCGACTCGCTCGACGCCGTCCAGGCCGAGGCCGACCGTTCCCTCCGCGGGACCTGACATGCGAAACGCCCCTTACCTGAGTTCTCCAGGTAAGGGGCGTTTCGGTGGTGGAGCTAAGGAGATTCGAACTCCTGACCCCCTCCATGCCATGGAGGTGCGCTACCAGCTGCGCTATAGCCCCTGGTCACCGCTCCGAGTAGTCCCGTTGCGGCGCTCGCAGAGTTTATAACCATCTCTCTGCATTCGCATAATCGACAGTTCCGGCCGCGTTCACCCACCGTCAGGGGACGCGAGCGCGCCCCCGACGGTCAGGCCGCGGCCTCGGGAGTATCGTCGCTGTTGATCGGCTCGGGCAGCGTGCCGGCGTTGTGCTCCAGCAGGCGCCAGCCCTTGCGCCCCTCCTCCAGCACCGACCACGAGCAGTTGCCGAGCCCGCCGAGCGCCGACCACAGCTCCTGCGGCAGGCCGAGCAGATGGGCGATGCCGAGCCGCAGCGCCGCCCCGTGGGAGGCGACGACCAGCAGCCCTTCGTCGTCGAGCTTGCCCGCCCACCTGCGCAGCGCCGCGCCGACGCGCTCGGCCACCTCGGGCACGGGCTCGCCGTCGGGCGCTTCCCACGCGACGTATTCGGCGGGCCAGCGCTCGGCGATCTCCCCGCGGGTCAGGCCCTCCCACGCGCCGCCGCCGCGCTCGCGGAAGTCCTTGTCGACCGAGACGTCGAGGCCGACCAGCCGGCCCAGCGCGAGAGCGGTGTCGTTGGCCCGGCTCAGGTCGGAGGAGACGATCATGGTGGGCCGCAGCGACGCCAGCAGCGAGGCCGCCCTCGCCGCCTGGGCGACACCCGTCTCGTCGAGCGGGATGTCGGTGTGGCCCTGAAAGCGATGCTCCACGTTCCACAGAGTCTGGCCGTGCCGCAGGCAGACGATCCGCCTGCTCACGTACGGGCCCGCTGGGCGACGCTCTGGGTGACGCTCTCCGGCAGCGTGATGGCGGGGCAGTCCTTCCACAGGCGCTCGAGCGCGTAGAAGGTGCGGTCCTCTTCGTGCTGCACGTGGACGACGATGTCGATGAAGTCGAGGAGCACCCAGCGCCCCTCCCTCTCGCCCTCGCGGCGGACCGGCTTGACATCGCACTCGATGCGCAGCCTGTCCTCGATCTCGTCGACGATGGCCCGCACCTGGCGGTCGTTGGTGGCGGAGCAGAGCAGGAACGCGTCGGTGATGACGAGCTGGTCGCTCACGTCGTAGGCGAGAATGTCGTCGGCCAGCTTGTCGGCGGCGGCCTCGGCCGCGACCCTGACGAGCTGAACGGATTTTTCGGATGCTGTCACGATGCGGGTCTGTCCTCCTGTGTGACGACGTGTATAGCCCACGCTTACCCAGATAGTATGCCCGGCTGCCGCCAGATATAGCTCCGTGCATCTCCCAGCAAAGGTGACGAAGGCTAGCCCCCGTGGTACAGCCGCCGCTTGCCGATGTACTGCACGATGCCGTCCGGCACCAGATACCAGATCGGCTCGCCCTTCGACACCCTGTGCCTGCACTCGGAGGAGGAGATGGCCAGCGCGGGAATCTCCACCAGGCTCACCTTGCCCTCGGGCAGCCCTGGGTCGCGCAACGGGTGCCCCGGCCTGGTGCAGCCCACGAAATGGGCCAGCTCGAACAGCTCGGAGGCGTCCTGCCAGTCCAGTATCGCCGCCAGCGCGTCGGCGCCGGTGATGAAGTACAGGTCGGCCTCGGGACCGTAGATCTGCTTGACGTCGCGCAGGGTGTCGATGGTGAACGTCGGCCCTGGCCGATCCACATCCACCCTGCTCACCGAGAACCGCGGGTTCGACGCGGTCGCGATAACCGTCATCAGATACCTGTCCTCGGGCGCCGACACCTCTCTTTCCGCCTTCTGGTACGGCCGGCCCGTCGGAACGAAGACGACCTCGTCGAGGTCGAAGTGATGGGCCACTTCGCTCGCGGCGACCAGGTGACCGTGGTGGATCGGGTCAAAGGTTCCACCCATCACCCCCACGCGTCGCTTTCCCTGGAAACTGGGCGCGTTCATCATGAAACGGACCTTACGCGGAAGCCCCGTGAGAGCGTTCAGCACCCCCCGTACAGAGAAACGCGCATCACACCCGCAGCCGACGTAGCATGCCGGACATGACGACCACCCCGGATCGCAACCGCGTGCAACTGCCCGGCATCTCGTCCCGTGCCTACGAACACCCCGCAGACAGGTCCGCTCTGGTCGCTCTGCGCAAGCTCAGTGGGTTCGACACGGTTCTCAAGCAGATGTCCGGGCTGATCAGCGAGCGCCGGCTGCGCCTGATGTACCTCGCCTCCGCCGTACGGGTGAGCGAGACACAGTTCCGCGCCCTGTACGACATGGGCCGCGACGCCGCCTACACCCTCGACCTGCACCGGGTTCCTGAGATCTACGTCCAGCAGGACCCGCACGTCCAGGCCAAGGCGATCGGCTTCGACGACCCGTTCATCGTGGTGACGACGGGTCTGCTGAACCTCATGAACGAGGAGGAGCAGCGCTTCGTCATCGGCCACGAAACCGCCCACATCCTGTCGGGCCACGCCGTTTACCGCACGATGCTCGACATCCTCACCCGCCTGGCCACCCGCGTGGCCTGGATCCCGCTCGGCTACATCGGCCTGCGCGCGATCGTGGCGGGCCTGGAAGAGTGGTACCGCAAGTCGGAGCTGTCGGCCGACCGCGGCGGCCTGCTCAGCGGGCAGGACCCCGAGGCGGCCAAGCGGGCGCTGATGAAGCTCGCGGGCGGCGCCTACACCCACGAGATGAACATCGAGGCCTTCCTGGCCCAGTACCAGGAGTACGACACCGCGGGCGACCTGCGCGACGGCTTCCTGAAGGTGCTCAACCTGCTCGGCACCACCCACCCCTTCGCGGTGGTCCGCGTCGCCGAGCTCGACAAGTGGCAGCGCAGCGGCGAGTACGAGCGGATCATCGCCGGCGACTACCCTCGCCGTGAAGACGACTCCAACGCCCGCGTCACCGACGAGGTCAAGGCGGCCGCCGAGTCCTACCGCCGCTCATGGTCGGAGTCCCAGGACCCGTTCATCGGCGTCCTGCGCGACGTCGCCGAGGGCGCGGTCAACGCGGGCGAGCGCATCTTCAACCGCTTCTCCCGCCGTGATGGCAACTGACCAACCCGCCAAAAAGGTCTGGAAGGGATACCTTCCAGACCTTTTTCATGTAGGCCCTTAAATACGCACAGGACCACAGCCGCGAGATGTGCCTTTTATCCGGCAAATGGGAATTTCGACAGGGGACGTCCGCCACCTCGCGAAGGCCCCCGCGGCACGCCACGCATGTGCATTTATCAAATAGATGACCTGAGGTTGACACTTTTTCACCGGCTCTTTCCCGGTACGGGTAATTCGACTCCGGCGTGGCGTTGTGGAGGGGCTCACGGCAGCTGTAAGCATTGTACCGGTCCCATCGGCTCGCTCCGTGGGCCATATTCGGCCTGCGGGCCAGTCGCGACCATGGGTCGCATTCCGAAAGGAACGGTACATGTTCACGCCCATTCCTCGAACAAAGTCAACCACCAGTCCAGTCCGGCCGAAGGCGCGTTACTCGATGAAGAGAACGACGATGTTCGCCATGGCCGGTTCCCTTTCGATGGCACTGGTCACCACCCTGGCCCCGGTGGCCAACGCCGCCATCAGGGCCGGCGACGACGACGGCAACCGCCACAGGTTCAAGTGCAAGCCGACCCTCTTCTTCAAGATTCATCGACTCTCGCCGATGAACTTCAAGGTCCCCCGCACCCGCTTCACCGACGGCCCCGGCGGCTCGATGACGGTGTCGGTCACGCGAGAGCACGAAGTGCTCGCCTTCGTCGAGACCGAGAGCGAAAGGACGAGAGAGCTCACCACGGGGGACCTGGTCCGCAGCCTGCGGAGGCTGGGACTTCCCCACCTCGAAGAGCGGCACATGGTCTTCACCGGGCACGAGTACACCCGGGAGATCAGCAAGGGCATGTACGGCAACATGTGGTACCGCGTCTTCGGTTACCGCATCGGCTGGTCGTCCTGGGAGGTGCTCGGCACCTGCCGCCACCGCCTCGTCCACACGGGTATCGCCAACGTGCCCGCCAGGGTCGAAGGCTGGCACTACTGGGAGACCAAGTTCCCAGAATTCCGGGGTCACCGGCTGTTCTCCAGGTTCGGCCCCAAGCACGGACCAGGGGGTAAGAACAGCCACGCGGGGAACGGCGGCAACGGCCGCAACGGCGACCTGGTGCGCAAGGCCGTCAGGGCTGGGGCAGAAGAGGACGACAACTAGCCGACGTGCCCGTCAGGGGTGGAAAGCCGTCGCCGGCCGTACCCCAGGTAATAAGGCGAAACACCACGTCGGCTGGATGAGCGAACAGGCACGCCTTTCACGATCGTGAGGTTCTTCACACCGGATGATCGGGAAAGACCGTGCCTGTCCAGACCTTTTTCATGTAGGCCCTTAGATCCAAACAGAACCGCGCGATTCCCTGACAGGCAATTGTCCCTTTTATCCGACAAATGGGAATTCATCAGGGGACGTCCGACGTCAGCCGCGCAGCCCCGGGATCGCCCCGGCGAAGGCCCCGTACAGCGGCACGCCACGCATGTGCATTTATCAAATAGATGACCTGAGGTTGACACTTTTTCACCGGCTCTTTCCCGGTACGGGTAATTCGACTCCGGCGTGGCGCTGTGGAGGGGCTCACGGCAGCTGTAAGCCTTGTACCGGTCCCATCGGCTCGCTCCGTGGGCCATATTCGGCCTGCGGGCCAGTCGCATTCCGAAAGGAACGGTACATGTTCACGCCCATTCCTCGAACAAAGTCAACCACCAGTCCAGTCCGGCCGAAGGCGCGTTACTCGATGAAGAGAACGACGATGTTCGCCGTGGCCGGTTCCCTTTCGATGGCACTGGTCACCACCCTGGCCCCGGTGGCCAACGCCGCCGCCAGGGGCGACGACGACGGCAACCGCCACAGGTTCAAGTGCAAGCCGACCCTCTTCTTCAAGATTCATCGACTCTCGCCGATGAACTTCAAGGTTCCCCGCACCCGCTTCACCGACGGTCCCGGCGGCGAGATGACGGTGTCGGTCACGCGAGAGCACGAAGTGCTCGCCTTCGTCGAGACCGAGAGCGAAAGGACGAGGTCGGTCACCACGGGGGACCTGGTCCGCAGCCTGCGGAGGATGGGACTTCCCCACCTCGAAGAGCGGCACATGGTTTTCACCGGGCACGAGTACACCCGGGAGATCAGCAAGGGCATGTACGGCAACATGTGGTACCGCGTCTTCGGTTACCGCATCGGCTGGTCGTCCTGGGAGGTGCTCGGCACGTGCCGCCACCGCCTCGTCCACACGGGTATCGCCAACGTGCCCGCCAGGGTCGAAGGCTGGCACTACTGGGAGACCAAGTTCCCAGAGTTCCGGGGTCACCGGCTGTTCTCCAGGTTCGGTCCCAGGCACGGACCAGGGGGTAAGAACCACGCGGGGAACGGCGGCAAGGGCGGCAACGGCGACCTGGTGCGCAAGGCCGTCAGGGCTGCGGCAGAAGACGACGACAACTAGCCGACGTGCCCGTCAGGGGACGAAACACCACGTCGGCTGGATGAGCGAACAGGCACGCCTTTCACGATCGTGAGGTGCTCCACACCGAACGATCGGGAAAGACCGTGCCTGTTCCTCATTACAGGCGACCTTCGACACACCCGTCCGGCACAGCTCACGCTCCAGTTCGAGTATCTCCTGGGCGTCGCTGGTGAAAGTGCCGGATCCCCGCCCTAGAGCAGGAGGGCGATCGCGCGGACGGCGGCGGCGCAGACGGCGACGAAGCCGCCCAGGACCGCCAGCGCCCGCAGGCCCTCCTTACGCAGGTCGGGCAGGTTGGCGCCGGCACGCTCGACCTCTCTGCCGGTGATCGCCCCGCACAGAACGCCGAACACGACTCCCGCCGCGGTCACCGGCGCGGGCTGCTGCCACCAGTCGGGCCCGAGTTCGCCGCCCGCCACCATCCACAGCACTCCGCCTGCCGCGGCGGCGACCGGCACCCCGGGCCAGCCCGCGCAGGTGAGCGCCGAGCCCGCCAGCGCGAACGGGAACAGCAGCACCCGCAGCGACACCCGCACCCGTTTCGAGGTGCGGTTCCTTACCATCCAGTGGCCGATCCACACCGTGCGCACCAGCACCACGAACACCCCGGTGATCGCGATGCCCGCGATCGGCCAGATCACGGTCGCCACCACGCACGGCACTGCCAGCACGGCCAGCAGCAGCAGGGCGGCGTTGCCCGCGGGCAGCGTGGTAGGGGCGGCCTCCGTCTGGGCGGCCGGGGTCTGGGCGGCCCGGGTCCGTCTGACGCGCGCGACCCTGGCCTGCGCCCGAGCCGCCGCCTTGCCCTCCTCGGTGGTACGGCTCCGCGACGTCCCCGGCATACGGCTCCGGACGAGCTTGGGCTCCTCGGTGACCCGGCCGCGCGCCGCCTTCTGCTCCTCCACGACGCGTCCGCGGCCCGGCTTGGCCTCGTCGGCCACCCGCGACCGGCCGGCCTTGCCGTCCTCTGGAGTTCTGATCCTGCCGGGCTTGCTGTCCTCGGACGGTCTGCCCCTACCGACCTTGCCGTCCTCAGGGGTTCTGGTCCTGCCGACCTTGCCGTCCTCAGGAGTCCTGGACCTGCCGGGTTTGCCGTCCTCAGGGGTTCTGGTCCTGCCGACCTTGCCGTCGTCAGCGGCCCGGGGCCTGGCCGGCTTGCCGTCGTCGGCGGCCGACCGCTGCTCCGCGGCCCTCGGCTTGACGACCTTGGCATCCTCGCCCTTGCCCCTGCCCGGCTTGGCCTCATCGTCGGCGCGAACGCGCGCCGCCCGCGCCTCGTCGGCGCGAGCCCGAGCCGACCTGGCCTCGTCAGCGCGAACCCGCGCCACCCGCGACTCGTCGGCGCGCAGCCGCGCCGCCCTGGCCGCGTCGGCCGCACGCCCCCTGAGCGCCGTGACGTCCTCGTCGGCCGTCGCGACGCTCGCCCTGGCGAGCCTGGCCAGCCGGTCGGCCAGCAGCGCGGCGGTCGGCCGCTTGCCCGGCTCCCTGTTCAGCGCCGCCCGCACCAGCGGCAGCAGCCCCGCGGGCACACCCTTGAGGTCGGCCTGCCCGTTGAGCACCGCGTACATCTGCGCCTCGACCGTGCCCCGCCCGAACGTCGGCCGCCCGGTCGCGGCGAAGGCCACGGTCGCCGCCCACGCGTGCACGTCGGCGGGCTCGGCCACGTGCTCGTCGGCGAACAGCTCGGGCGCGGCGTAGCCGGGCGTGCCGAGGAACGTGCCGGTCATGGTCAGCCTGGTGGCGTCGATGACCTGCGCGATGCCGAAGTCGATCAGCACCGGCCCCTCGACGCCCATGAGGATGTTGGCGGGCTTGAGGTCGCGGTGGATGACGCCCGCGGCGTGGACGATCGCCAGCGCCGCCGCCACCCCCTGCGCGACCTCCACCAGACCGGCGCCGCGCAGCGGGCCGCTGCGCCGTACATGGTCGAGCAGGGTGTCGCCCTCGATGTGCTCCATCACCAGGTACGGCCTGACACAGTCGAGATCGGCGTCGAGCACCCTGGCCACGTACGGGCTCTCCACCCTGCGCAACGCTCGGACCTCGCGCTCCAGACGGATACGCGAGGCGGAATCCTCGATCAGGTCGTGAAGCACCTTGAGAGCGACGCGCTCACCCCTGCGGGTACTGGCGAGGTAAACCTCGCCCATGCCGCCACGGCCGAGCCGTTCGAGCAAGGTGTAAGGCCCGACCTTGCCGAGCTTGCTCACGCTCCCTCCCCGCTCGGCGCGCCCATAAGGGACACAACCTTAGCGGTGTGACGCCCGTTTGCTATCGCGGCGCGCCGGTCACCGGTGAGAAGTGTCGGACAGCATGGCGTCGAGGCCCGTCGTGGGCTCCTCGGCGAGCTTCTTACGGCCTTTCCTGCGCCAGTTGATGTGTCCGCGGCTCTCCATCCACAGCAGCAACCGGTCGGCGGCGAACAGCACCACACCCGCGAAAACGATCGCTATCACCAAAGCCATGGAGGCCAGTCAAACCATGAACGGGGCCGAGTGCCAACTCAGACACGCGCCTCAGCCATCACAGGCCGGGATGACCGTCCCCTTTGACGTGCGGAGATGCCCTTCGCCGGTGTAGACCCATTTGGTGGAGGTGAGCTCGGGAAGACCCATGGGTCCGCGCGCGTGGAGTTTCTGGGTGGAGATGCCGATCTCGGCGCCGAAGCCGAACTCGCCGCCGTCGGTGAAACGCGTCGAGGCGTTGACCGCGACGGCCGCCGAGTCGACCCGCTGCACGAACTTCCTGGCCGCCGCCTGCGAGCGGGTGACGATCGCGTCGGTGTGGCCCGAGCCGTACTGCCTGATGTGGGCGACGGCCGCCTCCAGCGAGTCGACGACGGCGGCGGCGATGTCGAGCGACAGGTACTCGGTGCGGTAGTCGTCCTCCGTCGCCGGCACCACCTCGCCGAAGGCGGCCACCCGGGCGTCGCCGTGCACGGTGACGCCGGCCTCCGACAGCGCGGCCAGCGCCATCGGCAGGAAGCGCTCGGCCACGTCGGCGTGGACGAGGAACGTCTCGGCCGCGTTGCACACCGAGGGCCGCTGCGCCTTGGCGTTGACCAGGATCTGCACGGCCAGGTCGAGATCGGCGTCGGCGTCGACGTAGACGTGGCAGTTGCCCACGCCCGTCTCGATCACCGGGACCGTGGACTCCTCGACCACGGAGTTGATCAGCGAGGCGCCGCCGCGCGGGATGAGCACGTCGACCAGGCCGCGCGCCCGCATGAGCTCCTTGACCGAGTCGCGGGTCAGGCCGGGCACCAGCTGGACGGCCCCCGAGGGCACCTCGGTCGCCTCCAGCGCCGCCTGCATGATCTTCACGAGCGCGGTGTTGGAGGAGTAGGCGCTGGAGGAGCCGCGCAGCAGGACCGCGTTGCCGCTCTTGAGGCACAGCGCCGCGCCGTCGACGGTGACGTTGGGACGGCCCTCGTAGATGATGCCGATCACCCCGAGCGGCACCCTGAGCTGGCGTAGCTCGAGACCGTTGGGCAGGGTGCTGCCGCGCACGACCTCGCCGACCGGGTCGGGCAGCTCGGCGATGTCGCGGACCGCCTGCGCGATGGCCTCGATCCTGGCCTCGTCGAGCCGCAGCCGGTCGATCATCGCCTCGGAGGTGCCGCCCTCGCGCGCCTTGTCCACATCGGCGGCGTTGGCCGCGATGATCTCCTGGCCGTGCTCGACCAGGGCGTCGGCGATGGCGCGCAGGGCCCTGTCCTTGGCCGCCCGCGGCAGCGGGGCCAGCTCGGCGGCGGCCTCTCGCGCCGCGCGGGCAACCTTCAGGAACTCCTCGGACATCGCGCCCTGCCTCTCGAGCTAGCTGTGGGCTTCCAGTATGACGATGTCGTCACGGTGGATGAGCTCGCGTTCATATTCCGGACCGAGCTCGCTGGCCAGCTCCTTCGTCGAGCGGCCGAGCAGCCCGGGGATCTCGCCGGCGTCGAAGTTGACCAGCCCGCGCGCGACCACCCGCCCGCGCGGCCCGCACAGGTCGACGGGGTCGCCGGCGGCGAAGTCACCCTCCACCGACACGACACCGGCGGGCAGCAGCGACTTGCGCCGCGAGACGACCGCCTCGACCGCGCCCTCGTCGAGGGTCAGCCGCCCGCGCCCGGTGGTCGCGTGGGCCAGCCACAGCAGCCTGGTGCCGGGATGCCTGCCCCCGGGGTGGAAGAACGTGCCGACGTCGGCTCCGGCCAGGGCCTGCGCGGCGTGCGCGGCGGCGGTGAGCACCACGGGCACACCCGCTCCGGTGGCGATGCGGGCGGCCTGCACCTTGGTCACCATGCCGCCGGTGCCGACGGCCGCGCCGTTCTTGCCGAGCT
This sequence comes from Nonomuraea sp. NPDC059194, assembly GCF_042754765.1. Taxonomy (NCBI): domain Bacteria; kingdom Bacillati; phylum Actinomycetota; class Actinomycetes; order Streptosporangiales; family Streptosporangiaceae; genus Nonomuraea; species Nonomuraea sp. NPDC059194. The sequence continues at coordinate 20,383 of NZ_JBHZBH010000035.1, read as the reverse complement.
CGACGCCGACCAGGTCGTCGGGGCCGCGCACCTCGGCCAGCCTGGTGGAGCCAGGGCGCGAGGGCGGCCCGTCGTAGAGGGCGTCGACGTCGGACAGCAGCACCAGCGCGTCGGCGTGGATGAGGTGCGCCACCAGTGCCGCCAGCCGGTCGTTGTCACCGAAGCGGATCTCGTCCGTGGCCACCGTGTCGTTCTCGTTGACGACCGGCATGATGCCGAGCTCCAGCAGCCGGTTGAGCGTGCGCTGGGCGTTGGCGTGGTGCGAGCGGCGCATCATGTCATCGGCTGTCAGCAGCACCTGGCCGACGCGCAGGCCGTACCTGGCGAAGGAGGAGGTGTAGCGGGCGACGAGCACGCCCTGACCGACGGAGGCGGCGGCCTGCTGGGTGGCCAGGTCGCGCGGTCGTGAGGACAGCCCCAGCGGGCCCAGGCCCGCCGCGATCGCGCCGGAGGAGACCAGCACGATCTGCGTGCCGGTACGGCGGCGCGCCGACAGCACGTCGACCAGCGCGTCGACCCGGTCGACGTCGATCACGCCCTGGGGGGTGGTGAGCGAGGAGGAGCCGACCTTGACGACGACCCTCGACGCTGAGCTGAGCTGTTCCCGCACGTCCTGCACCCTATCCGAGGCCCGCCGCCGGGCTCGGCGCGGGCACTCTACCGATCATGAAATCAGCCGAGCCTGTTGTCGGTGCCCCTCGGCCCCGTGTGGATGGACTCGGCGTTCAGGGTCGGCTGCCAGTCGAAGATGTAGCCGTCGTCCATGGACCCGATGACGACCTCGGCGCCCGCGACCGCGCCCGCCTTGACCAGCTGCTCCTCGACCCCCAGCCGCTCCAGGCGGTCGGCCAGGTAGCCCACGGCCTCGTCGTTGGTGAAGTCGGTCTGCCTGATCCACCGCTCCGGCTTCTCGCCGGTGACCTGGAAGAGGTTGTCGTTGACCTTGCGGACGCTGAAGCCAGCCGCGCCGAGCTGCTTGGGCCGCAGCACCAGCCGCGTCGGCTCCTCGACCGGCTTGTTGGCGCGCGCCGCGGCCACCCACTCGCCCATCGCGAACGTGAACTCGCGCAGCCCCTCGTGCGTCGCCGCCGAGACCGTGAAGACCTTCAGCCCGCGCGACTCGAGGTCGGCGCGCACGATGTCGGCCAGGTCGCGGGCGTCGGGCACGTCCGCCTTGTTCAGCACGACCATCCTGGGCCGGTCTTCGAGCTGGCCGTAGGCGTGCAGCTCGGCCTCGATCACCTCGTAGTCGGTGATCGGGTCGCGACCCGGCTCCATGGTCGCGCAGTCGATGACGTGCACGAGCATGTCGCACCGCTCGACATGGCGCAGGAACTCGTGGCCGAGCCCCTTGCCCTGCGACGCCCCGGGGATGAGCCCCGGCACGTCGGCCACGGTGAACACGGTCTCGCCCGCGGTGACCACGCCGAGATTGGGGATCAGCGTCGTGAACGGGTAGTCGGCGATCTTCGGCCGGGCCGCGCTGAGCGCCGCGATCAGCGACGACTTGCCCGCGCTGGGGAAGCCCACCAGCGCCACGTCGGCAACGCTCTTGAGCTCCAGCATCACGTCGAGCGCGCCACCAGGCTCGCCGAGCAGCGCGAACCCGGGCGCCTTGCGCCTGGCGCTCGCCAGCGCGGCGTTGCCGAGACCGCCGTGGCCGCCCTCGGCGATCACGTAGCGGGTGCCGACGCCGACCAGGTCGACCAGCACCTCGCCGGTCTTCGCGTCCTTGACCACGGTCCCGTTAGGCACCGGCAGGATCACGTCGCCGCCGTTGGCGCCCTCACGGTTGCTGCCCTGCCCCTGCTTGCCGTTGTCGGCCTTGCGGTGCGGGCGGCGGTGGTAGTCGAGCAGCGTGGCGGTGTTGGGGTCGACCTCGAGGATGACGTCGCCGCCCCTGCCGCCGTTGCCCCCGTCGGGGCCGCCCAGCGGCTTGAACTTCTCCCGGTGCACGGAGGCGCACCCGTTGCCGCCGTCACCGGCCTTGATGTGCAGGACCACCTGGTCCACGAAGTCGGCCACGCCAATTTCTCCATCCTGTACGGCAGGCCAGCGATAGCCCACCCTTTCCACGTGGCCGGCGCCCCTCCAGGGAGACGCTCCTCCAGCGCACGTGGCTGACCACCGTTACGCGGCCCCGTTGACCGCTCACCGTGGTTCCCCAGTGACCGCCGTCCGCGCCTTTGCCGTCCGGCGGGCCTGCTGTGCCAGCCGTACCCGTGCCCCCAGGGGCCCGGAACGCGAACAAGGGGTGGACCATGACGATCCACCCCTTGCTACAACGCCTGTCGGCGGCGGATTTACTCCGCGACCGGGACGATGCTCACGGCGCGACGGCCGCGCTTGACGCCGAACTGCACGTGGCCCGCGGCCAGCGCGAACAGCGTGTCGTCGCCACCACGGCCGACGTTGTCGCCGGGGTGGAAGTGGGTGCCGCGCTGACGGACGATGATCTCGCCCGCGTTGACCAGCTGGCCACCGAAGCGCTTGACGCCCAGGCGCTGGGCATTGGAGTCACGGCCGTTCCGGGTGGACGACGCGCCCTTCTTGTGTGCCATCTCTCAAACTCCCGATCAGGCCTGGTCGATACCGGTGATCTTCACCTGGGTGTACCGCTGACGGTGACCCTGGCGCTTCTTGTAACCGGTCTTGTTCTTGTACTTGAGGATGCGGATCTTGGGGCCCTTGGTCTCACCGAGAATCTCGGCGCTGACCGTGAACCTGCCCGCCTCCGTGGTCACGTCGCCGTCGTTGACGACGAGCACCGTCGGCAGCGAAACCGAAGAACCGACCTCGCCGGCGACCTTGTCCACCTCGAGGACGTCACCGACGGAGACCTTCTGCTGCCTGCCGCCGCAACGAACGATCGCGTACACCGCGGAACCCTTCTGCTGACTCTCTGAATGCTGCGCCCGGCATTCGATCACTGTCTGGAACCGACGAACCGAGTGGGCGCGCGAACAGGGCGCGCCACTGGACGCACCGATTGACTAGGTTACCGGATGAGCGGCCCCCGGTCGAACCGGCTGGATCGTCGGACATAGTCGGCCATGCCCGCTGGCGTTCCCCCCGATGAAGGGAGGTGACGCGGCCGCGGGAGGGCCGACTCGGTTGGCGCCCCGCAGAAGCGGGGCGCCGCCGAAATCGGCGCTACTCTGCCGACTTGGCTCGGCGGGAGCGTCGCCGCCCCCTGCCGGAAGTCTGGTTCGCCTGGTCGTCCTCCGTGCCCGGAACGTCATCAAGCGCACCGGTCACGGTATCACGGCTGAGGGAGTCGTTGGCCGCGGACACCTTCTCCGCGACCGCCTTCTCGATGGCCATCTTGCCCTGCGTGCCGCGCGGCTCGGGCTTGCCCTCGACCGGCTCGGTCGAGACGATCAGGCCCCGCCCGTTGCAGCAGTCGCAGGTCGTCGAGAAGGCCTCCAGCAGGCCCTGACCGACCCGCTTACGGGTCATCTGGACCAGGCCGAGCGAGGTGACCTCGGCGACCTGGTGCTTGGTCCTGTCGCGGGCCAGGCACTCCAGCAGCCGCCGCAGCACCAGGTCACGGTTGGACTCCAGGACCATGTCGATGAAGTCGATGACGATGATGCCGCCGATGTCGCGCAGCCTGAGCTGGCGGACGATCTCCTCGGCCGCCTCCAGGTTGTTGCGGGTGACGGTCTCCTCGAGGTTGCCGCCCTGTCCGGTGAACTTGCCGGTGTTGACGTCGACGACGGTCATCGCCTCGGTGCGGTCGATCACCAGCGAGCCGCCGGACGGCAGCCACACCTTGCGGTCCAGCGCCTTGCCGAGCTGCTCGTCGATCCGGTACGACTCGAAGACGTCGCCGTCCTCGTCCCATCGGGCCAGCCGGTCGGCCAGGTGCGGCGCGACGTACTTGACGTACTCGTCGACCGTCTCCCAGGCCTCCTCGCCCTGCACGACCAGCGAGGAGAAGTCCTCGTTGAACACGTCGCGGACCACGCGGATGGTCAGGTCGGGCTCGGACGACAGCAGCTCGGGCGGGCTGGCGGACTTGGCCTTCTTCTGGATGGCCTCCCACTGCGCCGACAGCCTGGCCACGTCGCGGGCGAGCTCGTCCTCGGAGGCGCCCTCGGCGGCCGTGCGCACGATGACGCCGGCGTTCTCCGGCATGACCTTCTTCAGGATGGCCTTGAGCCGCGTGCGCTCCTTGTCGGGCAGCTTGCGGCTGATGCCGGTCATCGACCCGTCGGGCACGTACACCAGGTAGCGGCCGGGCAGCGAGATCTGGCTGGTGAGCCTGGCGCCCTTGTGGCCGAGCGGGTCCTTGGTGACCTGCACCAGCACCGACTGGCCCGACTTGAGCGCCGCCTCGATGCGCTTGGGCTGCCCCTCCAGGCCGGCGGTGTCGAAGTTGACCTCGCCCGCGTACAGGACCGCGTTGCGGCCCTTGCCGATGTCGACGAACGCCGCCTCCATCGAGGGCAGCACGTTCTGCACCTTGCCGAGGTAGACGTTGCCCACGTAGGACTGGCTGGCCTCGCGGTTGACGTAGTGCTCGACGAGCACGCCGTCCTCCAGGACCGCGATCTGGGTGCGGTCGCCCTGGCGGCGCACCACCATCATCCTGTCGACGGACTCGCGCCTGGCCAGGAACTCCGACTCGGTGATGATCGGCGGCCTGCGGCGGCCCAGCTCGCGCCCCTCGCGACGGCGCTGCTTCTTGGCCTCCAGCCGGGTGGAGCCGCGCACGCTCTGCACACCGTCGGCCGAGGTGTCGAGCGAGCTGGCCCGGCCGGCGCGCGGCGCGCGGATGCGCACCACCGTGTTCGGCGGGTCGTCGCCGGCGGGCTCGGCGCTCTCGTCGCCGCCCCTGCGCCGCCTGCGCCTGCGGCGGCGCGAGCCGGTCGACTCCTCCTCGTCGGCCTGCGACTCCTCGACGTCCTCGGCGCCGTCGGCGGCCTCCTCGTCCTCGTCGGACTCGTCGGAGTCACCCGCGTCCTCGTCGCGCTCGCGCGACTTGCCGCGGCCCCTGCCGCCCCTGCGGCGGCGACGGCGACGGCTGCCGCTCTCGTCCTCGGTCTCGTCGGTGTCGGCCTCGTCCTCCGCCTCGTCGCTCTCCTCGGCGATCTCCTCGCCGAACGGCGCCTCGGCCTCCTCGGCCTGCGGCCTGACCGGCTGCGGCGGCTCGACCCTGACGGGCTGGGCCTGGCTCGGGTCGGGGGCCTGGAACAGCGGCGTGAAGACCGCGGCGGGCCGCTGGAAGGTCGCGCCGGACTCCTGCGCGGCCTGCGCGGACAGGCCGAACGGGTCGGCGAACAGCGCCGGCCTGCCGACCGGCTCCTCGTCGAGGTCTTCACCGGCGGGCTCGTCGTCGAGCGGCTCGCTCTCCGGCAGCGCCTCCACCAGCTCGGCGGCCACCGCCGCCGCAACGGCCGCCTCGACCGGCGACTCGGGCTCGGGCTCAGGTTCGGCCTTCTTGCGGGTACGGCGCCGCTTCGGGGCCTCCTCCACGGCGGCCTCGGCAGCCGCGTCCCCACCTTCGGACACGCCCGCGGCGGGCTCCTCAGGGGGAGCCTCCTGCGCTTGTTCGGCGGCCTTCTTCGTCGTACGGCGGCGCGTCACCGTCGTGGCGGTCGACCTGGACCTGCTGGCGCGCTTGGGCGCGGGCGCCTCGACGGCCGTATCGTCAGCGGCCTCCGCCTCCTCGACCACGCTGGCCGTATCGTCGGCGGCCTCCGATGAGACAGCGGCGGCCGTGCCGTTGGCCTGGGCAGCGGGCGCGGCGGCGGAAGCGGAAAAATCGGTTGACGCCGACCCCGCCTGGCCGGAAGCCTGCGTGGTGACGACTACCGTGGGAACGTCGTCGATCTCCGGCGGCGGCCCCGCGGGCCTGCTCGCCGAGCGCCGGCGCTTCGGCGCGGCGGTCTGTTCTGTTGTCTCCCCGTCAGGGCCGTGGGCCCCGGTACCGGGCTCGTTGTCGAGCATGCGGGCGCTCTCCCGTCAGCTCCCGGGCGCGTCGCCGCGCCGCGCAGGAGCTCTCGTGTCTCGTTGTCCGCCCACGCCTGCGAAAGGCACGGACGCCAAGTCCTGTCAGCGGTCGAGCCCTCCGAACCCCGCCACCGTGCGGAGCTCGCAAAGCTCTCCCTTGTCGTGTGAGACGCAAGACCGCCATGTCACGTTCGTGCCAGTGCGGCAGGTCACGTCTCTCACTTGCCGTCGATGTGCGCGCCTGCCGGTCCCGCGTCGCCGCCGCGCGTCATGTCGCGGTCAAGGCCGAACGGGTCGGCGGGTTCACCGGATACGGCGTCGAGCGGCCCCTGCGCCAGCCTGGTCACCTCGGGGGGGACCGGCGGCGCGAAGTCGGCCACAAGACGCAGGCCCGTGAGCACGTCGTCGGGTCGAACGGCAGGAGTCATGTGCCGAACAACCATGCGCAGTATGACACACGACTGTCCTGGCACCTGAGCTGCGGTTCCTTCTGAAGCCAGGGTCAGCACCGCCTCGCGGGCGTCGAAGCGCCGCATCCCCTTCTTGGTGAGGCGTTCGACCTCGACGGCGCCGGCCGCGAGGAACTTCTCCACCGCCACGCGCGCCAGCTCGCTGTCCGCGCCGGGCAGCCTCAGCTCCCACGCCGAACCCTCCAGGCGGTCGGCGAGCGCTCCAGAACGCGCCTCGACGACGTCGAGGACGTCAAGGCCTGGAGGCAGCGAGGCGTCGAGGTCCGCGCGGATCCTGCCGGGATCGCACGGCTCGGTCAGGCCGAGCTCGAGGTATTCGGCCTCGCTGGCGACACCTGTCGGCGCCGCACCCGCGTAGGAGATCTTCGGATGGGGAGAGAAACCCGCGCTGAAGGCCACCGGAATACCGGCACGGCGAACCGCCCTCTCGACGGCCCGTGAGATGTCGCGGTGGCTGGTGAAGCGCAGGCGTCCGCGCTTGGCGTAGCGCACGCGTAGGCGCTGCACCGTGGGCGCGGGCGGAGGCCCCTCGGGAACAGGCTTCAGAACGTCGTCTTCCTTCCCGTGTCAGAGTTACTTTCTACATTCAGGATAAAGCCGTCTCTATACCACAGTGAGCGGCAGCAGCTTCTTACCCGTCGGGCCGATCTGGATCTCGGTGCCCATGGTGGGGCAGACCCCGCAGTCGTAGCACGGCGTCCACCGGCAGTCTTCGACCTCGCCGCCGTTGACGGCTTCCTGCCAGTCCTGCCAGAGCCACTCGCGGTCGAGCCCGGCGTCGAGGTGGTCCCATGGCAGGACCTCGTTCTCCTCGCGCTCGCGCGTGGTGTACCAGTCGACCGCGACGCCCGCCTTCTGCGCGGCGGCCATCCAGCGGTCGTAGGAGAAGTGCTCGCTCCAGCCGTCGAAGCGGCCACCGTCCTCCCAGACGGCCCTGATGACCGCGCCGACCCTGCGGTCGCCGCGCGAGAGCAGGCCCTCCACGATCGAGGGCTTGCCGTCGTGGTAACGGTAGCCGATGGCCCTGCCGTACTCCTTGTCGCCACGCAGCGACTCGCGCAGCTGCTTGAGCCGCCTGTCGACGGTCTCGTGGTCGGCCTGCGCGGCCCACTGGAACGGGGTGTGCGGCTTGGGCACGAACCCGCCGATGGAGACCGTGCAGCGGATGTCGCGCGAACCGGTGGCCTCGCGGCCCGCCTTGATGACCTTCTTGGCCAGGTCGGCGATGCCGAGCACGTCCTCGTCGCGCTCGGTGGGCAGACCACACATGAAGTAGAGCTTCACCTGCCGCCAGCCCTGGCTGTAGGCCGTGCTGACGGTGCGGATCAGGTCTTCCTCGGTGACCATCTTGTTGATCACCTTGCGCATGCGCTCGGAGCCGCCTTCGGGCGCGAAGGTCAGGCCCGAGCGGCGGCCGTTGCGCGAGAACTCGTTCGCCAGGTCGATGTTGAAGGCGTCGACCCTGGTCGAGGGCAGCGACAGCGAGGTGTTGGTGCCCTCGTAGCGGTCGGCCAGGCCCTTGGCCACCTCACCGATCTCGGAGTGGTCGGCCGACGACAGCGACAGCAGGCCGACCTCGTTGAAGCCCGACTCGCGGATGCCGTTCTCGACCATGGCGCCGATCGTGGTGATCGACCGCTCGCGGACCGGGCGCGTGATCATGCCGGCCTGGCAGAACCTGCATCCCCTGGTGCAGCCGCGGAAGATCTCGACGCTGAACCGCTCGTGAACGGTCTCGGCCAGCGGGACGAGCGGTTTCTTCGGGTACGGCCACTCGTCGAGGTCCATGACGGTGTGCTTGTGCACGCGCCAGGGCACGTTGCTCCGGTTGGGAGCCACGCGCTTGATGCGCCCGTCGGGGTGGTACTCGACGTCGTAGAACTTCGGGACGTACACGCCGCCCGACTCGGCCAGCCGCATCAGCAGCTCGTCACGGCCGCCCGGCCGGCCCTCGGCCTTCCACTCGCGCACGACCTCGCTGATGGCGATGGCGATCTGCTCGCCGTCGCCCAGCACGGCCGCGTCGAGGAAGTCGGCGATCGGCTCGGGGTTGAAGGCGGCGTGGCCGCCGGCCAGCACGATCGGGTCGTCGTCGCCGCGATCGACCGACAGCAGCGGGATGCCGGCCAGGTCGAGCGCGGTGAGCATGTTGGTGTAGCCCAACTCCGTGGAGAACGACAAGCCGAGCACATCGAAGGCGCGCACGGGGCGGTGGCCGTCCACGGTGAACTGAGGGACGCCCTCCGCGCGCATGAGCGCCTCGAGGTCTGGCCACACCGAGTAGGTGCGTTCGGCCAGCGTGTCGGGCAGCTCGTTGAGGATCTCGTAGAGGATGGCCACACCCTGGTTGGGCAGGCCGACCTCGTAGGCGTCGGGATACATCAGCGCCCAGCGCACCGATGCGTCGTCCCAGTCCTTCACCGTCGAGTTGAGCTCACCCCCGACGTACTGGATCGGCTTCTGCACCTTGGGCAGCAGCGCTTCCAGGCGTGGGAACAATGACTCGACAGACATGACACCAAGGGTAGTCGGTGTCCTCCTCCACTCCCGCCCGCCGCTAGAACGATCTCTCCCTGATCCTGATCGCCTGCAGCGTGCCCACCGCGATCAGGTTGGCGAAGGTCGAGGTGCCGCCGTAGGAGACGAACGGCAGCGGCAGCCCGGTGATCGGCATGATCCCGATGGTCATCCCGATGTTGACGAACGCCTGGAAGGCCAGCCAGCACACGATCGTGCCGGCCACCAGCGCGCCGAAGCGGTCCTCGCACTGCCTGGCGATGTGCAGCCCGCGCAGCAGCACCACGCCCAGCAGCAGCACCACCGTCACCGAGCCGAGAAAGCCGAACTCCTCGCCCGCGACGGTGAAGATGAAGTCGGTGTGCTGCTCGGGCACGAACCTGCCGGTCGTCTGCCCGCCCATGAACAGCCCCTTGCCGAACAGCTCGCCCGAGCCGATCGCGATCAGCGACTGGGTGCTGTTGTAGCCGACCCCGCGCGGGTCGACGCTCGGATCGAGGAAGGCGGTGAACCGCGCCACCTGGTACGGCTCCAGCAGCTCGAAGACCCACACGCACACGCCGCCCGCCACGACCGACAGCGCCAGCAGGATGATCCACCGCTTCTGGACGCCCGCGATGACCAGCGCCGCCGCCGCGATGACGGCCAGCACGAGCGTGGTGCCGAGGTCGGGCTGCAACATGACCAGCCCCATCGTCCCCGCCGACAGCAGCAGCGCGAACACCACGTCGAGCCCGCGCGGCCGATCGGTGCCCTCGGCCGGCTGGGCGAGCAGCATCGCCAGCATCAGGATCAGCCCGACCTTGGCGAACTCCGACGGCTGGATCGCGAACCCGCCGCCGAGCATGATCCACGAGTGGGAGCCGTTGACCGTCGTGCCCACGGGCGTGGCCACCAGCACCAGCCCGACCAGCGTCGCCAGATACGCCATCGGCGCGTAGGCCCGCAGCAGCCGGTGGTCGACCATCGCCATCGCGCCGCACATCACCGCCCCGATGACCAGGTTGAGCACGTGTTTCTTGACCAGTCCCGTGGAGCCCAGCACCCAGGTGCGCGTCGACGACCACACCAGCAGCGTGCCGATCACGCCCAGCGCCGCCACCGACACCAGCATGACCCAGTCGAGCCGCCACAGCGTCGACTGCGCGTCCACGGCCTTCAACGCGAAGGACCTGCGAGGTCTCAGATGGGTGCGGGCCGTCATCGCGCCACCGTGCCGTCACTCTTGATCTTCGGCAGGACGCCGGTCGGCAGCTCGGGCCTGCGCTGCGCCTTCTCCTGCGCCTTGTCGTCCTTCGCCTTGTCGTCCGTGGTCTCGCCGTCCGCCGCGCGCTCGAACCCGTAGATCCCCTCGTAGATCTCCCGTACGGCGGGCGCCGCGGTCGAGCCGCCCATGCCGCCCTGCGACACCATCGCCACGACCACGAACCTCGGCTTGCTGGTCGGCGCGAACGAGGCGAACCATGAGGTGTCGGCCTTGCCCCACACCTCGGCCGTGCCCGTCTTGCCGCCGACCTTCACCTTGTCCATCGGGAAGCCGCTGAAGGCGCCCGCCGCGGTGCCGTCGGAGGCGACCTGGCTGAGCGCGTTCTTGATGTAGGCCCGCTCCTTGGGGCTCAGCGGCAGCTCGCCCTTGACCGGCACCTCGATCTTCTTCACCAGCGTGCCGTCGGGCCGTACCAGCGCCCACCCGATCCTCGGGCTGCGCAGCTTGCCGTCGCTGACCAGCGCCGCGTAGGCGGCGGCCAGTTGCAGCGGCGTGACCAGCACGTCGCCCTGCCCGATGGAGAAGTTGGCGGCGTCACCTGGCCGCAGCAGGTAGCCCTCCAGGCAGTTCTCGTAGGCCAGGCGTTTGAGGAAGGCGGCCCTGGACCTGTCGGTCACCTCGGGGTAGCCGGTGCGCGAGCGGCGGCAGTTGGTGGCGCTGGTGGCCGCCCACAGCTCCTTCTTCCACGCCCGGTCGGGGATCCGGCCCGACGACTCGCCCGGCAGGTCGATGCCCGTGGGACTGCCGAAGCCGAAGGCCCTGGCCATGCTGGCGAAGCGCTCCTTCGGCGGCTTCTTCGGCCGCAGCCCGCCGTCCTTGATCCACTCCTCGTAGGACGACTTGTAGAAGATCGTGTCGCATGACCGCACCAGCGCCGTGTGCAGCGTGAGCGTGCCGAGGCCGATCCCGCGGAAGTTGTTGAACGCCCTGCTGCCGACCATGTAGGAGCCGGGGCAGGCGTAGTGGCCGTGCAGCGGATACCCGGCGCGCAACATCGCCGACACCGACGACACCTTGAACGTCGAGCCGGGCGCGAACTGCCCGTTGATGGCCCGCGAGACCAGCGGCTTGCCCTCCTTGTCCGACAGCAGCCGTTGGTACTCCTTCTCGGAGATCCCGCCCGTCCAGATGGCCGGGTCGTAGCCAGGCGCGCTGGCCAGCGCCACCACCCTGCCCGAGCGCGCGTCGAGCACCACTCCCGCCGCCCCGTCGGCCCTGGGCGCCCCCTTCATCGCCTTGTCGATGGCCTTCTCCACGATGCCCTGGATCCGCGCGTCGATGCTGGTGATCAACGTGTCGCCGGGGATGGGCGCCACCCGCTGCCGCACCCCGAGCGACTTGCCCATCCGGTCGACCTGGACCTTGCGCAGCCCCGACTTGCCGCGCAGCGCCTCGTCGTAGACGTACTCCAGCCCGTCACGCCCCACCACGTCGACGCCGGAGAACTCGGCCTTCAGCCCCTCGCGCTTTTCCAGCTCCTCCTCCGTGGCCGGCTGCAGGTAGCCGAGCATCTGCGCGCCCGCTCTCCCGCCCGGATACTCCCTGACCGCCTGCACCTGGGCCGTCACGCCGGGGAACTCCTCCTGCCGCTCCAGGATCTGCAGCGCCTCGCGGGTGGTGGCCTTCTGGTCGATGGGGATCGGCTGGTACGGCGAGCCCGTCCAGCACGGCCTCGTCACGCCGGGCCCGCACGGCTGGATGCGCTTCTCCAGCTGCTTGGCGGGGGTCCCGAGCACGGCCGAGAGCCGTTGGAGCACCCCGGCGCCGCCGTCTTTCATCCTGATCAGCGCGGTCCTGTCGACCGAGATGACCAGCGCCGTCCTGTTGCGGACCAGCGGCCGACCCCACGCGTCGAGGATCTGCCCTCGGACGGCGGGCACGACGACGTTCCTGTTCCTGGTCTCGTCGGCGGCGCTGACGAACTCGGCGCCCCGCATCATCTGCACCTGCCACAGCCGTACGGTCAGCAACGCCAGCAACGTGACGGCCAGCACGTGGAGCACGAAGAGCCTGGTGCGCATCCTGGTCATGCCGCGTACTCCTCCGATCTGCTGGTGGTGACCAGCCAGATGACCGCGGGAGCGGCGAGCAGCGAGTAGAGCACGGTGACGGGGACACCCGACACGATCGAGGCCGCCGTGACGCGCGGGTCGCCGATCAGCCAGCCCACCGCCGCGGCCAGCAGCGGCGCCGCGAGCACGCACAGCATGACGGTCGGGACCGTGCCGCCCAGCCCGCGCCCGGCGACATAGCCGACCAGCGCGTAGACGAAGGCGTACTGCCCGAGCACGTGCGCGGTCGGCGGCATCAGGTCCACCAGCATCCCCGCGCTGAACCCCAACACCGCCCCCGCCACAGGGCCCCTGGCCAGCGCCATCCCGATCACGACCAGCAGCACCAGATCGGGCCCGCCGCCGGGTGGGAGCGGGAACCTGTTGACGACCGTGACCTGCACCAGCAGCGCGACCAGCACGGCCAGGACAGCGATCATCGCTCTCCCGCCGACCTGGGCAGGACCGCGTCGCGCGGATCACGCTTGGGCGCGGCGACCACCACCCCCACGGCGTCGAGGGCGCTGAGGTTCGCGAAAGGCCTGGCGTAGGCGATGCGGGTCAGCTCGCCCGGCGTCGCCTCCACCCGCTCGATCACCCCGATCGGCACCCCTGGCACGTACGGCACGCCGCGCTGGGAGCCGAAGCTGACGATCCTGGTGCCCGGCGTCAACCGGGCCGTCGAGTCGAGCAGCCGGAACTGCACCAGCCTGCCGTACTCGCCGACGCCGTGGATGACGCCGATCTCGTTGGCGCCCTCCAGCCTGGCGCCCGCCGACGAGGCGGGATCGCTCAGCAGCATGACGGTCGCGTTGCTCGCCGTGGCCCGCACCACCCTGCCGACCAGGCCGTCACCGTTGATCACCGTCATCTCGGCCCTGATCCCGTCACTGGTGCCCGCGTCGATCTCGATGGCGTCCTCGAAGCCCGGGTGGCCCCTGCGGGCGACCACGTTGGCGGGCACGACGGTGTAGCCGCCGCGCTGGGAGGTGCCGAGCAGCTTGCGCAGCTCCGCCGAGCGGGCCCGGTCCAGGCCGCTGGTCGCCAGGTCGGCGCGGAGCTTGGCGTTCTGCGCCTCCAGCTGCTTGATCCGGTCGCGAGCCCCTGGGGCGCCGGCGATCGCGCCGACGAACTCGCTGACCGGCGTCACCACCCCGGCGACGAACCGCTCCGCCGCCCCGAACAGGGAGGAACCGACGCCGCGCAGGATCCCGAACGGTGAGCTCCCACTCGCGCGGTGGTCGATGGTCAGCACGACCAGCGCCACGGTCAGCAGCAGCCCGAGGATCAGCCGGGCCCGGCGCGTGTCCCTCATCTCAGTGACGCGGTTCGGGAACGAGCACGGCGTGGAGCGCCTCGAACTCCTCGACACACTTGCCGGAGCCGAGCGCCACGGAGTCGAGAGGGTTCTCCACCATGTGCACGGGCATGCCGGTCTCGTCGCGCAGGCGCTCGTCGAGGCCCTTGAGCAGGGCTCCGCCGCCGGTGAGCGCGATGCCTCTGTCCATCAGGTCGCCCGACAGCTCGGGCGGGCACTTGTCGAGCGTGGTCTTGACCGCGTCGATGATGGTGTTGACCTGCTCCCTGATCGCCTTCCTGATCTCCTCGGCGGAGACCACGATCGTCTTGGGCAGCCCGCTGACCAGGTCGCGACCACGGATCTCGGCATGGAACTCGTCTTCGGACGCGCAGGCCGAGCCGATGGCCATCTTGATCTCCTCGGCGGTGCGCTCGCCGAGCATCAGGGAGTGTTCCTTCTTCGCGAAGGTGATCACGGCCTGGTCGAGCTCGTCGCCGCCGACCCTGATCGACTGGCTGGTCACCACGCCGCCCATCGAGATGATGGCGACCTCGGTGGTGCCGCCGCCGATGTCGACCACCATGTTGCCGGTCGGCTCATGGACCGGCAGACCCGCGCCGATCGCCGCCGCCATGGGCTCCTCGACGATGTAGACCTTGCGCGCGCCCGCCTGGTAGCCGGCCTCCTTCACCGCCCGCTGCTCCACGCCGGTGATGCCGCTGGGCACGGCGATGATGATGCGCGGCTTGGCGAAATGGCGGCGCTTGTGGACGCGCTGGATGAAGTAGCGCAGCATCCGCTCGGTCACGTCGAAGTCGGCGATCACCCCGTCCTTCAGGGGACGCACGGCCACGATGTTGCCCGGTGTGCGGCCGATCATCCGTTTGGCCTCGATGCCCACTGCGACGATCTTGCCGGTGGTCGTGTTGATCGCGACGACGGACGGCTCGTTGAGCACGATGCCGCGGCCACGCACGTAGACCAACGTGTTGGCGGTACCGAGGTCGACGGCCATGTCACGGCCGAGAAAGGCGAGCCTGCTGCTCATGGGGAGCCCCGTAACGTCGTCGCGAATAATTACGGATCGCATTTGAATCGTAACGTGACGTACCCGCCTGGGAGCGCAATGAGCACCGGTGCCCCACAAAAATCTTGTCGCCTCCGCCTCACCACCCGTTTGCCCGCAAACCACCATCAGCCCCGACACGCCGTGCGCGCACCGCCCAAGAGCGGCCTCCAGCGATCCTCGACCGGGGAGCCTGACGTGCGGTTTCGCCGGATTCGTCGGGCTTTTGGAGGCGGCTTTTCGCCCCTTTCGCCGGAATGATGAACGGTAAGGACACGGCAAAACCGGTTGGTACACCGTCCATCACCGCTATCCCGCACCCCCGCACGCGGACCCGCTCTCATGCCGACCGCCACGGCCCCACCCAACGAACGCCGCCGCCCAACGGACCCGCACCGCCCGAGACCCGCACCGCCCGAGACCCGGGCCGACCCCCGACCCAACGCCGACCCCCACGGCTCCGGGGCCTTCACCACGCTGGCCACCGCCCGGCAGGACCGCACCACGCCACGGCTCCAGGCTGCCGAGGCTTTTCACCACGCTGGCCTGCAGCGGGCAGGACGGCGCCACGCCACGACCGGTCTTGACGCATTCCAGACCAGGCCGTGAGACGCCGAACGCCGGCCCCGCGGTCAGTGCGGGGCCGGCGTCCGGGGGTCAGACCTTAGAAGCGGTCCGGGAAGAAGATCTTGATCTCGCGCGCGGCCGACTCGGGCGAGTCGGAGCCGTGGACGACGTTCTCGCCGATCTCCAGCGCGTGGTCGCCGCGGATGGTGCCGGGGGCGGACTTCACCGGGTCGGTCAGACCGGCCAGCGAACGGAACGCCTCGACCGCGCGGGGGCCTTCGACCACCAGCGCGACCAGCGGCGCGGAGGTGATGAACTCCACCAGCTCGCCGAAGAACGGGCGCTCGGAGTGCTCGGCGTAGTGGGCCTTGGCGGTCTCGGCGTCGAGCTGGCGCAGCTCCATGGCCACGATCTTGAGGCCCTTGCGCTCGATGCGAGCGATCACGTCACCGATGAGGCCGCGCTTCACCCCGTCGGGCTTGATCAGGACAAGAGTGCGCTCGGACACTGGTGGTTCTCCTTTGAACTGGATGTCTTGGTCGCGAAATGCGGCGAACGCGCGAAGCTTACCGCCCTCTCGCCGATTCCCCGTGCTCGACGGCGCTCACCTAGTCGGCGGCGGAGTCTTCGGGGGACTGCGTGGGCGGCGGCACGACGGGCGACTGCCCCGCCCCTTCACCGGCCCGCTCCGCCGCCGAGCCCTTCACCGCGGGCTCCTCGGGCGTGCCGCTCCCCTCACGTGACCCCGTCTGCCGCACCGGCTCGTCGGGCACCCGAGGAACCTCTCCCGTGGGCGCGTCCTCGCTCTGCCACGTGGGGGTCGGCTCGGTCGGGGCCCCGTCGTGCTCCTCCGGCGCGATCCCGTCACCGGCCACCGGAAACTCATCCATGGTGGTGCGGCGAACCCCGGGGGCGGCGGTGTCGTGCGGGATGGAGGCGTGCTCTGCCCGCTCGGGCGAGCTCTCTGACAGGACGTCGGAGGCGAAAGCCGTACCCTCCGCGGTTCCTGGAGCGCCGCAGGCGATCTCGTCGCCTCTTTCGGCGGCGCGGGCGGCCGAGCGCCGTCCCAGCAGCGCCGCCAGCACGATGACCGCCACCACCAGGAACCCGCCGATCAGCGCCCACAGGTGCAGCGCCTGCACGAACCTGTCGACGAGCTGCTGCGCCGACTGCGGCCTGCCGAGCAGCACCATCTGCACGCCCGTGCCGAGCAGGTATCCGGCCAGCACGCCGGGGAAGCACAGCGTCAGCCCGTACAGCGCCGCCCCCGGCCCGCACATCCGCAGCGCCGCCGTCAGCGCCACCGCCGCACCCACGGCCAGCAGCGCGAACGGCACGACGAGCAGGAAGCCGTCGGAGGCGGGCACCATGAGCCGCACCGCGCACAGCCCCACCACGATCGTGACCAGGCCAGCCCTCGACAGCCGCTGCATCGAGGCGCGGTCGAGCAGGCCGACGGCCAGCGCCGCGCCCGCGCCCATGAGCGCACAGATGAGGAAGGGCAGCCACAGGCCGTTGAGCCCCGGCCCGCCGACCCCGCCGAGCTCCATGTAGGTGACCTGGGCGGCCGTCGGCAGCACCACAACCCCGACGGCGAGCATCGCGTAGGCGAGGCCGCGTCCGGCGGGGCCCTCGAACGTGCCGATCGAGGCCAGCGTCAGCAGCGCGGCGAGCGAGAACAGCGCGGCCAGGATGACGAGCGCGGGCGGCCAGCCGAAGGTGGTGCCGACCGCGAGCACCGCCAGCCCCGCCGCGGGGACGGCGGTCAGCGTCAGCCTGGTGCGCTCGATCGCGCGCGGCCCCGGCGTGCTCGTGGCGCCCGTCACGACGCCGAGCGCGAGGTAGATCGCCGCCAGCCCGAGCGCGACGCCGGTCAGCAGCGGGTACGGCTGCAGCGTGATCCGCCAGTCGCGCACGTCGTCGAGCGGCCACAGCGCCAGCGCCTGGGCGGCGAGCAGGCTCACGGCGAGCATGCCCGTCCAGAGCGCGCGCAGCAGCGGCGCCCGCTCCCACGCGGCCATGAGCAGCGCCGGGATCAGCAGGCCCGCGCCGATGCCGTGGATCACCCGCAGCACGCCGACCAGCAGGGCCGAGCCCGCGAAGCCGCCCGCCGCGTCGGCCAGCGCCAGCACGGCCAGCCCGGCGAGCAGGATCGGCGCGGCCTTCATCCGCTGCACGAGCACCGACGCCAGCGGCACCGTCAGCATCATCGCCGGCAGCGTCAGCCCGTGCGCCCTGATCAGGTCGAGCCGGTCGAACTCCAGCGGCAGCAGCCCGGAGACGAGCGACACGGTGTTGGGGATCGCGAGGATCGCCAGGGGCAGCGCGGCGACGATCAGCAGCCCGAGTATCACGTCGAGCAGCCAGGAGAACCTGGCGGCTGTGGCGGGCCCGGCGAGGCTGACGGCCTGGGACCGCTCGATGGGGGGTACGGCCATGTTGGCCGACTTTAGCGGGAAGTCACGCCCTCGACACGGCGAGCGACGAATATCGCTGTGATCCACAGTGCCGCGAAGATCGCTCCGAGGAAGAACATCATGGGCACGAGGAACCCGGTGGCGATCGCCAGCAGCTGGACCAGGCTGCCGATGACGTAGCCGACAGGCCGCTTGAGCAGGCCCGCGGCGACCACGCAGAGCACCGCGAGACCGATGCCGACCGCCACCGCCACCGCCACCGCGACGCCCTGGATCTGGATGGCCACCGGAGTGATGAGCGCGACCACGATCGCCTCCATCCCGAGCACGCTCGCGCCCAGCCGGCGCATGCCAGGAGTCACCTCGAAGTTCATGGCCCTTCCACCTTCAGCAGCAGGCGCGCGTCGCCCGCGGTCACGACCGAGCCGGTGATGAGGACGCCGGTGCCGCTGAACTCGCCCGCGGCGTCGGCGATCCCGATGGCCCTGTCGATGGCGTCGTCGAGCCGCTCCACGACGTGGACGCGGTCCTCGCCGAACACGCCCTCCGCCAGCTCGCCCAGCTCCTGCGCCGGCATCGCACGCGGCGAGGAGTTGCGGCTGACGACGATCTCGTCCAGGACCGGCTCCAGCAGCTCCAGCAGCCCGCTGACGTCCTTGTCCGCCATGACCGACACGACGCCGATCACCTTGGCGAAGTCGAACGCCTCGTGCAGGCCGTCGAGCGTGGCCTCCATGCCGCCGGTGTTGTGCGCGGCGTCGATGACGACCGTGGGGCTCCTGCGCACCACCTCAAGGCGTCCCGGTGAGGAGGCCTGGGCGAACGCCTGCCGTACGAGCTCGATGTCGAGCGGGTCGTCGCCCGCGGTCAGCGCCTCCACGGCCGCCAGCGCGCATACGGCGTTGCCGGCCTGGTGCGCGCCGTACAGGGGCAGGTAGACGTCCTCGTAGACGCCCTTGAGGCCGCGCAGGGTGAGCAACTGGCCGCCCATGGCCACCTCACGGCTCAGCACGCCGAACTCGAGCCCCTCACGCGCCACCACCGCGCCCACCTCGGCGGCTCTGCGCATGAGCACCTCGGCCGCCTCCAGCTCCTGCTGGGCGAGAATCACGGTGGCGCCCGGCTTGATGATCCCGGCCTTCTCGCCCGCGATCGACGGGATGTCGGGCCCGAGCCTGTCCATGTGATCCAGCGAGATCGGCGTGATGATGCACACGTCGGAGTCGACCACGTTCGTGGCGTCCCACGTGCCGCCCATCCCCGTCTCGATCACCGCCACGTCGACCGGCGTGTCGGCGAACGCCGCGTAGGCCATCGCCGTCAGCAGCTCGAAGAACTGGATGCGCCTTCCCTTGGTGTCGTTCAGCTCGACATAGGGCGCGATCTCGTCGAAGACCTCCGCGAACCGCTCCTCGCTCAGCGGCTCGCCGTCCACGACGATCCGCTCGCGCATGGAGACCAGGTGAGGGCTCGTGAAGCGCCCCACCCGCAGGTTGCGCTCCCTCAGCAGGGCCTCGGTCAGCCGCGCCGTGCTCGTCTTGCCGTTCGTGCCGGCGATGTGCACGACGGGGTAGGCCCGCTGCGGGGAGCCGAGCAGATCCAGCAGGGCCACGATTCTGTCGAGCGTCGGCTCGAAGTCCCATTCGACGCCGCGTTCCATGATGGCCCGCTCGACCGCACGATAATCCACCCCACAACCCTATCCGCTCGTACGGCAGGCCCTTCCATAACGTCGGTCGTATGCACGTTTGGAGGGTAGGCCGCCCGACCGGCCGTTGCGATTCTTGGGCCATGGAAAGCGAAGGAATCACCCGGAAAACCGTGCTGAAGGCGGCTCTGCTGGCCGCCCCGCTCCCCTTGGTCGCCGGCCAGGCGCACGCCCTGGTCGGATCCCCGCCCGCGCTCACCCCTTCGTGCGACGACGGCGACGACCCCACCCCTCCGCAGACCGAGGGCCCCTATTTCAAGCCGAACTCTCCGCGCCGCTCGGTCCTGCCCGGTTCCGGCACCGCCCTGACGGTCAGCGGCTACGTCTTCGGCCTCGCCTGCCAGCCGCTGGCGAACGTGCTCCTTGACTTCTGGCAGGCCGACACGCAGGGCGCCTACGACAATGTCGGGTACGGCCTGCGCGGCCACCAGTTCACCGACGCTCAGGGCGCGTTCCGGCTGACGACCATCGTCCCGGGCCTCTATCCGGGTCGCACCAGGCACCTGCATGTCAAGCTCCAGGCGCCCAACCGTCCCGTCCTCACGACGCAGCTCTACTTCCCTGGCGAGCCCCGCAACAACACCGACACAATCTTCGACCCGGCTCTCCTCATGAACGTGCCGCAGCAGGGCACGGCCACGTTCGACTTCGTGCTGAACGTCCCTGGCACCCCGCCGACCTCACCGCCCCCGTCGACACCGCCGCCCGGAGGCACGTGGCAGGCCGGCACGACGTACTCCACCGGCGCCCAGGTCGTGTACGGCGGGCAGACGTATCGCTGCCGCCAGTCGCACACGGCGCAGGCGGGCTGGGAACCGCCCAACACACCGGCGCTGTGGCAACGCGTCTGACGTTTCGCCGGAAACACAAAAGGGCTCCACCGCCGACCGGTGAAGCCCTTGGAAACGCCCGAATCCCTTCGGGAAAGCGCATACCCAGAAATACAGAAAGGCCCTGTCCAGGTTTCCCCGGACAGGGCCTAACGTTAAAGAATTGCGCGGCGGCGACCTACTCTCCCACACCCTCCCGAGTGCAGTACCATCGGCGCTGTAGAGCTTAACT
>NZ_JBHZBH010000034.1:0-101351 GCF_042754765.1 Nonomuraea sp. NPDC059194 | reverse complement strand
TAGGTGGCCCTGCCCAGCAGCAGCGTGTCCGCCTCGGCCTGGATAGCCATGACCGCTGCGCCCATCTCCTCGTTCATGTAGGGGAAGTGCCACGTCTCGGGCGATTCCACGACGCCGTCCAGCGAGACGAACAGCCCGGCAACGATCTTCCTCATGGTTGTGCGGGTGATGGTGGTCATGTTCCTGGTTCCCTTCGTGGCTTTGCCTACGCGTCGTTCCAGCGATGTGACAGGGAACGCAGGAGGCTAAGGCCCAGGCCGGGGTGGCCAGCCCGTCTACTGAGCCGGCTCGGCCTCGTCAGCCGGTCTGCTCGTCGCGGAACACCGCCTTGACGAGCTTCTGCTTCACCATCTCGAACGCCTCGGACATGGCGACCATGTCGAGCTCGGCTTCCCCGGTGGTCACCGAGGCGGTCATGGTCCTGCTGCCGTCGGGCGTGCTGTACATCAGCGCCGCCCAGCCCCAGAAGCCGCCGTTGTGATGGAAGAGGGTGCCGCCACCATCGGTGTCCTCCACGAACACCCCCAGGCCGTAGCCGATCGTGGGGTCGGGCTTGCGCATCTCGGCCAGCAGCGGGGCCGGCAGGAGCCTGCCGGAGTTCAGCGCGGAGAAGAACGTGTGGAGATCCTCGGTGGTCGAGATCATGTCACCGGCGGCGGAGATCCAGGAGGGGTTGAAACGGGTGGTGTCGACCGTCTTCCACTCCTCGCCGTCCTGGTAGCGGTAGTAGCCGTGGGCATGCGGTTCGGGGATGTCCGGCGAGGCGTCCGGCACCACCGTGCCCGACAGGCCGAGCGGGCGCAGGATCCGCGCCTGCATCTCCTCCGCGTACGCGCGGCCGGTGACCTTCTCGACCAGGAGTCTGGCCAGCACGTAGTTGGTGTTGGAGTAGCTCCAGCCGGTCCCCGGCTCGAACCGCGGCGGCTTGGACAGCGCCAGCCGTACCAGTTCCTCCGGCTGGTAGGTGTGGAACTGGTTGTCCACCACCCACTCCTTGCCCAGTCCGGGGATTCCCGGCGCGAACGTCCCGTCGGGGTAGTACTCGCCGGTGAAGTTGAACAATCCGCTGGTGTGCTGCAGCAGCATCCGCGCGGTGATCCGCCGGTCCAGCCCGAACTCGGGCAGGTGGTCGTCCACCGGGGCGTCCAGCTCGATCTTGCCCTCGGCCACCAGTTGCAGCACCAGGGTCGCGGTGAAGGTCTTGGTGGTGCTGCCGATCCGGAACAGTCCGTTCGTCGCCGGCTTGGCGCTCTGGCCCAGCTCGCGCACCCCGGCGCTGCCGACCCACTCGCCCTGCTCGTCGTTCACGCGCAGCTGCACCCCGGCGGCCAGACCGGAATCGACGAACTCCTGGATGGCCTTCTGCAGCTCCGGGCGAGCCTGGTCGGTCGTGGTCATGGTGGTGCTCCTTCGAATCTGATACTTCGGTTGAACGGGCGGATGCCGGCGTGCCGTCAGGCGGCGTCGAGGGCGGCGGTGATCTTGCGGATCATGTCGGCCAGGGTGGGGCTGGGCTCGCCCTGGTGAATCCGGGCGGCTGCCTCGATGGCGACGATGACGGTGTCGCGGAAGTTGCCGGCCTCGGCCGGGTCCTGCTTGTTGAGCAGGTTCATGGATGCGGTCAGGGCCGGCAGCACCTGGTCGGCGAGCTCGGCCACCGACTTGCCGTACAGGTCGATGTCCTTGCTCTTCGCGGCGAGGACGTGCCCGACCAGGCCGGTCGCGGAGGACAGAGCGATGGAGCCCTGAGTGGCGGCCTTGTGGGGCGAGCCGGCGACATCGGCGGCGGCCATCAGCGAGACGGCGCCGTAGGCGGCGGTGCGCAGGGTGGCCTTGTCCTGGTCGGTGAGGGTGATCGACATGGTGGTGTGCTCCTTCGGGAGTCTGTGTCGGGAGTCGGTCTTGCTTGTGCTCAGAGCATTGCCAACCGCCCTGATACGGGGTCGTTGCCGGGCTGACACGGCCGCTGACACGGTGCCTGGAGGCGGTGACGAGGGTCTGTGGCACGCCGGCGGTGTGCGCCCACCTTGCGCCCGCGCAGCAGGAGCAGAGTCAGTACGGCGGCGCCGAGGGGGAGATCGAGGGCATGGCGATTGTGCTGGGTGAGACGGGAGTCGACGAGCTGAGCGAGGTCGTGGGCGTGCTGCGGGAGTGGCAGTACGACGGGGCGTCGATACAGCTGCATCCGGGGGACCTGGGCTGGTTCTGGCGGTTCGGTGCGGAGGCGACGGCCGCGACGGTCCGGACGTGGAGCCGGGACGGACAGACTCTCGCCGTCGGACTGCAGGACCATCCCAAACTGTTGCGGCTGACGATCGCGCCAGACGCTCAGCGGGACGAGGAGCTGGCGCAGCAACTGGTTGAGGACGTGACCAAGCCGACGGTTTAGAGACGGTCGGGGGGGTGCGCATCCCCGCCGCCCCAGCGGTCACGCAGGGCACGGATCAGTACGGGCATGGCGGCCAGCAAGGCGATCCCTCGGAGCACCCCCGCAACGGGATAGGGGGCGCGCAACCCGAACGCGTGCGCCACCAGTCCGCCGGCCAGCGCCCCGAGCGGGATCAGTCCCCAGCCGAGCATCCTGTAGATGCTGTTCACCCGGCCGAGCATCTCGGACGGCACGATCTGCTGCCGGATACTGACGGTCACGATGCTCCAGAGCGTGATGACGAAGCCATTGATGGCCAGCAGGACGCCGAGCACCATCGCGTTCGGACTCAGCCCGATACCGACGAAGATGACGACGTTCGTGGCGAGCGCGGTGAGCAGCGCGGGAAGTGCGCCCACCCTCTTGACGACGCGCGCACTGACCAGGCCGCCGAGCAGGCTGCCGATCGCGGCGCCGGCAAGCAGCAGGCCGTAGCCGGGCGCGTCCAGGCGCAGTGTCTGAGTCGCCAGCAGGACGAGTGTGACGTTACCGAGTTGCCAGCAGAAGGTGTTGACTCCGAGAAGGACTGCGAGGGTGCGTAGCAGCCGGTGACGCGCCAGCCAGCGCAGGCCGTCCGCGATCGCCGTACGCATCGATGGGTGCTCGACCTGCCGGCGCGTACGCCTGGGTAGTGTCGCCAGCAGTGCGGCGGAGAGGGCGAACGAGGCGGCGTCCATCCCGAACGGCAGCGCCACGGCGACCACGAAGAGCAGGCTGCCGAGCGGTGGTCCTGCGAACTGCAGGCCGATCGTGGTGATCGTCTGCTGGTAGCCGTTCGCCTTGTGCAGCAGTGGTTTCGCGACGATGTCCGGCAACACCGCCTGCGCGGCATTGGCGAAGACGACCGCGCACGCCCCCAGTCCGAAGGCCATGATCGCGAGCGCCGGGATGCCGATCTGGCCGAACGCGGCAAGGACTGCGATGACGCTGACGATCACTGCCTGGATCGCCTGCGTACGCCACATGAGGCCGACACGGTCGTGCCGGTCGACGAGCGCGCCCGCGGGGAGAGACAGCAGCAACCAGGGCAGGTACGTCGCCGCCGATACGACCGACACGAGCCGGGGGTCGCGCGTGACCGTGACGGCCAGCAGCGGAACAACCGCGGCGAACGCCCCATCACCGATGCTGTTGATACCCGTCGACCACCACAGCCGCCAGTAGGCCGCAGACAAGCGCGGCCCGGCGTCGGTCTGCGTCAGCTCCCGTTTCATGCCGGGATCCTCCGGCGCCGGGCACCGTCACGACAGTATTGAGGCCATCGCTACATAGTGGATCCATGGCTTTGACGATCGATCTCGGAGTGGCCGAGCTGGCGGCGACGCGATTCGCGATCTCGCCGCTGTCCGAGACAGTGTCCAGCCTGCAGCAGCTGGGTGATATCGATCGGCACCCGATCAACCTGCGGTGGCTGCGGTGGGCGGCGGACGAGCTCGCCAGGCATCCACTCGATCTCTCACGTACCTTGCCGCTGCTCGTGAGCGGCCGACCGAGCTGGCCGGAGTTCCTCGTTCCCGCCCCGCTCGGCGCAGCGGCATCCATCGAGGACGACCTGGCAGCGTTGCAAAGGACGACTGCTCCTCAGGTACGGGCCAGCCTCCGGCGCGTGTTCGGCGAAGAACTCCCTGACGCCGTCGCCGCGCTCGCCGCGCAGCCGGCGGCCGGCCTGCGTGCGATCGCCGCGGAACTGCGTGCGGCACACGATCGGCTCATCGCGCCGCACTGGTCACGCATGCGGGCCGTACTCGATGCGGACGTCATCTATCGCGCCAAGCAGTTGGCCGCAGGCGGTGCCGAGAAGTTGTTCACCGACCTGCACCCTGATCTGCGATGGTGCGACGGTCGGCTGATATTGAAGGAAGTACGCTGGCGGACCGAGCGCGTCGTGAATCGCGGTCCGGGCGGGCTGGTCCTCATCCCCGTCGTTCTCGGCTCGCCCTACGTGCTGATCAAGAAGAGCACATCCACGCAGACTACGTTGCGATATCCGGCACGGGGCGTCGGGGCGTTGTGGACAGCGGGGAAGCAGGCGCCCGCGGATAGCGCGGTCCGGTTGCTCGGTCGGGCGCGGGCCGAACTGCTGGAGGCCCTGCGCTCCCCCGCAACGACGACGGACCTGGCTCGTGCGCTCGGCGTCACACCCAGCGCGGTGTCGCAGCACCTTGGCGTGCTGCGTGAGAGCGGGCTGGTCGCGCGCGAGCGATCCGGGCGCAACGTCCTGTATATGACGACTGCACTCGGGGTGTCCCTGAGCGGGAGAACTACCTAGTGCCTCCTGCGACTGCGGGCTGATCGATCAACGCACGCATGCGCGCCAACCGGCGGCCCAAAGCCACACCGCGCGGGCCGCGGATCAGCGAAGACCCGGCAGCGCAGATTTCCTTCCCCGCCAGGCTTGACCCTGCCCCTAGGTCAACCTTCGACGATAGCTTCATGACCAACAACGCGCTGCACACCATTGAAACCCCCATCCGCGAGCAGGTCGCGGCCTACTGCGAGGCCAACGGCGTTCCCGGGTTCGTCACCGGGGTCTACCACGCCGGCGAGCAGATCATCGTCACCCACGGCGTCGCGAACGTCGCCACCGGCGCGCCGATGCTCCAGGACACCGGCTTCCTGTTCGGTTCCGTCACCAAGGTCCTGACCACCACGCTGGTCCTCCAGCAGGTTGACCGCGGGCTGCTGGACCTCGACTCGCCGGTCGTGAAGTACCTTCCCGACTTCGCGCTGACTGTGCCGGGCGCCGCGGACAAGATCCTGGTCCGGCACCTGATCGGGCACACCAACGGCATCGACGCGGACCTGTACTTCCCCGATGACAAGGGCCGTGACGCCCTGAATGCCTACGTCAAGGGCCTCGCGAGCAACTGCGGCACCCTGTTCGAGCCCGGCGAGCAGCTCAGCTACTCCAACGGCGGCATGATCATCGCCGGCCGTCTGCTGGAAGTGGTGACCGGCCTGCCCTTCCACGACCTGCTGGCGCGCGAGATCTACGCCCCGGTCGGCATGAAGGACTCCAGCACCTCCGCCGAGCAGGCCATTCTGCGCAGCACGGCGGTCGGCCACTTCGTGGACCTGGAGACCATGGCGCCCAAGCCCACGAACATGTTCACGCTCCCCGACACCTGGGGCCCGGCCGGCGGCACGCCGATCGGCACCATCGCCGACCTGCTCGCCTTCGGGCGTACCCACCTCGCGGGCGGGGTGTCGCCTTCCGGCACGCGCGTCCTGTCGGCCGAGTCGACCGCCCTGAT
This sequence comes from Nonomuraea sp. NPDC059194, assembly GCF_042754765.1. Taxonomy (NCBI): domain Bacteria; kingdom Bacillati; phylum Actinomycetota; class Actinomycetes; order Streptosporangiales; family Streptosporangiaceae; genus Nonomuraea; species Nonomuraea sp. NPDC059194. The sequence goes on along the minus strand of NZ_JBHZBH010000034.1, from coordinate 95,669 downwards.
GCAGCAGGTCTCCTACGACATGGACAGCCCCAACACCCCGCCGATCGGCCTGGGCTGGGTGCTGTACCCGTTCGGCGACACGACCGTCCTGGCCATGTCGGGCGCCTCGCCCGGCGGGGTCTCCCTCCTGTGCGTGCTCCCCGAGCACGACCTGGTCTTCACCGCCTATGGCAACAACCCGGGGGCGATCATGCTGCAGGACCAGCTCCTGCAGTGGCTGCTGAGCGAGCATCTCGGCGTCCAGATCCCCAAGCTGGTCACCGAATTCGAGCAGGACGTCGACCTCACCCCCTACGTGGGCACCTACCGCTCCAACCAGCTCCGCGTCGACGTCAGCATCGTCGACGGCCAGCTCGAGGAGCGGACGACCTACGAACCGGCGGACGAATCGCAGGAGCGCATCTTCACCGAGTTCGCCGGCGGCACGACCTCCGCCCCGCCGCAGCGCTACGTGCCGATCCGGCCTGGCCTCTTCGCGCCGGCCGGCTACCCGCTGGAGGCGTTCGACGGGTACCTGCGGCTGCTGCTCGTCTCCTTCCACGACGTCCGCGACGGCCAGGCCCGCTTCCGCAACGGCGGCGGCCGCCTGACCCGCCGGGCGTGACCAGTTCCGCGTGACAGGATGTCCTGCATGCTCACGATTGGCCAGCTCGCGGACTACGCCGGAGTGACCATCAAGGCCGTCCGCCACTATCACGAGCGCGGTCTGCTCACCGAGCCCGACCGCGACTCGTCCGGCTACCGGCGCTACACCGCCGAGCACGCCATCAAGCTCGTGAAGATCAGGACCCTGGCGCACGCGGGTGTGCCGCTGGCCCGCATCAGGGGCCTCCTCGACGCCGAGCCGGAGACGTTCACGGCGGCCATCGCCGAGATCGATCAGGAGCTTGAGGACCGCATCGCGCAGCTGGGACGAACCCGCGACCAGCTCGCCCAGCTGCGCGGCGGCGACCGGCTCTTCGTCTCCCCCGAGGTCGCCGGCTTTCTCGACGACCTGCGCGAGTACGGCGTCAGCGAGCGGGCGATCCGCGTGGAACGTGACGGCTGGATCCTCATGCAGACGGCCTCGCCCGAGGACGCCTCGCTGTGGATCGCCGAGAAGCGCGAGCTCATGGCCGTTCCCGAGTTCCGTGCCCTCTATCTCGACCATGACGCCGCCTACGACTGGTCGCCGGACGACCCCCGCCTGCCCGGCCTCGCGGACCGTACGCGGAAGTGGTTCACCGAACACCCCGGCCGATCCGAGACCGACCCCGTCCAGAACGCGGCTATCGCCCGGCTGGCCAAGCGATCCCAGCCCGGAGCCTCGTCTCCGGCATGGGACCGCCTCGCCCAGCTCATGAACAGCCAGGCCCCGCCGTGAAATGAAGTCAGTGGCCAGGGACGCTGCAGGAGGCCAGCGACCCCAGCAGACCCAGGGCATACGCGGCTGAGCCTCGTCTCTCGGGTGTCGCTCATCAGAGCGTGCAGGGAGTGGCGGTAGAAATCAGGCCCGCCGTACACAGCACGTTGTTATGTCCGTGTTTGGCGTTAAAAGCGCGTATAGGCAGGACAGGTGGTCGCGCAGCCGGGAGCACCATGAGCACGTCATCCCCCATGCGAGGAGCTTGCTCATGACTGTTGTAGAGACCAGACCCGAGGAGCCTGTCGATACCGGTGACAGACATCGATTGTCGGTCGTCGGTGGGCTGGCGGCGTTGTCGCTGGACGCGATGGCCTCTGTGGCGTATGGGCCCGAGGCCATCGTGCTCGTCCTGGCGCTGGCCGGTGGGGCGGGGCTCGGGTTCACCATCCCGGTCACCCTGACCATCGCGGCGCTGCTGGCTGTGCTGACGTTCTCCTACCGGCAGGTCATCGCCGCCTTCCCCGAGGGCGGCGGCGCGTACGGCGTGGCCAAGACGTACCTGGGCCGGCGGGCCAGCCTGGTCGCCGGCGCCTCGCTGGTGATCGACTACGTGCTCAATGTGGCGGTCTCCGTCGCGGCCGGGACTGCCGCGCTCACCTCGGCCTTTCCCGCGCTGCTGCCGTACACGGTGTGGATCTGCCTGGGCGTGCTGGGGCTCGTCACGGCGATCAACCTCAAGGGCATCGCGCGCAGCGCGCACGCGTTCATCGTGCCGACCGTGATCTACGTAGGCGCGATTCTGCTCGTGGTCATCGTCGGGCTCGTCAGAAGCGAGCCGGCGATGGATGTGCAGCACCAGGCGCAGAGCCTGCAGACGGTTGGCGTGCTGCTGCTGCTCAAGGCCTTCGCCAACGGCTGCGCCTCGCTGACCGGGGTGGAGGCCATCGCCAACGCGGTGCCGTCCTTCAAGCAGCCGCGGGTACGGCGGGCCCAGCAGGCGGAGGTGGCGCTGGGCGGGCTGTTGGCGGTCATGCTGATCGGCATCGCCGCGCTGATCGAGAAGTTCGCCATCGTCCCTCTCGACGGTGTGACGGTGCTGGCCCAGGTGACGCAGGCGGCGCTGGGTGACGGATGGCTGTTCTATCTGGTGCAGTTCTCGACCGTGGTGCTGCTGGCTCTGGCCGCCAACACCTCCTTCGGCGGGCTGCCGGTGCTGGCACAACTCCTGGCAACGGACAACAACCTGCCGCACCTGTTCGCCCTGCGCGCCGACCGGCAGGTGCACCGCTACGGCATCGCGTTCCTGACCATCACCAGCGGCGTTCTGATCGTCATCGCGCGTGGCGACATGAACATGCTGGTGCCGCTGTTCGCGATCGGGGTGTTCGTCGGCTTCACCCTGTCGCAGGCCGGCATGGTCAGGCACTGGCTGAAGGACCGGCCGGCCGGCTGGCAGTGGCGGGTCGCGCTGAACGGCTTCGGCGCCTTCCTGACGGGGGTGGCCGCAGTCGTCGTGACCGCCTCGAAATTCACGGAGGGCGGTTGGCTGATCGTGGTCGCGTTGCCTCTCATGGTGGCAGGCATGGAGTGGGTGCACCGGAGCTACGTGCGCATCGGCAGGCGGCTCGAACTCGGCGCCACCCCGGCGCCACCCAGGCCGCGTCGCTCGCTCGTCGTGGTGCCCGTGCACGCCGTCACCCGGCTGACCCGCGACGCACTGGCCGCTGCGCTGTCGCTGGGGGATCGGGTGGTGGCCGTCAACATCACGCATTCCGAGGACGGGAGACAGGCGGACGCCCTCATGGACGACTGGGAGCGGTGGAACCCCGGAGTGAAGCTGGTGCAGCTCTACGACGCTCGCAGGCGGCTGGACGAACCGCTGGTCGACTACCTGGCCCAGGCGCCGGAGGCGCACGTGTTCGTGCTGATCGCCGAGGTCGAGCCGGAGCACGCGTGGCAGCGGGTGCTGCAGAACCAGCGCGGCGCGGTGCTGGCCAGAGCACTGCGCCGGCGCACCGAGGCAGTGGTCTGCCGCATGCGTTTCCGGGTGTCGTGACTGGATGGCCCCGCGTCAGCGCGGCCGAGCCGTACCCAGGACATGGCTGACGCGGCGGAACGCGAACCGCTCCACTCCGTGGACCGCGAAACCGGCATGCTGGATCGCGGCCAAGGTGTCACGGGCTGGATGGCAGCCCCCAAGCGCTCGTGACCACAGCGGGGAGACCAGGTTCTCGCACACCGCGATCACCTGGTTGCCCGGTCGCTGATGCTCATAGAACCGCAGCTCACCTCCCGGCCGTAGGACGCGACGCACCTCCTGCAGGGTCGCGATCGCCGACGGGGAACAGCAGAGGACCAGCGAGCTGACGACCGCGTCGCAGGAGGCGTCGGGAACCGGCAGCCGGGTGAGCCCGCCGTCCAGGACCCGCACCGGAGTCGTGACCAGGTCGGCAGCCAGCTGTGCGGCCGCCCGCAGGAAGGGATCGCCCTCGACCAGGACGATTTCCTCCACGTCCGCTGGATAGCAGGTGATCTTCACCCCGTCACCCGCGCCGATCTCCAGGACCCGGCCGGTCAGTCCGCCGAGCAGCCGCTCCCGCTGCGGCGTCGGCCTGCTCCCGATGCGGACCGGGCGCGGGTGGTGGAACTGCTCCATCCCACGGCCCAGTAGGCGGCGGCTGTCTTGTTGGGTGCTGGGTCCATGAGTAAGCACTGCTACGACTCCTCCCGAAACGGCATTCCCACTATCGGCCGATACCGCGGGAGCAATCGGAAATCCCCACGCGACCCTGACGCGCGAGTCGGCAATCCATACGCCTTCTTGAGACCGGCTCAACGGCTTGCAGCCGGCGCGGCACTACGAGGAGGTCGTCGATGTCCGATTGAACAACCGGCTGGCTCGCCCTCGTTCCGTAGTTGCGGGACTCAGGAGGTGAGGGCTGCCCGGATCGCCGGATCGTCCGGCGTGTGGGCGGGTCCGTCCGAGCGGACCGGAACGTCCACAGGTATGCCGTTGTTCTCGACACAGTGACCGGTCCTGTCGTAGGTCAGCGCCGTACTGACCGTCAGTACCCAGTCCGGGAGCAGGCGCAGCGAGCGGGCGCGTCCGCTGCCGCCTCCACTCGGGCTTCCGATCACCGTGACGTGCTCCAGGCCCTGCAGGCCGAGTAGGAAGTCCTCGCTGGCCGAGTAGGTCAGCGCGTCGGTGAGGACGACGAGCCGCCCCGCCCAGCGACGCTCCGATGAGGGCTCGCCGTGGACGGCGACCCTGGGCCCGAGTCCGCCCACACCGTCGCTGAACCGGCTCCAGCCGAGATGGGTGGTTTCGCGAAGGAACCGGTCGCGGGCGGCGGTGGCCAGCATGAGGCTGCCGCCGACGTTGCCCCGCAGGTCGAGGACCAGGCGATCGCAACCGCTCAGCTCGGACAGGGCCGCGTCGAAGCCCTGAGCCACCTCGCCTTGCCAGATCTTGAGCCGTACATAGCCGGTGTCAGACCCCAGCCGCCGCCATTCGATCAACTCGACGGGATCGCTCTGACCGTCCTCGATCCACTCCGCCCCGTCGACCGCCATGCTCGTGGCTTCATGGACGGCGAGGAGGCGGCGTCCGGCGAGGAGGCTGCGCATGTGCCGGGGAGCCGCGGTCCTTGCATGGCAGTCGTCGATCAGCCGGGTCAGCTCCGGCCCGCTCGCCCCGTTGATCGCGCTGATGCGCCGGCCGGGCCGTACCCCTGCCTCGTGGGCGGGTGTGCCCTCCGGAACCCGGACGAACCGCGCCTCGCCGTCACGGACGGAGACCACGTACGGCAACGGGATCGGCCGGACGGCCGAGTCTATTTTGGTGTGCGCGTCCTGGAGGCGAGCCAGCCAGCGTTGGGCGGCCGCCAGCGGGTCAGGCGCCTCCACGACGGCGTACTCCCGGCAGAGCTCCGGCCAGTCGAGCCCGCGCAGCTCGAAGCCGGGGAAGGTGGCGCCCACCTCGGCGACCGTCCGGTCGACCGCCTCCTGGACACTCCCGCACGGCACGTCCACCTCGCGGAGGGAGCGGGTGCGGGCCATCGTGTGAACCAGTTGCAGGCTGCGCATCACGCCGTCCGCGTCCGCGGCCCGCGAGGTCAGCACCCGCTCACGCGGGTCCCAGTCGAGTACGGCGGGGCCGTCGTGGTCCGGCTCGACGACCAGCTCCCAGCGCGGTCCGCCGACCGGCCCGGGCTCGCGGAACTCGACCGAGGCGCGGAACACCGCCTCCCACTCCGCCTTCTCCGCCCGGAGCAACGCCGAATCGCCACTCAGGGTCGGATCGGCGACGGGAAGCACCACGGGGATGGTTTCAACCCCGAAGTCCGGAAATGCCATGATCGCAATCTAGCGAGTAAAGGGAGCCTTTTGCAGCATCCCGTATCCTTCAAGGGCGTGTCACGCTCCGGCCGGGCACGCTCTTGTCTATCCACTGGATGCTTCATGACCCAGGCGCTCTCCGGCAACGCCACACCCACCGACCTCTTCACCGACGACCCGATGTCCGCGCCGCTGACCTACCCCGGCCGCCTTCCCCAGACGTCGGGGCTCCTGCAGGACGACGGTTTCCTCCCGCTGACCGCGGTGCCCGGCGCGCCTGCCGACGACTGGCACGTCGAGGCCGACGGGCATGCCGTACGGCTCGGCGACCAGCTGGCCGCGCTCGGCGCGGCGCCCATGTCGGCACGTCACGCGGTCGTGGCGGTGGGCTCCAACGCGGCCCCGAGCCAGCTGTACCGCAAGTTCGTCAACAGCGGTCTGCGTCCGGTCGTCCCGATGACGCTGGCCACCGTGCGGGGCATCGCGCCCGGAGTCTCGGCTCACGTCAACCGCAACGGCTACGTGCCCGCCGCACCGATCGCAGTCCCCACCGAGTCGCGGCTGTTCGTGCTGTGGGTCGACGATGCCCAGGTGGCGGCGCTGGACAGGACCGAGCCGAACTACCACCGGCGCGTCCTGCCCGCGCGGACCCATCCCGTCACGCTCGCCTCCGGCGTGGAGGTCCCCCTGGCACACATCTACGAGGGCAGGCACGGATGCCTCGTCGACGGGGAGGGCGAGCCGATGCGGCTCGACGCGCAGGCTCCCCTGATCGCCCGCCTGCTGGCCCGGTCGCCGGAGCTGCGCAGGCTGTGCGGGACCTCGCCGGAGACGTTCGTGCACCAGGTCAGGAAGCCCGCCGTACGGGAGGCCGCCCACCACCTGTTCCGCAGCCTGGGCTTGGCTCGGCGCTCGTTCAGAGGGCTCTCGCCGGCGCAGGCGGGGTGACGATCTCCCGGCTATCCTTGCCGGAGCCGCGCGCAGTGAGGGGGGCCGCTTGTCTCGCGTGACCTTGCGTCCGATCGCCGAGCACGACCAGGACGAGTTCATCGAACTCGTCCTTGCCAGCGCAGATCTGCACCATCCGTGGATGTCCCTGCCCGCCACGCCGCAGGCGTTCAAGACCTACCTCGAACGGTTCACCGACCCGGAGTCGTCTCAGGGCCTGCTGGTCTGCGTACGGGAGACCGGCGCCATCGCGGGAACGGTCAACATCAACACCATCGTCCGCGGGCGCATGCAGGGCGCCTCCCTCGGCTACGCGGCGTTCGCCCCCTCGGCCGGGCAGGGGTACATGACCGAGGGGCTCGGCCTGGTGCTGCGTTACGCGTTCGAGGAGTTGCGGCTGCACCGGCTGGAGGCCCAGATCCAGCCCGACAACCACGCGTCCCTGAAGCTGGTGGAGCGCCTCGGGTTCCGCTACGAGGGCTTCTCGCCGAAGATCCTGTTCATCGACGGCGCCTGGCGCGACCACGAACGGTGGGCCATCATCAACGACGGTGACCCGCACCCGTCGCTGCCCAGCCGCTGAGCCCTCCTGTCAGCCACGCGTCGGCACCAGGTAGCGGCGCTTCGGCCCGGCCATGCCGACGAACCGGCCACCGTTCGCCTCGATCACCCGCCGGGAAGCCGTGTTGGTGTCGTCGCACGTCAGCAGCGCCTCATCGATGCCCAGCGCGTTGGCGATCGGCAGCGCGGCGGCGAGCATCGCGGTGGCGTGCCCCTGGCGGCGCGCGCTGGGCCGTACGTCATAGCCGATGTGACCGCCGGCCCTCTCCAGCGCCGGAGTGAGGCGGTGGCGGATGGCCAGCCTGCCCAGCAGGCGGTCACCCTCGGCCCACCACAGCGTCGTCATCGGCACGAATCCGGCGGGTCTGATGGTCGTCTCCTCGCGCTCGCTCAGCAGGCGCGCGACATAGGCGTCAAAGGCCGACGGGAGGCTCAGCGCCCCGGGATCGACGTCGGTGACGAACCACGGAAGCGGGAAGTCACGATCCGCGTTCCATTCCGCGATCGCGGCCACGAACGACGTCGGATCGATCAGCGTCGCCATCGGTTCAGGTTAGGGCCAGCTTCGAGTAGACGTACATGTCCCGCCGCTCGCCGCCGATCTCCTGCCAGCTCCTCAGCAGCCCCTCGCGCGCGAACCCCGCTCGCTCGGCGGCCTTCCACGAGCCCACGTTCCATGGCTCGACATGCAGTTCGAGCCGAGGGATCCGGAGTTCGGCCAGCCCCCACGCCGAGACCGCCGCCAGCGCCGCGACCGCGACGCCCTGGCCGCGGGCCGATGCCGCGACCCAGTAGCCCACCGTGGCCCGGCCGTGGGCGCCCGGCCACAGGCCGATCTGGCCGACCGCGCGACCCGCCGCCAGGCCCGCGATCGCGAAGGAGTAGCCGGTCCCCGTGGCCGCCCTGTCCCACTGCCGCCGGACGAAGGCCGCGCCCTCCTCCTCCGTGTACGGCGACGGCACGCTCGTGATTAGCGGAATGTAGGGGTCCATCGACGCCTCGCGGACCGCATCGACGTCGCCCAGCTCCCACGGACGCAGCGCGAACCGCTCGCCCGCGCCCAGCCGCGGAACGACGAGCGAATTCATAGGACCACACCACGTTCATCGGGAAACGGTTGCGGCATTCTGTCAGATTTAGAGAGGATCATCGTCTCTTGTCCCCCCTGGAAGGACGCACGTGAGACGCCTGACGCTGGTGGCCGCGATCTCGGTGGCCGGACTCTTAGCCCCCGCAACGGCCCACGCGGCGGACGGGGTGCAGGGAGTGGACGTGAGCAACTGGACCGGCGACATCGACTGGGCCAAGGTGCGCGACGGCGGCGGCAGGTTCGCGTTCGTGCAGGCCAGCGAGGGTGTCGACTACCGCAACCCGCGCTTCGAGGGTCAGTACGGCGGAGCCGCGGCGGCCGGGCTGATCAGGGGCGCCTACCACTTCGCCCAGCCGCACGAGACGGACGGCGCCGCCCAGGCGGACTTCTTCGTCGACAACGGCGGCGCCTGGACCTCGGACGGCCAGACCCTGCCCGGCGTGCTCGACGTCGAGGACAACCCGTACAAGGACAAGAACGGCAAGAACAACTGCTACGACCTGTCCCCCGAGGACATGGTCACCTGGATCGGCGACTTCACCAGGCGATACCGCGAGCGCACCAAGCGCCACGCGATCATCTACACCACCACGAGCTGGTGGAAGACGTGCACGGGCGATTCCAAGAAGTTCGCGAAGAATCCGCTCTGGCTGGCCCGCTGGGGCGCTGAGCCCGGCGAACTCCCCTCGGGATGGAAGAAGCACTCCTTCTGGCAGTCGGCCGACAAAGGCCCCCTCGTCGGCGGCCAGAACTCGTTCAACGGCACGGAGTCACAGCTCAAGGCGCTGGCCAACCCGCCCGCCGAGGTGACGGTGACCGGTGCCGCCAAGAGTAGGAAGCTCTACACGATCACGCTGAAGAACACCGGTGTCCACCCTGTCACCGACGTCCGGCTCGCGGGCCGCACGTTCGGCGGGCAGAAGGTGGTCAAGGCGGGCCCCGGCTGCTCGTTCAGCGGTACGGCGGTGCGATGCCTCATCCCCAAGGTCAATCCGGGACACTCGTTGCGGATCACCATCGCGACCAAGCCCTCGAAAGCCAGGGGCACGGTCGGGGTCAACGTCACGGTCGGCTCGGCCAAGCTCTCGCTCTCGGCGCGTTAGCCGTCCTCCTCCTGGCGGTGCCGGCCTCGATGCCGCTCCGCCAGCTCGCCATGCCGCGCATCGTCCTGCTGGCCTACCTCTACCAGGGGATTCCCTACTCCTGGGGCGGCGGGCACAAGGAGGAGCCCGGGCCGTCGACTGGAACGTGCCAGGGCTACACCGGCAAGATCAAGCCCTGCCCTGCCAAGCGGACGCGAGGGCTGGACTGCTCGGGGCTGACGCGGGCGGTGTACGCCAGGGCGTACGGACACGACGTGCTCGGGCCTGGCAACACCGACGAGCACCTGCGCAGGATGCGCAAGGTCGACGACCCCCAGCCCGGAGACCTGGTGTTCTTCGGCAGGCCGAGGACCAAGCACGTGGGGATCTATCTGGGCGGCGGGCGGATGATGAACGCGCCGGAGACGGGGGCGGTGGTGCGCGTCGACGACGTGGGCCGGCGCAAGGAACTGGTCGGCTACTACCGCCTCTGAAACCGACTTGGTATGGGTGTAACGCGTGGCCACTACCGAAAAATGAGAGACCTGAGGGCTACTCTGTGCCGCTATGGACAGGCGCTGGGTGGGCCCGGAAGGGCTGGAGGTCGTTCCCGCGACGCGCGCGGGGCAGCAGGTTCTCCGCGTCCGCAGGAACGGCTGGCTCGTGGCCGACTGCTTCTCGGTCGAGGCCGTGGCCATGCATGTGGATCTCGCGGATCTGTGCGAAGTGATCGAGTTCGCCGGGCGAACGAGTTCGCGTCATCGCTGAGTGCCGTGTATGGTTACACCTGTCCGCAGCGCCGGAAGGCAGCGCGGACAGGCCCCTATAGCTCAGTCGGCAGAGCGTCTCCATGGTAAGGAGAAGGTCAACGGTTCGATTCCGTTTGGGGGCTCTCAGCGTGAGCGCCCGATTCTCCTTGAGGTCGGGCGTTTCTTGTATGGATTTCAGGTGCGGGGGGTTCCTGAGGCATACTGGGAAGCACCTCACCTGACCCGGTGAAGTCGTGGCATGTTCGTGACTACTCCGAGGGTCGGGTATCCTTCACTGGCCGGGAGTTTCGACCGGCAGCAAGGCGGAGTAGCTCAGTCAGGCAGAGCAAACGGCTCATAATCGTTGTGTCGCCGGTTCAAGTCCGGCCTCCGCTACTACCCAAACCCGAGTGCAACGCTCGGGCACGGGTGTGTCCCAGTCCCAAACGTAGAAAGGCACTCCCACGTGGCTGCCACCGACGTTAGGCCGAAGATCACGCTGGCCTGCCAGGAGTGCAAGCACCGCAACTACATCACGCGGAAGAACCGGCGCAACGACCCGGATCGGCTTGAGCTGAAGAAGTACTGCCCCAACTGCCGCACCCACCGGGCGCACCGCGAGACCCGCTAGGTCCGCGCGTCGGCGGTGGGTTCTGGGAGTCCAGCCCACCAAGCCCAGGTGTACGGCACGGCAGACGGCCGCCGGGTTCATCGCCCGGCGCTCCTGACGTGAACGAACGAAACGAACGGCGTCCTCTATCGAGGGCGCCTTTCGTCGTTCCCGGAGACATCCACCAGCGACAGCCGAATGTTGTTCTGTTACCGTCGGCTCAACAGCCCAGAACGCACCTAAGGAGCACGGGCACTGATGGCCTTGAACCGTGATTTCGTGGGACGGACCTACAAGTCCACCACCTCGTACGAGGTCAGCCGGGTGAAGATCAAGGAGTTCGCCGCGGCTATCGGTGACAACAATCCCATCTACCGGGACAAGGAGGCCGCGCAGGCCGCCGGACATCCCGACGTGGTCGCCCCGCCGACCTTCCCCATCGTGTTCAGCCTGCAGAGCGGCGGCGACGCGCTCGCCGACCCCGACCTCGGTCTCAACTACGCCATGGTGGTCCACGGCGAGCAGCGCTTCGAGTACACCCGCCCGATCTACCCCGGCGACGAGCTCGTCACCACCTCGACGATCACCGAGATCCGCAGCGCCGGCCGTAACGAGCTGCTGACGATCAGGAGCGACGTCACGACGGTCGCGGGCGAGCCGGTCTGCACCACCTACAACACGATCGTCGAGCGCGGAGGGGCGGGCTGAGATGACGGCCACGGTGAAGTACGACGAGGTCGAGGTCGGCCAGGAGCTCGCGCCCGCCGACTACCAGGTGCGCCGCGTCAACCTGGTGATGTACGCGGGTGCGTCGGGCGATTTCAACCCGATCCACTGGAACGAGCGCTTCGCCAGGACGGTCGGCCTGCCCGACGTCATCGCGCACGGCATGTTCACCATGGCGCAGGCCGGCCGGTTCGTCACCGACTGGGCGGGCGACCCCGGCGCGGTCGTCGACTACGGGGTGCGCTTCTCCTCGATGGTCGTCGTCCCCGACGACGACACGGGCGCGACGATCACCGTCAGCGGGGTCGTGGAGGAGAAGCTGGACGACAACCGGGTGGTCATCGGCCTGACCGCCAAGGCCACGGACGCGCGCGTGCTGTCCAAGGCCAGGGCGGTCGTCCAGCTCGCCTGAGGAGCGAGGCCCGGGGCACGAGCCACGAGGCCCGAGGAGTCACGAGGGACGCAGCACCCGGGTGGCGCCCGCGATCAGCGCCGTCGCCAGGATCCAGCCGGAGGCGATCAGCACGTAGGCCAGCCCCTGCGTCCATCCCGCGGGGTCGAACAGCTCGCGCTGCCCGAAGGTGGGGATCGGCAGCAGCAGGTCGAAGGTGTAGGCGAACGACTCGAACGCCGGGCTCTCGGCCGGCTTCAACGCCCTGGGCGGCACCAGGCCGTACACCACGGTCCCCACCACCAGCAGCAGCCCGAACCACAGCGCGGCCAGCCACGGGCGGTAGCCGTACCCGACGGTGAGGTCGAGCAGGCGGCCCCACAGCCGCCCGCCGGCGCTGAATGTGCGGCGGCGGGCGCGCTGTTTGGCGAGCAGGGTACGGCGGGCGAGCGTGTCGTTGCCGGTGCGCAGGTACCAGGCGGCCAGCTGCTCGTACGGCTGCGGCAGGAACCCGTACGGCTCACGCTCGACCCACTCGACCCGGCGGTCGACCCCGCCGCCCCGCAGGTTCTCGTAGACGAGGCCGTTCAGCCGCAACTTGGCCGGCCAGGTCGCGGGGTCGTCGTTCAGCGTGCCGATGCGGGAGTGGGCGAGGCTGACGACGCCTTCGACCGGTTCGGCGTACCTCAGGTAGACCTCGCGCGCCTCGAGGTGGCCGGCGTGCAGCGCGTAGGTGGTGTCGGGGCTGCGCAGGACGCCGCTGATCGACAGGTTGCCGTTGACGCGGGCGCCGCGCAGCCTGACGCAGCCCAGCGCGGTGAAGCCGTCGCCGCACTGCATGACGTCCTCGACGACCATGCTGTCGCCGGTCAGTGCGTCGGCGCCGGGGTTGCGCAGCGTCGCGCCGTTCAGGAACAGCCCGCCGTTCAGCCGCGCGCCGACCAGCCTGAGGCCGCCGGTGATCTCGGCGTTCTCCAGGTAGTAGCCCGCGTCGACGGTGAGGGCGCCGGTGTGGATCCCTCCGTCGATCTTGGTGCCGCCCATCCACAGGCCGTTCTCGAACGTCGCGCGGGCCAGCCGTACGGTGCCGGTGACGTGCGCCCCCGACAGGCTGAGGTGTCCGGCGACGCGCGTGCCGCCGCCGTTGAAGCCCGGCATGTGGCAGTCGGTGAAGCGCATCGTCCTGGTGACACTTCCCCCGAAGTCGGGCGCCTCGTCGAGGTAGCAGCCGCTCAGCGCCAGCTCGTAGTCCACGGTGCCGCCGCGCAGCTCCAGCCGTCCGGTGATCCGCGCGCCGCGCAGCCGTACCGCTGGCACCGCCCCCACCCCCGGCTCGCGCGCGCCCAGCAGCAGCGCCACGATCACCTGCGCTCTGACCGTGCGCTCGGGACCCCACGTCGCGCCGTCGGCGGGCGCGTTCTCTCCCGCGGTACGGCCGATGCCGACCGGATTGTCCCCCAGCTGAACCTGCGTGCCCGAGTGGAAGGCCCGCCACAGCCTTCGTTCCGCCTGGGTCAGGCGCAGGCGTAATCCGTTCTGAACGACCATGGCCTGATTGTTACGCAACCTTTGGCCGACCTGCCGCATCTACCTCTGTGACGAGAGGACGAAGGATGAACCGGTTGCGCGGGTTCGCGCTGCTCGCGGTGGCCACCGCCGCCTCGGCACTGATGGTCACGCCCGCCCAGGCGGCGGGGAAGAACGAGGTCAGGTACGGGTGGGTCGGCTCCTGCGCCAAGAAGGACTACACGATCCCGTGCGGCCCGTGGCATCTGGCGCTCGGCGGCGGCAAGGACGTCGTCCTCAAGGACGCGGTCGTGTATCCCACGGCGGCGGGCGGAAAGATCGATAAGGAGTCGAGCGCGCCGATCTCGATCAGCGGAGACGGTCGGTTCGTCGGCTACTTCCGCGCGAGCGACCGCAAGCTCGTCGTCCGTGACATCGCGTCGGGCTCGGTCAAGGCCCTGCCGGGCAAGGCCGCGGTGGCGCCCAAGAGTGTCGGCATGGTGAACGTCGACCCCACCTTCTCGCCCGACGGCCGCCGCGTCGTCGTCGACTACTACGACGACGACTCCAAGCTCCCCTCGCTGCTGGTCGACCTCGCGACCGGCGCCGTCCACCGGATCCCGGGCAACGAGACCGTCCAGGGCTTCAGCCCCGACGGCTCGCACCTGCTGACCACGCGTGGCACCGACGACAACACCACGGAGATGGCCGTCTACGACGAGTCGGGCGCCGAGGTGCGGAGCAAGGTCGTGCCGCAGGTCGTGGCCAACAACGCGCCGATCGCGCTGGCCGACGACGGTGTCACGGTCGGTCTGGTGATCGTCAGCCCGCAGACGAACGGCAAGACGCGGCTGCGCACCTACGACCTGTCGACCGACGGGGTCTCCGACGCGGTCACCCTGCGTCTGCCCACCGGCGAGTCGCCGACCAGGCTGGTGTGGAGCGCCTCGGGCGAGGCCACGCTCTGGACGCTCAAGTCGGACGCCGAGGGCAACACCAACCAGGCCGTCAAGCGATCGCTCAACACCGGGACGGGAGCGACCGCCGTGCGCGACTCGTTCCGCATCAAGTCCGGCATCTGGACCTGGTGGTTGCCCGGCGACTGATCACAGTTATCGTGATTTATGGGGAAAATCTACGAAAGACTGACAGATCGGCTGCGTGAGTTCATTTCCACGCAGCCGGTCTATTTCGTGGCCACGGCTCCGGAATCCGGCGGGCACGTCAACGTCTCACCCAAGGGTTACGCCGACACCTTCAGCGTCCTTGACGACCTCACCGTCGCCTACCTCGACCTCGACGGCAGCGGCGTCGAGACCATCGCCCACCTGCGCGAGAACGGCCGCGTCACGGTGATGTTCTGCGCGTTCCAGGGCCCTCCCAAGATCCTTCGTCTGTACGGCACCGGCCGCGTCGTCACGCACACCGACCCGGAGTTCCCCGACCTGCTCACGCGCTTCGGGCCGCATCCCGGCGTGCGGTCGATCATCGTGGTCAGCTGTGACCGGATCTCGGACTCGTGCGGCTACGCCGTACCCTTCATGGCTTTCGAGGACGACCGTGCGCTGCTGGACCAGTGGTCGGAGCGCAAGGACGTGATCCAGAAGCGCGCCTACCGCGCGAAGAACAACCGGGAGAGCATCGACGGCCTCCCCGCACTGGAGCCCGCGGAAACGGATCCCGTCTCCACTCACTCGTGAATTCCAACCTCGGGCCCCTCAACGGAGTTGTAAAGAGGCATGGACCGTTATGAGGGGTTCCGGGAGTTCGTGGACGCGCGCCAGCAGTCGCTGATGCGCACCGCCTACCTGCTCACCGGCGACGCCCACCAGGCCGAGGACCTCCTGCAGACGGTCCTCGGCAATGTCGCCTCGCACTGGGCCAAGCTCGGCAAAGGCGGCAACCCCGAGGCGTACACCCGCAAGGCGCTGATCAACCAGCACCTCTCCTGGCGCAGACGCCGCGCCTTGGCCGTCGTCACCGGACTCGACGTGCCCGACCGCGGCGAGTCCCATGACGACGCCACCCTGCGCCGCCTGGCGTTACGGCAGGCGCTGACCAAGCTCACCCCCCGGCAACGCGCGGTGATCGTGCTGCGCTTCTACGAGGACCGCTCCGAGCAGGAGACCGCGCAGCTCATGGGGTGCTCGGTCGGAACCGTCAAGAGCCAGACCCACTACGCGCTGTCCAAGCTGCGCGCGCTCGCCCCCCAGGAGGTGTACTGATGAACGATCTGCGAGACGACCTGCGCGACCTCGCGCGCGAAGCGCCTTCGGTGGATCTGGCCACGCGGGCGATGTCGCTGGCTCGGCGGCGGCGTGCCGTACGGCTGGCCGTGACCGTGGCCGCGGCGGTGGCCGTCGTGACGGGCAGCACCGCCGTACTGACACGTCTGCCTGAACAACACGCCGTCGTCGTCACCCCACCCAGCCCGTCGGCGACCTCGGTACTGCCGCTGCCGGAGCAAGGGGTGGGGGCGCTCCAGCAGGCGTACCAGGAGGACGGCGAGTGGCGCCTGGTCACCTGGCAGGGCGAGGTCTACGACGCGAGCGAGCTCGTCAAGGGTGAGGTGGTGCCGGCGATCACCCAGGACGGGCGGCGCATCGCCTACTTCGACGGCGAACTGCGCACCATCGTGCTGCGCGACCTGGAAAGCGGGCAGGTGTGGGAGGCCCCGCTCACGCTGCCGGCCGGGGTCTTCGACACGGAGTACGCGATCCGCCTCTCCCCCAGCGGGAAGCGGATGATCGTCGCAGGCTGGGGAACCTCCCAACCGCGCCACGTGCTCGTCGACCTCGATGCCGGGACGGTGAAGGACCTCAACAAGGCGTGGTTCCCCGTGAGCGTCAGCGACTCCGGCGAGGCGGTGCTGATCAGGCCGTTCGACGACGTCACGAGGCTGCGGCTCCTCGGACGTGATCCGATCACGCTGCCCGACTTCACGCACTACTTCAGCGCGCTCGGACCCGACGGCCGCACCATCGCCCGGCTCGGCCAGACCCACGACCCGGACCGCGAACCCCAGATCCAGGAAGACGGAACGATCGTGCTCACCGATGTGATCAGCGGCGTCGACCAGGCCAAGGTGCCGCTGTCCGGAATTCCCGACACCCTGCATGTCGTACGGCTGGGCGGCTGGCGGAACAAGGAGGAGATCACCCTTTTCGCGGCCCCCGAGTCCGCATGGAAGGGGCCTGCCGGCGTGGTCTACGCGGTGAACGTCCACACCGGACAGGCCAGGGCGGTGTTCGAGGCGGCCCCGGCGCAGAGGAACCTCATTCCGGGGCTGGTCTGGTAGACCGGCCGACGCCGCCTGGGCGCCGCGCTCGCATCCCGGCTGCACGCTGTGAACAGGATCGGGCCTATGGCACGCCGACGCGTGTCGACCTCCACATCGGCGGCCTGTGCGCCTGATGAACCCCAGGGCCTGGCTTCATCACCGGCTGCCGGTGGGATCGGCGGCGTCAGGCTCAACGCCAATAGGACGCTTTGGGCTCCAGCGGGGCCACCCGTTCCGCCGTAGACGGGTGGGTGAAGCGGAGGCGACACACCGGCTCCGCTTCACGAGACCCGCACACCCGACGGCCGAGACGACCCCGCACCTCACCCACCCGGCCGGGCGGGGCCCAGCATCGGTAGCCACCATGCGCTCCAACCGAGCGAGGCTCAAAGCTGGCACCCGCCACGCGCTCCAACCGAGCGCGGCTCAACGCCAGTATCCCGCCACACGGATCCCGACCAAGCGGCACTCCACACCGGCACCCGCCACGCGCTCCAACCGAACGAGGCTCAACGCCGGTAACCCGCCATGCGCTCCAGCCGGGCGACCCGTTCCGCCGTGGACGGGTGGGTGGAGAACATCCGGCCCAGCCCGCTCCCACTGAACGGGTTGGCGATCATCATGTGGGACGCCGATGCCAACCGGCTGTTCTCCGGCAACGGCAACCGCCGGGCCCCCATCTCGATTTTCCGCAGGGCCGACGCCAGCGCCAGCGGTTCGCCCGTCAGCCGCGCCCCCGACTCGTCGGCCTGGAACTCACGCGACCGCGAGATCGCCATGTGCACCATGCCCGCCGCCACCGGCCCGAGCAGCATCAGGAGCACCGCGCCAAGGAACCCTGGCCCCTCGTCGTCGTCCGAGCCACCGAAGAACACGGCCACGTAGCTCAGCCAGGTGATCATCGTCGCCAGCGCTCCAGCGACGGACGAGATCAGAATGTCCCTGTTGTAGACGTGTGAGAGCTCGTGCCCGACCACGCCTCTCAGCTCCCGCTCGTCGAGCAGCCGCGTCAGCCCGTACGTCACGCACACCACGGCGTTGCGCGGGTTGCGTCCGGTCGCGAAGGCGTTGGGCTGGACCGTGGGCGACATGTACAGCCGCGGCATCGGCTGCCTGGCCTCGGTGGAGAGCTCGCGCACGATCCGGTAGAGAGTGGGCTGTTCGACCTCGCTCACCGGTCTCGCCCGCATGGCGGACAGCGCGATCCGGTCGGAGAAGAAGTAGGCGACGGTGTTGCCGGCCAGGGCGAGCACGACCGCGAGCTGTACGCCTGTGCCCCCGCCCAGCCACGCCCCCACCGTGATGATCACCGCGGAGAGCAGCCCCAGCAGGAGCGCCGTACGCAGACCGTTGTGATGCAAGGGTTCCCCCCTTCCGTGGTGCGGGCTTACCTGTATCAACGTCGATGCCCTCGCCCAGCGTTCCCGGCGATGGTGACCTGTGGGAATGGAGGGATTACAGCGCTGCTATAGCGAAGACCAACTGGGGCGCGACGGAGAAGACCAACGCCACGGCGAAGGTGACGCCGATGGCCACCCACACAGCCGTCCATCGGCCACCACCAGGCTGGTGCGCGTCTGCCCCCCCAGCGGAGGTGACGATGGTGCGAGCCCGCTCGACTGAGCCGGGGACGGCCCCGGCGGCACCTACCGGCTCACCGGAGGCGGGCCCAACGGCGTGGCCTGCTCGCTCAGCGGAGACGGCGATGGCGCCGGTGGCGGCCCCTGCCCGCTCGGCGGAGTCAGGGACGGCACCTGCCCGTTCTGCGGCCGGTACGGAGCCGGGAACGGCACCCGCCCGCTCAGGGGAGACGTGCCCAGGGGCGGGGCCTGCCCACTCGACGGGGGCAGAGGCGGAGGCGGGAGTGGCGCCCGCCCGCTCAGGGGCGGCGGGGGCGGCACCTGCTGGCTCGGCGGAGGTGGGTCCCAGGGCGGGGGCTGGATGCTCGGCCAAGCCGGGGGCGGGGGCTGCCTGGTCGGGGGTGGGGGCGAAGAGTCGGGAGGTCCATACGACGTAGTAGTAGAGGCCGATGACGGTGTTGATCGCCATGACGACGGCGAGCCAGCCGAGGCCGCCGTTGACGATCTCGCGGAAGACGACGACCTTGGCGAACAGGCCCGCCAGACCAGGAGGGAGGCCCGCCAGGCAGATCAGGCTGAACGCCAGCGCGAGCGCCGCGACCGGACGTCTGAATACCATCCCGCGGTAGTCGTCGAGCTCGTTGCCGCGGCTGGTCCTGGACACGAGCATGACGACGGCGAACGCGCCGAGGTTCATGGCCGCGTAGAACACGAGGTAGGCGACCGATGCTCCGGCGGCCTGCCCGCGCTGCCCCGCCTCGGTGAACACGGCGAGCGGAGCGAGGATGTAGCCGGACTGCGCGACGGACGACCAGGCCAGCAGCCGTACGGCGGAGCGCTGCCGCATCGCCAGCAGGTTGCCCACTGTCATCGTGAGCGCCGAGACGATGGCGATGATCGGCGCCCAGGTTTGCGCCTGCGCGGGCAGCGCGCTCAGCAGGACGAGGATCAACCCGGCGAAGCCCGCCGCCTTGGAGACGACCGAGAGCAGCGCGGCCACGGGAATCGGCGCGCCCTGGTAGACGTCGCCGGCCCAGGAGTGGAACGGCACTGCCGCGATCTTGAAGGCGAATCCGGCCACCACGAGCACGACGCCGACGGTCACCACCATGGGCAGGTCCGTGGCGACCGGCAGCACGGAGGTGTAGGCATCGGCGACAGGCCCCTGGCCCGACACCGCTGCCGACCCGCCCAAGGCCTCGCCCAGGCGCGACGCGCCGCCAACCGTTGCCGAACCGCCCAGGGCCTCGCCCAGGCGCGAGAGGTAGACGGTGCCGCTCATGCCGTACAGCAGGGAGACACCGAACAGCATGATCGCAGTGGAGACGACGGAGACGAGGAAGAGCTTGACGGCCGCCTCGGAGGCCCTGCCGTCGTAGCGTTTGAGCGCCGTCAGCGCGAACACCGGCAGCGAGACCAGTTCGAGGGCGACAACGAGCATGATCAGATCGCGTGAGGCCGGCAGGGTGGTGGCCCCGACGAGTGTGCAGAGCAGCAGGAAGTGCCATTCGCCCACCGGGATGCCGCCGCCCGCCAGCTCGGTCATCGACAGGAGCACCACCACCGCGCCCGCCAGGATCGCGAGCCCCGCGAGGACGAGCGTGAACCTGTCGACCACGAACGAGCAGAGCGGAGGGCCTTGACCTGCCAGGTCTGCTGGGACGCAGAACGTCCGCATGGTGCGGCCTGCGACGGCCTGGGCGACGACGAACCCGAACGCGACGGCGAGACCGGCGAGCGACACGAGGCCGAGCGCGGTCCGCACCGACGCGGAACGCGGCAGGAAGACGTCGAGCAGCAGCACCAGCCCCGCGACCAGCGCCAGGACCACCGGTGGCGCGATGGCGAAGTAGTCGATCGTCTGCGTCATGACACCCCGGCCTTCGCCCGGCGAGCTGAACGAAGGGCCGTTGCCTTCGTCCTCCGGCCGCAAGATCCCTCAGACAAGGTCTGCCGGGCCCCGAGCGCAACCCGCCCTGGTGTCATCCGCCAGACCGTGGACCCTTCTGCGGAAGCCTGCCGGGCCTTGCCTGCGGCCCCTCCAGGCAAGGCCCGCCGGGCCGAGACCCTCGGCGAAGCCTTCCGGGCCCAGGCCGCAGCCTCTCCGGGCACGGCCCGCCGGACCGGCGATGTCCCAGGGGCAGCCGTAACCCCCGCGCCTCCCTGCGCGGTCCGGCTGACGGGAGGAACTCCGGGAGAGCTCACGCAGACCCGTGGCGTTCCGGGAGCGAACAGGCGGACAGGCGCGCTGCCCGGGGGTACACCAGGGAAACTCCCGCGGATACGTGGCGTGCCCGGAGCGAACAGGCGGACAGGCGACCTGCCCGGGGGCACTCCAGGGAAGCTCCCGCGGATACGGGGCGTGCCGGGCACGAACACGCGAACGGGCGACGCTTCACGGCTGCGCCTAGGCACCCCAGGAAAGCTCGCGTGGATACGTGACGTGCCGGGCGCGAATACGCGGGAAGGGCTGGCCGGAGGAGACAGGGCGGTCATGGCGTGCCCCCCAGGAGCGTCTGTACGGCAGGCGTGGTCAGCGCCAACAGCGCCTTGGGCCAGAGCCCGAACACGAGGGTCAGCACGACGAGCGGCACCCACGCCACGAGCTCGTATCCCCGCACGTCGAGCAAACCCCGGTCGAGGGTGGCGACAGCCGTGTCGCGATCGCCGCGTGTGTTCGCCACCGCCACCGGCACGCCGTGCGTGATCCTGGACAGCATGGTGAGGAAGTAGGCGGCGGTCAGCACCGCGCCGAGCCCGCCGATCGCCATGAACGCCAGGAAGAGCGGCCTCGACAGCCCCGGCGCGGGCTGGAAGGCTCCGAGCAGCGCCAGCATCTCGCCCCAGAACCCGGCCAGGCCCGGCAGTCCGAGCGAGGCGATGGACGCGAACGTGAGCAGCGAGCCGAGGTGGGGATAGCGGGCGAGCATGCCGCCGCCGAGGGTGGGCATGTCGGCGGTGCCGTACCTCTCCTTGATGGCGCCAGCCAGGAAGAACAGCAGGCCGGTGATCAGGCCGTGGGCGACGTTCGCGAACAGGGCGCCGTTGACGCCGACAGTGGTCAGCGTCGCGAAGCCGAGCAGGACGAAGCCCATGTGGCCGATGGAGGAGTAGGCGATCATCCGTTTGAGGTCGCTCTGGGCGAGGCAGGCCAGCGCGCCGTAGACGATGCCGACCACGGCGAACGCGCCCAGCCAGGGGGCGATCGCGGCGGCGCCTTCGGGCAGGATCGGGATGGCGATCCTGGCGAAGCCGTACGTGCCCATCTTGAGCAGGACGCCCGCGAGCAGCACCGAGCCGACCGTGGGGGCCTCGGTGTGGGCGTCGGGCAGCCAGGTGTGCAGCGGCCACATCGGGGTCTTGACCGCGAGGCCGATGCCGATCGCGACGAAGGCGAGGATCTGCACCGAACGCGACAGGCCCGCGCCGCGGGCCCGGGTCAGGGTCACGATGTCGAGGGTGCCGGTCTGCGCCCAGATCAGCAGCAGGCCGAGCAGCAGTACGACGGAGCCGAGCAGGGTGTAGAGGATGAACTTGATCGCGGCGGCGCGGCGGCCCTGACCGCCCCAGATGGCGATCAGGAAATACATCGGGATGAGCACGACCTCGAAGAACACGAAGAACAGCAGCAGGTCGAGCGCGAGGAATGTGCCGATCATGCCGACTTCGAGCACGAACAGCGTGAACAACATGGCCCGGGGGCGGGCGGGCAGATGGCCCGGGCTCCAGCAGAGGTAGACGAAACACAGGAACGTCAGCAGCGCCGTCAGCACGACCAACGGCAGGGAGATGCCGTCGACACCCAGGTGGAAGCGCAGGCCGAGGCCGGGAATCCACGGCTGGTCGACGACGAACTGGGGCCGCGCGGCCTGGCCGTACTCGAAGGTCGCGGCGAGCACCACCGCGAGCGCGAGCGTGAGCCCCGAGACGGACAGGCCGATGGGTCTGAGGTGGCTCGTCGTGGCGGGTGCGAGCAGCGCGCAGGCGCCGAGGAGTGGCACCACGAGCAGCGCGAGAGACAACCAGGTCATCCGAGCACCACCGCCCCTACCGCGATCAGCAGGACACCCGCGAGGACTCCGCTGACGTAGAGCTGCACGTTGCCGTTCTGCGCCAGGCGGAGCAGGCCGGAGGCCCCTTGTGTGGTACGGCCCGAGCCGCGCACCGCGCCGTCGACGACTCTGTCGTCGGCTCGCACGACCACCCTGGCCAGCGCCAGCACCGGCCGGACGAACAGTGCGCTGTAGACGGTGTCCACGTAGAACGCCCGCTCGCTCGGCACCCTGAGCGGGCCGAGCACCCTGGCGGGATCCGCGAGCGGGTCACCGCGCCACACCGCGTAGACGATCGCGGCGCCCAGCAGCGCGAGCGCGACGCTGATCGCGGCGACGCCCCAGCTGATGTGGCCGAGGCCGAAGACGCCGAGCCCCAGCGCGGGTACGGCGAGCACCACGATCGGGCCGAGCATGGACGGCGGCGCCTCGCGCGAGTCGACGATGTGGGCGGTGCCCGGCTGAGGTTCGGGCAGCGCGACAGGCCGCTCCGGCCCGAAGAAGGTGCGCAACCAGGCACGGGTGGCGTAGGCGCCGGTCACGGCGACCGTGGCGAGCGCGCAGGTGTAGAGGAGCAGGCCCGCGGCGTCGGTCAGCGTGCCCGCGCCGAGCGCCTGCTCGATGGCGGCCAGCACGCCGTCCTTGCTGAAGAAGCCGCTGGCGGGCGGCAGGCCCATGAGCGCGGCGAGGCCGATCGTCATGGTCACGAACGTGACGGGCAGCCCGCGGCGTAGCCCGCCCATCTGGCTCATCAGGTTGGAGCCGACATGGTGGATCACCGCGCCCGCGCACAGGAACAGCAGCGCCTTGAACGCCCCGTGCGTGAGCAGGTGGAAGATCGCCGCCGTGTCGGAACCCGCCGCGAGCGCGCCGGCCATATAGGCGAGCTGGCTGACGGTGGAGTAGGCGAGCACGCGTTTGAGGTCGTCCTGGGCAAGGGCGGCCAGCGCCGCCCCGAGCATGCCGAGCGCGGCGAGCACGGCCAGGACGTCGAGGGTGGGCGGAGCGGCCAGGAACACAGGGAAGAGCCTGGCGACCAGGAAGATCCCGGCCGCGACCATCGTGGCGGCGTGGATGAGCGCACTGATCGGCGTCGGGCCCGCCATCGCGTCGGGCAGCCAGGTGTGCAGCGGCACCTGCGCGCTCTTGCCCGCGACGCCTGCCAGCAGCAGCATCGTCGCGGTGACGACGGTCGCGGTGGGCAGCTCGGGCACTTTCGCGATCACGTCGTCGATCGTGAAACTGCCGGCCGACAGGCCGAGCACGAAGATGCCGAACAGGAAGCCCACGTCACCGAGCCTGGTGACCAGGAAGGCCTTGACCGCCGCCCTGGAGTTGGCGCGATCCTCCCACCAGTGGCCGATCAGCAGATAGGAGCAGAGCCCCATGATCTCCCAGCCGACGTAGAGGAGCAGCAGGTCGCCCGCGTAGACGACCAGCAGCATCGCGCTGGTGAACAGGCTGATGAACGCGCTGTAGGACGGGTAGCGGGGGTCGTCCTTCAGGTAGCCGACCGAGTAGACCTGGACGGCGAGCGCGACGATCGTGACCAGGACGGCGACGATCGCGGAGAGCTGGTCCGCCTGGAGGATCAGCGTAATGGGGACGCCGCCGGTCTCGATCGTGCCGTAGGAGGCGCCGGCCACGGCGGTCCGGGCCTGCGGAGCCTCTTCGGCCAGGCGCTGGAAGAAGGCGAATCCCTGGCTTGCTGCCAGCCAGCAGGCGAGGACGGCCGAAACGGTGGCGGGAAGCACCGCGAACCAGGCGGCTCTGCGGTTGGCCTTGGGGTCGGCGCTCTCCAGTGCTGGGTCTACGGCAGCGCCGTGGGGCAGAACGGCTCGGCCCATCACTGAGTAGGGGACGCGCGACCTGGGCCAGCGTGACAGCAGCAGGCCTGCCGCCGCTGCCAGGAACGGCAGGAGGATGACGAGTGCGGGGAAGGCGTCGACGTAGGTACGGCTCACTGGGCGCCCCTTCGGCTCGCACGCTCTGTCGCCCTGGCCGCTGCGGCCGTACCGTTCTCTGTGGGCGGCGGTGCCCCGGTCTCCGTGGGTGGCGGCGCCCCAGCCGATGCGCCTGACGCGTCGGGCCCGCGCTCGGCGAGCTCCTG
The DNA here is from genome assembly GCF_042754765.1 of Nonomuraea sp. NPDC059194. Classification (NCBI taxonomy): domain Bacteria; kingdom Bacillati; phylum Actinomycetota; class Actinomycetes; order Streptosporangiales; family Streptosporangiaceae; genus Nonomuraea; species Nonomuraea sp. NPDC059194. Next base: position 71,301 of record NZ_JBHZBH010000034.1, on the reverse strand, counting down.
GGGATCGGGCTCCGTGACGTATTCCTCTTCGGACAGATCGCGGAGCCTGTCGATGTCGACCGTTCTGCGGTTGCGGTAGACGGCCAGGACGATGGCCAGCCCCACCCCGAGCTCGGCGGCGGCGATCACGATGACGAACAGCGTGAGCACCTGCCCGCCGTGGAGCCTGTCGCGGAGCCAGACGTCGAAGGCGACCAGGTTGAGGTTGACCGCGTTGAGCATCAGCTCGACCGACATCAGCACCAGGATGGTGTTGCGCCGGGCGAGCACGCCGTACACACCGATGGAGAAGAGCAGCGCGGAGACGACGGCCGGGTAGACGATGTGCACTACTTCCCCCTGCTCTCAACGGTCGGGGGCGAGTCGTCTGACGTGATGTCGGTGCGCGACAGCACGATGGCCCCGATCAACGCGGCGAGCAGCAGGACCGAGAGCGCCTCGAACGGCAGCACCCAGGTGCGGAAGATGCTGGCGCCGAGCTCCCCCGCCGCTCCCCCGCCGGGCTGGAGCGGGGTGTAGGCGGTGCGGAAGCCGTCGATGACCACCGCGACCAGCACGCCCGCCGTCGCCAGCGCGACCACGGCGGCGACGAGCCTGTTGCCGCTGTCGAGGTCGGCGGACCTGCCGATGGGCGCCCGGGTGAGCATGATGCCGAACAGCAGCAGCACCACGACCGCGCCGACGTAGATGAGCACCTGGACCCACGCGACGAACTCGGCGGTCAGCACCAGATAGCAACCGGCGAGCGCGCCGAAGGAGACCACGAGCCAGAGGGCCGCGTGAACGAGTTGTTTGGTGGTCACGACGAGCAGTGCCGAGCCGACCGCCACCGCGCCCAGGAGCAGGAAGACGATTTCTTGCCCTGTGGGGGACAGGTAGGAAGGCACCGCCGCGGTCACTAGTCCTCCTCGGGCTCCGGTGTCTGGTGACGCTTCAGCCCGCCCGGCGGACGGATGGAACGCGGGTCGGCCATCCGTCGCCTGCGCGGCTCGGTGGCAGAAGTCTGCTCCTCCGGTTCGGGCGGCGATGACGACGCGCCCGAACCTGTGGAAAACTCTTCGCCCGACGGCCGGCCTGTGGACAACTTCTGGTCCGGCGCCCGGCCCGTGGGCGACTCTCGGTCTCCCGGCCCATCTGCGGACGCCTCACGGTCCGGCGGCCCGCCTGCGGACTGATCTTGATCTGGTGGCCTACCTGTCGGCGGCTCGCGGTCTGGTGCGCGGCCTGTGGACGGCTCGCGGTCCGGCGGGCTGCCTGTGGATGACCCTGGTCGCGGGGTCGCCGGGGGTGTGGGCAGTGCCCCTGGCGGGCGGATGCCGCGCACGTTGCCCATCCGCGGAGTGCGGGCGCGCGGCTGGCGTTCCCGCTTCTCCTCGGTACGGCCGGGGCCGGGCGCGCTCTCCCGTGCGGGCCTGTCCTCCTGACCCTTCTCTTCGTCGCGAGTGGGCGCTCCCCCAGGCGTCCTTTCCCGACTTTCCCCAGGCGCGCTCTCCCGAGCCGCGGAGTCCTCAGGCGTCCTCTTCCGGGTTTCCCCAGGCGCGCTCTCCCGGGTGGCGGCGTCTCCACGCGTGGCCTCCTGGGTCTCTCCAGACGTGCTCGCTCCGGCGGCTGCCTCCCCCGGCGCGCCCTCCCTGGTTGTCCCCGGCCTCTCCTGGGCGGCGTCCCCAGGCGTGCTCTCCCCGCCGGTAGCCGCCGGAGTCATCGCGCCAGCCTGGTCTTCCGCGCCCTCTGACACCCGTGTTGTCGTCTGGGGTGGCGCGGCGGCACCGCTCGCACCCCTCTCAGTGCGACCGGGCGCGGCCGTTCCGCTCGCGCCCCTGTCCGCGCGGCCGGGGGCAGCGGTTCCGCCTGCGGCCCTCTCTGCGCGGCCAGGCGGTGCGGCCCTTTCTCCGGTACGGCCGGCAGCCGTACGGGCAGGCCGGACCTCGGCCGCGAGCTCCTTCGGCGGCTCGGCTCCCACCTCGTGCGCGGGAGGCGGCGGCACGGACTCCACCCAGCCGCCCAACCGGTCCTTCTCGTGCAGCAGGTTCCTGATGTCGCCCTCGGCGTACTCGAACTCCGGCGCCCAGAACAGCGCGTCGAACGGGCACACCTCGATGCAGATCCCGCAGTACATGCACAGTGCGAAGTCGATCGCGAACCTGTCGAGCACGTTGCGCTGCCTGGCCCTGCCGCCCTCGGGCGCGGGCAGGGTCTCCTTGTGCGAGTCGATATAGATGCACCAGTCGGGGCACTCGCGGGCGCACAGCATGCAGGAGGTGCAGTTCTCCTCCACGAGCGCGATGACGCCGCGGCTACGGGCGGGAAGGTCGGGATGCACCTCGGGGTACTGCTGCGTCACGGACCGGCGCAGCATGTGGCGAAGGGTGACCGAAAGCCCCTTCACCAGCCCTACTCCAGGTATCCGTGCCATGGTTCAACATCATGACGCACTATGCGTCGCAGGTGAATGCACCAGTCCTTTGTCCCCAGGTTTTCCACAGTCATCCACAGGATACGTCGAGGTTATCCACAGGCGCCGTCCACAGCCTGCTTCCGCCGCCACAACCGGATACTCTCTCGCCCATGCCGCACCGCCACCCCCACCGACCCGGCGCCGGAGCCTGGACTGCCGCCGTCGCCTGGGCCGTGGTTCCCTTGCTCACGTGCGGCCTGGCGACCCCGTTCACCATCGGGTTCGCCGCGTTCCGGCTGCAGAGCAAGTGGCTCGTCATCTCCGCCGCCCTGTACGGCGCGTGCGTGAGCGCGTTCGTCATCGTGGCCGTCAGCTACGAAGACATCAACCTGGCTCCCGACTGGCTGTTCGGCCTGGTCGGGGCGGGGTTGGTCGCGAGCTGGCTGGGCGGCGTCATCCACAGCGGCATCCTCGTCCCCATGCTGGTCAGGGGCCGGCCCAGGCCGGTGACCCAGTCGCCGCCCATGCTGGGGCACGACCACACCCCCCATGGGCCGATGTCGCCGGCCAAGCGGGCGCACGACGGCACCACCCACGGCCCGGTACCTCCCATGCGGAGGCAGGATCACACCCCCTCTGGGCCGATGCCACCGGCCAAGCGGGCGCACGACGGCACCACCCACGGGCCGGTACCGCCCATGCGGGGGCAGGACCGCACACATGGGCCGGTGACCCCGCAGTCACGGGTGAATGACCGGGATACCCAGGGGTCGGTAACCCCGGGGCCTCGGGTGCACTACCGCACCACCCATCCCTCGGGCGGGGCGCGCCGCGTGGGAGAGCCCGAATGGATCGGCCACTACCGCGTGCTGCGTCTCCTCGGCCGCGGCGGGCAGGGCGCGGTCTATCTGGCCGCTGCGCCCAACGGCGCCCAGGTGGCCGTCAAGGTGCTCCACGATCTGGGCAACGAGGTCGCGCGCACCAGGTTCGCCCGCGAGGTCGACGCCGCGCGCAGGGTCGCCACGTTTTCCACAGCCAGGGTGCTCGACGTCAGCATCGCCCCCGACCAGGCTTACATCGTGAGCGAGTTCGTGGCGGGCCCTTCGCTCGAGCAGCTCGTCCGCGAGCGGGGTCCGCGCGACGAGGACAGCCTCACCAGGCTCGCGCTGGCCACGGCAGGGGCGCTGGCCGCCATCCACAAGGCGGGCATCGTCCACCGCGACTTCAAGCCCAGCAACGTCCTGATCGGCTCCGACGGGCCGCGCGTGATCGACTTCGGGATCGCGCGCTCGCTCGACCACTCGACGATGTCCGGCAAGGTGTCAGGCACTCCGCCCTACATGTCGCCCGAGCAGCTGTCCGGCTTAACCGTCGGCCCGCCGTCCGACGTCTTCAGCTGGGCGGTGACGATGACCTTCGCGGCGACGGGGCGTCCCGCGTTCGGCGAGGACACGGTGCCCGCCGTCTTCAACAGGGTGCTCAACCTGCATCCCGACCTGTCGCCGCTGCCGCCGTCGTTACGCGGCATCGTGGGCACCGCGCTGGCCAAGTCTCCCGACGACCGCCCATCCGCCGCCGAGGTCATGCTGGCCATCGTCCACTGAGCCCAGCCGCCCGGCGAGCCCGGCCGCCCAGCGAGCCCGGCCACCCGGCGAGCCCGGCCGCCCGGCCAGCCCGGCCGCCCAGCGAGCCCGGCCACCCGGCGAGCCCGGCCTGCCTCGCCTGCCTCGCCTGCCCGGCCGACTGGTCCATGCTCACGTTGGCCGTTGCCCAGCCAGCCCGATCTGCCCAGCCTGCTCCGCCAGCCGATTCATGCGCGCTCTCAACTCCGCTTCCCTGCGCGCCGCCGCCACCCGTACCTCGTGGTCGCTGCCCCTCGATCTCGTGCCGTACCCGGCGAGGCGACCCATCAGGGTCCCCGACGGTCAGGCGGTCACCCGGCCAGGACCTTCACCACGCCGGTGATGGCCAGCTGCACCAGGGCCAGCGGCACCAGCCCCACCCAGGCGAGCCGTTGCAGCTGGTCCTCCCGCAGCCGGGGGAAGCTGACCCGCAGCCAGATCACCACGAACGCCAGCGCGAACACCTTGACGAACGTCCAGACCACACCCGGGAGCAGCGGCCCGTGCCAGCCGCCCAGGAACAGCACGGTCGTGAGGAACGCCAGCACCACGATGCCGACGTACTCCGACAGCATGAACAGCGCGAACCGCATGCCCGTGTACTCGGTCATCGGGCCCATGATGATCTCGGACTCGGCGATCGGCATGTCGAACGGCGGGCGGCGCAGCTCGGCGAGCCCGGCCAGGAAGAAGACCACCCCGCCGATCGCCTGCCAGGGCAGCCACCACCACTGCCAGGCCTCGACGATGCCGGGAAGGGACAGGGTGCCGGCCGCCATCGCCACCGACGAGGCCGCCAGCACCAGCGGCAGCTCGTAGGACATGAGCTGGGCGGCCGCGCGCATCCCGCCGAGCACCGAGTACTTGTTGGCCGAGGCCCACCCCGCCATGATCGCGCCGAGCACGCCGATGCCCATGACCGCGAGCACGTAGAACAGGCCGAGGTCGAGGTCGACGCCGACGAGCCCGGGACCGATGGGGATGACGATCAGCACGAGCAGGTACGGCACCAGCGCGACGCCCGGCGCGAGCTGGAAGACGCGCCGGTCGGCGGCGGCCGGGATCACGTCCTCCTTCTGGGCGAACTTCACGCCGTCGGCGATGAGCTGCGCCCAGCCGTGGAAGCCTCCGGCGTACATGGGGCCGAGGCGGGACTGCATGTGGGCCATGACCTTGTGCTCGGTCTGGCCGACGATCAGCGGCAGGAGGAGGAAGACGAGCAGGATGACGACGAAGCGCAGGACGATGTCGAGGACTTCACCCATCGGGCTCCTCCACAGGCGCGGGGGGGACGGCGGACGACGACTCCGGGGGATTCGCGACGGGCGGCGCGGCGGCCGACGGGTCGGGTGTGGGCGGGGCGGCGGGGGTGTTTCCCCAGTCGGCGGGGACGCCGGGCGGGAGCGTCTTGCGGCGGCTCGGCGCGCCGTGCCCCGACTCGCCGGGCTCTTTCGCGCCAGGCCACGGTTTGGCCACCCGCGCCGCCAGCACGAAGTCCTTGCGCAGCGGGTGTCCCTCGAAGCCGTCCGGCAGCAGCAGCGGCACCAGATGGGGGTGGTCGTCGAAGACCACGCCGAACATCTCGAACGTCTCCCGTTCGTGCCAGTTCGCGCCCCGGTACACCCCGACGGCGGACGGCAAGCGCGGGTCGGCGCGGGAGACCGTCGTCCGCAGCAATAGCCGATCACGCGTGGCCGGGTTGTAGACGTGCGCGACGATCCCGAACCCGTCAGGAGGCTCGTCCACGCCGGTCAGCCAGTCGAAGAACACGTAGCCCGCGTCTCTGCAGAAGGTCAGCAGCTCGATCCAGTCGGCCGCGGCGACCTCGACGGTGCGCTCACCCCATGACTCGCTGACCTGCGCCCTGTCCCCGAAGTGCGCCTCCAGGCCGGTCGTCACGCGTCCTCCCCGTGGGAGCGCGACCAGATGTAGCGGTCGCTCAGCCGTTCCCCGGCGATCTGCTCCTGGAGCTTCATGATGCCGTGCAGGAGCGCCTCGGGCCTGGGCGGGCAGCCGGGGACGTAGACGTCGACGGGGATGATCTGGTCGACGCCCTTGGTGACGCAGTAGGAGTCCCAGTAGGGGCCGCCGGAGTTGGAGCACGCGCCGAAGGAGATGACGTACTTGGGGTCGGGCATCTGCTCGTACAGGCGCTTGACGGCGGGGGCCATCTTGTCGGTGACGGTGCCCGAGACGATCATCAGGTCCGCCTGCCTGGGGCCGTTCGCGAACGGGATCACGCCGAAGCGGATGAAGTCGTGCCTGCTCATCGAGGTGGCGATGAACTCGATGGCGCAGCACGCCAGCCCGAAGTTGAAGACCCACAGGGAGTAGCGCCGCCCCCAGTTGAGCACGAAGCGCATCGGCTTCGGCGCCAGCCGGGAGACCGGCCCCACAGTCGGCATCGGAAGATCGGCCATGACGCCATTGTCCAACGCCGGCGGCCCGAGGAGTAGAGGGGGCGTCATGTCCAGGTGAGGACGCGCTTGCGCCAGGCGTAGACGATGCCGAGCGCGATGAACCCCAGGAAGACGAACATCTCCACGAGCGTCGTCATTCCGTAGCCGGGGGCCGCGAACACGATCGCCCACGGGAACAGGAACACCGCGTCGACGGCGAACACCACGTAGAGGTAGGTGAAGACGTAGTACCTGATCTGCGACTGCGCCCACCCCTCGCCGACGGGGTCGACGCCGCACTCGTAGGTGGTGAGTTTCTCGGGCGTCGGGCGGGTGGGGCGCAGCAGGCGGTTGGCCATGAGCGCGCCGGCCACGATGGCCACGCCGATGACGAGCAGCGCGAAGACCAGTGCGTAGGAGCCGAAGTAGCCACCCATGTGCTGATGGTAACCCGGGCCAAAACCTCTGTCCTCTTAGTCCAAAATCGGGGCAAAACACGATTAAGCCCCCATAATCTGGCACGCATGCTCAAAAGGCGATTCTTCGGAGGAATCGCGCTGATAGCCGCCGTCACCACCGGCTGCGGCATGGCGACCGCCTCCCCCGAGCGGGACCTGCGCGTTCCCGCTGAGCCCACGATGATCGGCTTCGTCCACCCCGCCGACGTACCAGGCCTGACCACCAGGACCCTCACCAGGGGCGACGCAGGCGACAGGGACGTGCACATTGTCTATCCGCAACTGAAGGACGCCCCCGCTCTCAACCACCGGCTCAACTCGCTCGCCGAGAGCCAGTTGCGCCGCTTCATGCGGAACACGAGCCCCGCGGCCGCCCAGCCCCGTCCGGAGCTGAACGTGGACTGGCAGCTGACCGCCGCCACCCGCGACATCGTCGGCGTACGGCTGCGCACCGGCGAGTTCGCCGGAGCCAACTGGGCCAACTCCCTCCAAACGATTTGGTACGACAAAGTCTTCGGCAAGGTCGTCGACTCCTCCGGCCTGGTCACGGCCCTGGACCCGCTGGCCGCCATCGTCAGGGCCGAGCTCAGGAAACGCGGCACCGAGGTCGACTACGACGCGGTGAAGGCCGACCCCGAGCTGTTCGACTCCATGGCCTTCAACGGCAAGGGCGACCTCGTCGTCGAGTTCGACGACTTCCAGGTGGGTCCGGGGGCGCTGGGCAGGGTGGCGGTCGCCGTACCGGGCAAGCAGGTCAAACCGCTGCTGTCAGCGGCCGGATGGCGCGCGCGGGCGGCCGCCAAGGACGCTCTGCCCTCGCCCGCGGTCCGCGGGAAGCTAAGCGAGAGCCCGCCCGCCGTGAGCTCAGGGGCGGGGAGCGTGAACTGCGACGAGGCGATGTGCGTCGCGCTGACGTTCGACGACGGGCCCGGCGCCTACACCGGCCGGCTGCTGGACGAGCTGGAGAAGGCCGGCGCGAGGGCGACGTTCTTCACCGTCGGCACCAACGTGCCGGCCAATCGCGGGCTGGTCCAGCGCATGCGCGAGCAGGGGCACCTGGTCGCCAACCACACCTGGTCGCACCTCGACCTGACGAAGCTGTCGAACACCAGGATCGCCGACGCGTTCGCCAGGGGGGAGTGTGCGGTCAAGGCAGCGATCGGGCAGCGGCCTGCCCTGGCCCGCGCGCCGTACGGGGCGGTGAGCAAGGAGGTCAGGGCTGTTGCCCGAAAGATGGGGATCTCTTTGGTCAACTGGGACGTCGACACCTTGGACTGGCGCGACAGGGACGCGCAGGCGGTGGCGCGGCGGGCGATCAGCGGCGCGCACCCGGGCGCGATCATCCTCATGCACGACGTCCAGGAGACGGCGGCCGAGGCCGTTCCGGAGATCGTCCGGCAGTTGACCAAGAAGGGCTATACGTTCGTCACGGTCCCCGAGCTGTACGGCTCGGCCGGGATGAAGCCGGGGCTCGTCTACTCCTCGGGTAAGCAGCCCCTAACGTAGGTAACCCTTCGTGGGCGCATATAGTTAGGCAGCGTGACCCGAACCGTCCTCTTCGCCCGCCTGCACGTGGACCTGTGCCGGCTCGCGGCTGGGCTGTGTCGCCCCTTTCGTTCTCTCGCGTCGGCCTGACTTTCACCGCGTGTACCCGTGACGTGTGTCACGGAAACGTGTGACCCCCGAGGACTTAGCATGGAATTTGAGAACGTGCCACGAGCGCAGTCGAGGAGGACTTCGCTGTGACCAAGCAGGTTCAGCAACTCGACAGAGTTGTCATTCGGTTCGCCGGCGACTCCGGCGACGGAATGCAGCTCACCGGCGATCGCTTCACCGCTGGAACGGCGGAGTTCGGCAACGACCTGTCGACCCTGCCCAACTTCCCTGCCGAGATTCGGGCACCCGCAGGGACGCTGCCGGGCGTGTCGAGCTTCCAGCTCCACTTCGCCGACCACGACATCCTGACGCCGGGCGACTCGCCCAACGTCCTGGTCGCCATGAATCCGGCGGCGCTGAAGGCCAACCTGGGCGACCTGCCCAAGGGCGCCGACATCATCGCCAACACCGACGAGTTCACCAAGCGCAACCTGCAGAAGGTGGGCTACGACGTCAGCCCGCTCGAGGACGACTCGCTCAGCGAGTGGCGCGTCCACGCGGTGCCGCTGACCTCGCTCACGGTGAAGGCGCTCGAAGGCTTCGACCTGTCGAAGAAGGACGCCGAGCGGTCCAAGAACATGTTCGCCCTCGGGCTGCTGAGCTGGCTCTACCACCGGCCGACCGAGCACACGATCTCGTTCCTTGAGCAGAAGTTCGCCAAGAAGCCCGAGATCGCCAAGGCCAACATCGCGGCCTTCCAGGCGGGCTGGAACTACGGCGAGACGACCGAGTCGTTCTCGGTCTCCTACGAGGTCAAGCCGGCCAAGCTGGCGCCGGGCGTCTACCGCAACATCTCGGGCAACCAGGCGCTGGCCTACGGGCTGATCGCGGCCAGCGTGCAGGCGAAGCTCCCGCTGTTCCTCGGCTCCTACCCGATCACCCCGGCCAGCGACATCCTTCACGAGCTGTCCAGGCACAAGCGCTTCGGCATCCGCACCTTCCAGGCCGAGGACGAGATCGCGGGCGTCGGCGCGGCGCTCGGCGCCGCCTTCGGCGGGGCGCTCGGCGTGACGACGACCAGCGGCCCCGGCGTGGCGCTGAAGGCCGAGACGGTCGGCCTCGCGGTCATGACCGAGCTGCCGCTGATCCTGGTCGACGTGCAGCGCGCCGGGCCGAGCACCGGCATGCCGACCAAGACCGAGCAGACCGACCTGCTGATGGCGATGTTCGGCCGCAACGGCGAGTCGCCGGTGCCGATCGTGGCCCCCTCCTCGCCGAGCGACTGCTTCGACGCGGCGATCGAGGCCGCGCGGATCGCGGTGAAGTACCGCACGCCGGTCTACCTGCTGTCCGACGGCTACCTGGCCAACGGCTCGGAGCCGTGGCGGCTGCCCGAGGTCTCCGACCTGCCGGACATCTCCACCGAGTTCGCCACCGTGACGGACGAGGAGTTCCTGCCCTACAAGCGTGACGCCGAGACCCTGGCCCGCCCGTGGGCCATCCCCGGCACCGCGGGTCTCGAGCACCGCATCGGCGGCATCGAGAAGGCCGACGGCTCGGGCAACATCTCCTACGACCCGAACAACCACGACCGCATGGTCAGGCTCCGCCAGGCCAAGATCGACGGCATCGACGTTCCCGACCTCGAGGTCGACGACCCGACGGGCGACGCCAGGGTGCTGGTCCTCGGCTGGGGCTCCACCTACGGGCCCATCGCGGCGGCGGTGCGCCGCATCAGGAAGGCGGGCGGCAAGGTCGCGCAGGCGCACCTGCGCCACCTCAACCCGCTGCCCGCCAACACCGGCGACGTGCTCAAGAGCTACGACAAGGTGCTCCTGCCCGAGATCAACCTCGGCCAGCTGGCGCTGCTGCTGCGCGCGCGCTTCCTCGTCGACATCATCAGCTACAACCGCGTGCGCGGGCTCCCGTTCAAGGCCGAGGAGCTGGCCGGAGTCATCCAGGACGTGATCGACGCTTCAGGGAGCGGACAGTGACTGAACTCGTCAACGGCAAGGGCCTGGCCCTGGTCCCCAAGACCGAGGGCAAGCAGACCCTGAAGGACTTCAAGTCCGACCAGGAGGTCCGCTGGTGCCCCGGCTGCGGCGACTACGCCATCCTGGCCGCGGTCCAGAGCTTCCTGCCCGAGCTGGGGCTCAAGCGCGAGAACATCGTGTTCGTCTCCGGCATCGGCTGCTCGTCGAGGTTCCCGTACTACCTGAACACCTACGGCTTCCACTCCATCCACGGCCGCGCTCCGGCGATCGCGACGGGGCTGGCGGCCAGCAGGCCCGACCTGTCGGTGTGGGTGATCACGGGTGACGGCGACGCGCTGTCGATCGGCGGCAACCACCTGATCCACGCGCTGCGCCGCAACGTCAACCTGAACATCCTGCTGTTCAACAACAGGATCTACGGTCTGACCAAGGGCCAGTACTCCCCCACCTCCGAGATCGGCAAGATCACCAAGTCGACCCCGATGGGCTCGCTGGACAAGCCGTTCAACCCGATCTCGCTGGCGCTCGGCGCCGAGGCGTCGTTCGTGGCCCGCACGATCGACTCCGACCGCAAGCACCTGCAGTCGGTGCTGCGCGAGGCCACCGCCCACCGGGGCACGTCGCTGGTGGAGATCTACCAGAACTGCAACATCTTCAACGACAACGCCTTCGAGCAGCTCAAGGACCCCGAGGTCCGCGACGACATCACGCTGCGCCTGGAGCACGGCCAGCCGATCGCCAGCGCGTCCAAGGCCGTGGTCAGGTCGGCGGGCGGCGGCATCGAGGTGGTGCCGCTGGCCGAGGCGGGCGACCGTGTCCTGGTGCACGACGCGCACAATCCCGACCCGTCGGTGGCGTTCGCGCTGTCCAGGCTCGACGAGCCCGCGTTCGAGCACGTGCCGATCGGCATCTTCCGGCAGGTCGACCGGCCCGCCTACGACACACTGATGGCCGAGCAGCTCGAGGAGGCCGTGGCGCAGAAGGGTCCCGGCGACCTGAGCGACCTGCTCATGGGCGGCGACACCTGGCGCATCGGCTGACCGTCGGAGAGGGAGCCGCTGCCACCCGCGTGCTGGTCACCGGCGGCGCGGGGTTCATCGGCTCCCACTTCGCGGACCTGATGGGTGAGGCGCGGGTCACCGTACTCGACAAGCTCACCTATGCGGGCGACAAGGACAACGTGCCGGGCCACGCCGACCTGGTCGTCGGCGACATCTGCGACCGCGAGCTGCTGAGGGCGGTCGTCCCTGGCCACGACCTGGTGGTCAACTTCGCCGCCGAGTCGCACGTCGACCGCTCGATCGAGGATCCCGCGGCATTCGTGCGCACGAACGTGCTGGGCGTGGAGTCGCTGATGCGCGCCTGCCTGGAGGCGGGCGTGCCGAGGGTGGTGCACGTCTCCACCGACGAGGTCTACGGCAGCATCGACAGCGGCTCGTGGACCGAGGACGCCCCGCTGGCGCCCAACTCGCCCTACGCGGCGTCGAAGGCGTCCGGCGATTTGATCGCGCTCTCCTACTTCCGCACGTACGGCCTGCCCGTCATGATCACTCGCGGCGCGAACACGTACGGCCCCAGGCAGTACCCCGAGAAGATCATCCCGCTGTTCCTGAAGCTGCTGCGCAACGGCGAGCCCGTGCCCCTGTACGGCGACGGCGCCCACGTGCGCGAGTGGCTGCACGTCGAGGACCACTGCAGGGCCGTCAGGCTGGTCGCCGAGCGCGGCGAGCCCGGCGAGGTATACCACGTCGGCGGCACCACCGAGCTCACCAACAGGCGGCTCACCGAGCTGCTGCTGGCCGCCACCGGCCGCGACTGGGATCTCGTACGGCAGGCGCCCGACCGCAAGGCGCACGACCGCCGCTACTCCCTCGACGACGCGAGACTCCGCGCCCTCGGCTACGCGCCCATGGTGGAATTCGCCGAGGGGCTGGAGCGGCTCACTTCTTGACCGGGTCGGCGTCCGGATCCTTGACCACGGGCAGGCTCACCGTGTCGTCCTCGGCGGGCGCGTCCTGCGTCGCCCACGAGGTGGGGACCACCGCCGGCGGAGTGTCGCGCTGGGCGGGGATGACGGCCAGGCCGAGTAGTTTGGCCCCGACCTGCTGCATCTGCCGGGCCCCGTCGCCGATCTCCTCGAAACGGGTGCGCGGCGTCTCCACGGCCATGACGACGACGTCGGCCAGTTCGGCCAGCGCCTGCGCGTCGGCGCCCGAGCGGGTGGACGGCGCCTCGATCACGATGTAGCGGGCACGCTCGCGCAGCTCCCTGACCACCCTGGCCATCCGGTCGCCCTGCAGCATCTCGGAGACGAGGTCGGTGTCGAGGCCCGCGGGCAGGTAGCGGAGCGAGGGCATGGCGGGCGCGTTGACCTCGGCGGCGTCGAGCTCGACGTCGGACATCAGCGCCTCGGCCAGGCCCGGCTGGCGGCGCACGCCGAGCAGCGACTGGCTGATCCGCGACCGTAGGTCGGCGTTGACCAGGAGCACGTTCGACTCGACGCGGGCCAGCGCGGCGGCCACGTTGACGGCCACGATGTTGCCGCTCGGTCCCGGCGTTGCCCCGGTGATGAGGATGACGTGGTTGCCGGGGTCGGAGCTGAGGGTCGCGGTCAGCGAGTGGCACAGCTCGTGGAAGCGCTGGCCGGTGCGGCTGCGCGCGGACAGCAGCCCGAGAGAGCCATCCCTGCGGTTGGCGCGGACCTCGATGAGGACCGGCATGCCGAGCACCCTGGCGACGTCGCGGCCGGTGCGCACCCGCCTGTCGGAGCGGTCCACGAACAGCGCGGCGAGCACGCCGAGCAGCAGGCCGAGCATGAGCCCGCTGGGCAGGTAGGTGATCGGGTCGGGGTCGTCGGGCTTGGCCGGCAGGTACGCCTCGGTGATGATCTCGCCGGAGGCGAGGTTCAGCGTGGCCAGTTTGGCATCGGTGAGCTTGCCGCCCAGCGCCGTCAGCTGGCCGTAGACCAGCTCGCGCTCGGCCCGGTCGGTGGCGGGGATCTTCTTCAACTCGGCCGTCAGCTCGGTGAGCTGGCTCTTGAGGTTGTTGATCTGGCTGTTGGCCCGCTGGACCGCCCGGTCCTTGCGGTTGTCGAGGTAGGCGGCGGCGAAGGCGTGGGCGCCGCGCTGGGCGAGGGCGGCGGAGGGCGCCTGGTAGGCGATGGTGAGGATCGCGGACTCGGCGCTGGCCGTGACGGTGACGTTCTTGGCGAGGGCGACGGGCGACTGGCCGGTGCCCATGGCCTCGGCGGCGCGCTTGGCGACCTCCATCGACCGCACTCGTTGCGATTCGGTATCGATGCTGATACGCGAGGAGGCCCGGTCCATCTCGGTCGGCGACGTCACCAGGACGACCGCTTCCGAGACGAACGTCTGCGGGATGTACAGCACCGCGAGAGCCGCCAGGGACAACCCGGCGGCGGCCGCCGCGACGATCAGCCACCAGCGGCGACGGAGCATTCCGGTGTAGTCGGCGACTTCTAACGAGTCGCGCCCGCCCGCAGAGTCCATGTCCATCCCCCACCGCACCCCGAAACGCTTTCTTCACGATACTCGATCAGCTCATTAGCCGATTTGGTGAGTTTCATCCACAACGTCGTTCCAAGCAAGGGAGCCGGCGGTGCGATTCAAACCGAGGGCGTTCACGCTCAGCATCATCATCCTTCTCCTCACAACAACCACCGCAAATGCCGACTATTCACCACAGGCGCGGTCAAGTTGGGAGCCCAACGGCACGGTCTTCGCGATTCAGCGCGGGACGAGCCGGGTTTTCCTCGGTGGTTCCTTCACCTCGCTCCACAACCGGCGCACCGGGGAAACGGTCGCCGCGACCAGGCTCGCCGCTCTCGACGCCGCCACCGGAGACCTGATCCGCGACTGGCGGCCCACCGCCTCCGACACCGTCTACGACCTGGCCCTGTCCCCCGACGAGCAGCGCCTGTGGGCGGCCGGCCGGTTCACCACGATCAGCGGCACGACCAGGTACCGCCTGGCCGTCCTCGACCCCGAGACCGGAGCCGTCGACGCCGGGTGGACCACCGGCGCCAACAACGCCGTCCGCGCCCTGGCCCTCACCGGGGGACGCCTCTACGCGGGCGGCGACTTCACCAGCGCCGGCGGTACGGCACGCGCCCGCCTGGCCGCCATGGACGCGACCACCGGAGCGCTGGACGCCGCGTGGAACCCGGGCGCGACCAGCACCGTCTACGCGCTCGAACCCACTCCCGACGGGACGGCCGTGCTGGTCGGCGGCCGGTTCAGGACGCTGGGCGGCCAACCGCGCGACCACCTCGGCGCGGTCGACGCCATCTCCGGCGCGGTGACGGGCTGGACCCCTCCCCCCGGATGCGTCAACACCAACAACCCCTGCTTCGTGTGGGACCTGGCGGTGATGGACGGCCGCGCCTTCGCCGCCGTCTCCGGTCCCGGCGGGCGGCTGCTCGGCTACAGCCTGTCCTCCGGCGCCCGGCTCTGGCAGGTGTACGCCGACGGCGACGTGGAGTCGGTGTCGGCCCTGGACGGCAAGGTCTACGCGGCAGGCCACTTCGCGCCCGCGTTCGGCACCACGACCAGGTCGGGCCTGGCCGCGGTCGACGCCGTGACGGGCGCCGTCGACCCGTCCTTCGCGCCCCGGCTGAGCGGCACGCTGTCCACCTACGCCGTCGACGCGGGCCCTGACTTCCTGCGTGTGGGTGGAGCGTTCCAGCAAGTCAACTCGCAGGCCAAGACCCGTTACGCGGAGTTCCCCGTGCTGCCGCCGCTCACCGTCGTGGTGCCCGCGGGCGCCACCTGGCGCTACGACGCCTCCGGCGCGGACCTGGGCACGGCGTGGCGGGAGGAGGCGTTCGACGACTCGGCCTGGCAGGGTGGGCCCGCGCAGCTCGGGTTCGGCGACGGTGACGAGGCCACGGCCCTGCCGTTCGGGCGGATGACCTACTACCTGCGGCACACCTTCTCCGTCGCCGACCCAGCGGCGCTGACGCAGGCGACGGTGGACCTCGTACGGGATGACGGCGCGATCGTCTACGTGAACGGGGTGGAGGTGTTCAGGTCGAACCTGCCGGCCGGTCCGGTGACCGCCTCGACGCCCGCGTCGGCGACGGTGGGCGGCACGGACGAGTCGGCCTGGCGCACGCAGCCGATCAGCCCCTCGCTGCTGCACGCGGGGGTGAACACGATCGCAGTGGAGGTGCACCAGGCCGCGGCCAACTCCTCCGACCTCTCCTTCGACGCCCGCTTGAGCGTCCGGTAGGACCCCTTCCCGGGGCCGTTACGTGTAGCGGCCCCGGCCGCGGCGGGCGTAGACGAGCACCAGCACGACCGCCACCAGCCCGCTGCTGCCCGCGATCACCAGCATGACCAGGTCACGGCTGGTGTCCCTGATCGACACCGGGAGCGGGTCGGGCGCGGTCGCGGTGTCGGCCGCGGCGGGCAGCGGGACCGACCAGACGGGCTGCTTGGGCCCCTCGGAGTTCACCAGCAGGGCGTGGCCGTCGGCAGTGAAGCTCACGCCCTCCCCCTGCCGCTGCACGGGCAGGGCGATCTCCACGGGCTTGCTGGTGAACGCCCCGGCCACGTCGTTGCCCTTGACCCGCCACACCCACGCCTTCGTGGCGTTGCGAATCACGATCCGGTCGCCCGTGGGAGAGAACGCGGCCCCCGACGCCTGGAGCACGCCGACGTCGGCAACGAGCCTGGTCAGCTTGTTGACGCCCGTGGCGTTCAGGGTGGGCGGCGCGGCCCACAGGACCGGCTTCTGCGGCGCCTTCTCCGCCTTGCTGATCACGTAGATCTGTCCCGTCACCGGGTGGACGAGCATCGCCTCGCTGTTGCGGGCGATCCGGTCGTCGTACTCGACGGGGTAGCTCACCACGCCGGTGGCGGTGATCCGGCCCTTGGCGGTGGCGGGCGGCTCGTCGAGCGTGACGATCCTGAACGAGGCGCGCGGCTTCTGGCCGGCGGCCTGCCGTACGACCCAGGCGTCGCCGAGGTCGGCGAGGTAGATGCGGCCGCGGACGGTCGCGATGTCCTCCCAGTCCTCGTTGAGCCCCGCGGGCATGGCCACGGTCGCCCGCGTCCCACCACGCTCGTCGAGCACGTAAACCTCGTCGCCCCCACGGGCGTCTTCGGTCACGTGGTATCGGGCGCCGTCACCGCTGACCGAGATCCCGCTGACCTCGGCCAGTTGGACGTCGGCCACGTTGAACAGGGAGGAAGGATGCGGCGACGGCTGCGGGCCCAGGACTGTCAGGGAGAGCGATAAGACGACGACATCTCGCAGGTTCACGCGCCCAGCCCCCATGGTTGTTGAAACTTCGCCAGAAAAGTAGCATCCAGCGGTATTGATCCGTGATTGCCGCGACGGAATTACGGTCAGCGTGACCGAAAGGGGCCGACCATCCTAAAATCGCCACCCCCCTCCGTGAGCGTGGTCATTGCCACGCGCGACCGGATGGAGCTTCTCCACCATGCGGTGAACGCGGTTTTCGATCAGGACTACCCCGGCCCCATCGACGTCACCGTGGTATTCGACCAGTCCGAGCCGGCCGAAATCACCATAGAGCCACGAGAGAATCGCTTATTACGGACGATCCGGAATAGCAACACCCCCGGCCTTGCTGGTGCCCGTAATTCCGGCATCGCCCAGGCAGACGGCGACTACGTGGCCTTCTGCGACGACGACGACGAGTGGTTCCCCCGCAAGATCAGCGCCCAGCTCGCGGCGATCGAGGCGCATCCCACCGCCGTGGCCGCCGGTTGCGGCATCGAAGTGAGGTTCAACGGGCAGCCGAGCCCGCGTCTCGTGCCCCATGGCGTTGTCACGTTCCAGCATCTGCTGCGCGACCGCGTGATCGGGCTCAACGGCTCGACCCTGCTGATCCGGCGGGACGTCCTGGTCGAGAAGGTCGGCCCGGTGGACGAACGCCTGCCCGGCAGCTACGCCGAGGACTACGACCTGATGCTGCGCATCGCCAAGCAGGGCCCCATCCCCGTGGTGAAGGAGCCGCTGGTCGCCATCAACTGGGGCAGTTCCTTCTTCGCCGACCGCTTCCCGACGATCACCAGGGCGCTGACCTATCTGCTCGACAAGCACCCCGAGTTCGACTCCGAACCGGCGGGCAAGGCCCGCGTCGAGGGGCAGATCGCCTTCTTCCACGCGGCGGGCGGCGAACACGCCGCCGCCCGTGACTGGGCGATGCGGGCGCTGCGCCACAACTGGCGCGAGCGGCGCGGCTACCTGGCGCTCGGCATCGGGCTGCGGCTGATCAGCGCGCCCGCCACGATGCGCTACCTCAACGCCCGCGGCCGCGGGATCTGACCGTGACCGCCGTGGCGCTCGCTCCGCCAGGTGCTGCCCGCGCACGGGCCGCCCGCGACCTGCCGGTATGGCCGCTGGGGGTGCTGTTCGCCGCCTTCCCCCTGTGGTGGGTGCTCGGGCTCGGCGCGTTCGTCGCGCCGATCGCGGCCGTGCCGATGGCCGTGCTGATGGTCCGCTCGCGGCGCAGAACCAGGATCCCGCGCGGCTTCCTGGTGTGGGTGCTCTTCCTGCTGTGGATGGTCATGGCCGCCACCCAGCTCGACAGCGGCCCCCGGCTGGTGGGCTTCGCGTTCAGGCTGGCCGCCTACGTCAGCGCCACGATCTTCTTCCTGTACGTCTACAACTGCTCGAACCGGCTGCTGCCCGCGGGCAGGGCGTCCGGCTACGTCACGCTGTTCTGCTGCTGGGTGGTCATCGGCGGCTATCTCGGCGTGCTGTTTCCCGAAGGGTCGCTCACCACGCCGTTCGAGAAGATCGTGCCGGGCTCGATCGCGACGAACGAGTTCGTCAAGGACCTGGTGCATCCCAAGTTCGCGGAGATCCAGGCGCCATGGGGATCGCCCGAGGTGTTCGAGCGGCCGAGCGCGCCCTTCGCCTACACCAACGCGTGGGGCAGCCACTGGGCGCTGCTCATGCCGTTCGTGCTGCACTACCTGCTGACGCGGGCCTCGGGGTGGCGGCGGGCGGCGACCATCGTCATAGTGCCGCTGTCGCTGGTGCCCGCCTTCTCCACGCTCAACCGCGGCATGTTCCTGGCCATCGGGCTCGGCCTGGTCTACGTGGCGCTGCGCTTCGCGATGCGCGGACACGTGCGGTGGCTCGGCGCGGTCTGCGGCGTGCTGCTGGTCGGGATGTCGGCGTTCTGGCTGTCGGGGCTGAGCAGCGTGATCAGCACCCGCACGCAGTACAGCAGCACGAACACCGGCCGCGCGGCCGTCTACGGCGAGGCGTTCACCAGGACGCTCGAATCGCCCATCCTCGGCCACGGCGCCCCGAGACCCTCGGAGACGCTGGGGATTTCCGTCGGCACCCAGGGCCAGTTCTGGAACATCATGTTCTCCTTCGGCTTCCCCGCGCTGATCCTGTTCTGCGTGTGGATCTGGATCCTGGCCTGGCGCACCAGGCGGGTGCCCGCGTCGCTGCTGTGGCTGCACGCCGTACCGGTGATGGCGGCGTTCATGGTCTTCTACTACGGCCTCGACGGCACCCAGCTCGTCCTGATCTTCACGGCGGGAGCCCTCGCCCTACGCCCCGCGGAGGCACCTTCGTGACGACAGCCGAACGGCAGCTCGCCGAGACGGCCAGAGGCGGCCTCGTCGGCCTGGCCGGATCCATCGTCGCGGCGGTCATGGGCTTCGCCCTCACCATCGTGGTGGCCCGCCTGCTCGGCCCCGCGCAGGCCGGGGTCTTCTTCGTCGTGGTCGCGCTCTTCATGATCCTGTCGGAGACGACCGAGCTGGGCGCGGACACCGCGCTGGTCAGGACCAGCGCGCGGTTGCGAGCGCTGGGCCGGGTCGACGAGCTGCGCCCCGTGCTGGTCTACGCGTTCGTGCCGGTGCTGGCGGTCAGCGGGCCGGCGGCGGCGGCGCTGTGGATGCTGGCCGAGCCGCTGGCGGAGATGCTGGCCGATCCCGCGCACCGCGAGGTGGCGACGGTCTTCCTGCGCCTGGCGGCGCCGTTCCTCGCGCTGTCGGCCGCCCGGTCGGTGGCGCTGGCGGGCACCAGGGGCCTGGGCAGCGTGGCCACGTTCGCGCTGGTCAACAACATCATGATCCCGTCGCTGCGGCCGCTGCTCGCGCTGGCGGGCATGGCGTTCGGGCTCGGCGCGTGGTGGGTGATGTTCGCCTGGTCGCTGCCGGTCGGCCTGGGCTTCCTGCTGGCGGGCGTGGCGCTATGGCGGCTGCTGGTGCGCGCCGAGGCCGAGCCGCGGGAGCGGGTGCCGTACGAGGAGGGCGAGCCGTCGGCGGTCAGGGAGTTCTGGCTGTTCTCCGGGCCGCGCGGGGTGGCGGCGGTCATCGAGATCCTCATCATCTGGCTGGGCGTCCTCATGGTCGGCGCGATGGTCTCCAGCCACGACGCCGGCATCTACGCCACCGCCAGCCGCTTCATCACCACCGGCACCCTGGTCGTGGCCGCGAGCAGGATCGCCATCGCGCCGCAGATCGCGGCCCTGCTCGCCCGCGAGGAGCGCGCCCAGGCCGAGCACCTGTACGGCGTGGCGACCGGCTGGATCGTGGCCGGCTCGTGGCCGATCTACCTGGCCCTGGCCTGTTTCGGGCCGTTCGTCCTGACGATGTTCGGCGACGGCTTCGACGGCGGCGCGACGCCCATGGCGATCCTGGCCGTCTCGATGCTGGTCGTCATGGCCGCCGGCAACGTGCAGACCGTGCTGCTGATGGGCGGCAAGAGCTCGTGGAGCCTGCTCAACAAGTGCCTGGCCCTGGCCACGACGGTGGTGCTGACGCTGCTGCTCGTCCCCCGCTTCGGGATCGTCGGCGCGGCGGTGGCGTGGGGGGCGACGATGCTCGTCGACACCGTGGCGGCCGCCGTACAGGTGCGGACGCGGCTCGGCCTGCGGCTCGGCGCGGGTCCTCTCGCCTACCCGGCGCTGTGGGCGCTGTTCTGGTTCGGCGCGCTGGGCGTGGCCGTCCGCTGGCTGGCCGGGCCGGGCGCGGCGGCCTTCGCCGGTTATCTCCTCGTGGCCTGCGCGGGCTACGGGTTCACGCTGTGGAGGGGACGCGCCCGCCTGCATGCCGACGTGCTGCTGGGCGCGATCAAGAGGAGGGGCACGTGAGCATCGCCGCACGGATGAAGGACCGCTCGCCACGGTGGGCGAAGGATCTGGCCAACACCATGACCAGGCAGTACGGCATGCGCACGGCGTCGCGTCGGCACCTGCCGGACTTCCTGGTGATCGGCACCAAACGCGGCGGCACCACCTCGGTGTGGAACTACCTCATCCAGCACCCGCTGGTCATGCCGATGTATCCGCCGTCGCGCGGGCTGAAGAGCCCCTACTACTTCGACATCAACTTCGCCAAGGGCGACACCTGGTACCGCTCGCACTTCGCCACTGAGGCGCGGCTCGACCGGATGGAACGCGAGCTGGGCGCGCGCCCGCTCACCGGTGAGGCCTGCCCGTACTACATGTACTGCCCGCCGGTCGCCGAACGCGTGCTGGATCGGATGCCCGACGTCAAGCTGATCATCACGCTGCGCGACCCCGTCAAGCGGGCCTACTCCCACTACTGGGAGAGGGTCGGCGCGGGCGTCGAGCCGCTCGCCTTCGAGCAGGCGCTCGCCGCCGAACCCGGACGGCTCGCCGGAGAAGTCGAGCGGATGGCGGCCGACCCCCTCTACTACAGCAAGGCCCACGACTACTACAGCTATCAGGACCGAGGGGTCTACCTACCGCAACTCGAACGCTGGACGAAGCTTTTCCCGGCGGCGAACCTGCTCATTCTCCCGGCCGAGGATCTTTACCGCGACGAGCAACGAACAGTAAACCGGATCGCGGCCTTCCTCGGCATTTCCGAGTTCGCCCTGAGAACGAAGGAGCGGCACAACCACCTGCCCGCCCCCCGGATGGCGGACGAGACAAAGGCCCAGCTCACCGAGTTCTTCCGGCCACACAATCGCGCCCTCTTCGACTTTCTCGGAAAAGATTTCGGCTGGCCGTCCTGATCCGGACACGCCCCTTTCCACAAGCGGTCCAACACTTTAGGCTATTGCGGTCCGAGCAGTTTTTCCCGTGGGGGGATCCACCCATGCGCTTACCGTTGTTCGCATTATCGGCAATACTTCTCGCGCTTTTCCCCGCGACCGCGCAGGCAGCCGCACCGCCTCCTCCAGACGGCACGTCGGCGGTCACGGCCGCGCCCTCCTGCTGGGCGATCAAGCAGTCCTATCCGTCGAGCCCCGACGGCATCTACTACCTCCAGACGCCCGCGCTGGTCGCGGCGCAGCAGTTCTACTGCGACATGACCACCGACGGCGGCGGCTGGGTCCTGCTCGGCCGGGGCCGTCAGGGCTGGGAGTTCGGCTACGGCGGCCAGAAGTCGGCCGGCGACGTGCGCAACACCCCGACGGGCACCGCCGCCTTCGCGCCCGCCGCGATCAACGGCGACACCGTCAACGGCCTGCTCAACGGCGGCAGGGTCGACGCGCTGCCCGACGGCGTGCGCATCCGCCGCGCCGCCAACCAGGCCGGGACGAGCTGGCAGGAACTCCGATGGAAGTTCGCCAACCGCGACACGTGGTCGTGGACGTTCGACGGCCAGCACGCGCTGTCGTCGGTGAAGGCCAACGCCGTCACCTACAACGGCGGCAACACCCGCGACTGGAACCTCAACAACGGCTCGCTGCGCCTGTTCACCTTCGAGTGGAACAACCACGGCTGGAAGAAGGGCTTCTCCTACGGCTCCGGCATGGCGGGCGCCTCGACCAGCGCCTCCAGCTACCTGTGGCAGAACAGCACCGAGGGTCACCCGATCCCGTTCACCCAGGTCTTCATCCGGCCCAAGCTCACCACCGTGAGCTATCCGGCGATCCCCGACACGGGTACGGCCGCGAGCACCAACCCGCCGCTGGTCTCCAACGCCACCTCGCCCACTCCCTGGGGGGTGACGGGCGTCGTCGGCGGCGGCGGTGGTGAGGAGAACATCGAGGTCCAGGCCATGGCCGTGCTCGGCGACACGCTCTTCGTGGGCGGCGAGTTCGAGTTCGTGCAGAAGGGCGCCAACCCCGTCCCGGCCGACAAGATCGCCCAGCCGTACCTGGCGGCCTTCGACGTGAACACCGGCGAATGGATCTCCTCCTTCCGGCCCGCGCTCAACGGCACCGTCTGGTCGCTGGAGGCGGCCGACGGCAAGGTCTTCGTGGGCGGTGAGTTCACCAGCGCGAACGGCGAGGCCGACACCAGCGGCCTGGTCGCGCTCGACCCGGCCACCGGCGCCGTCGTGCCCGGCTGGCGGGCCAACGTCGTGAAGAAGAACGCAGGCGCGCTGCGCGTGCGGGCCATGGACATCCAGGGCGAGTGGCTCTACGTCGGCGGCGCGTTCACCCACGTCAAGGGCGGCAACCCGATGTCGCTGGAGCTGTGGACGGAGAACGCCGCCAGGGTCAGGCTCAGCGACGGCCGTCCCGACTCCACCTGGGCCATGCACTTCGACGCCAGCGTCATCGAGCTGGACGCCACCCAGGACCGGGTCTACTTCGGCGGCCGGTTCAAGGAGCTCGACGGCCAGCCGGTCAAGAACGTCGCGGTCCTGCAGACCAGCTCGCCGCCCACCAGGGTGGCCGGGCTGAACGACCAGAACTGGCTGCCGAGCCAGACCGGCGACCCCAACCGCATGTACCGCCAGACGATCCTGGAGGTGGGTGACCGCGTCTGGATGGGCGGTGCCGAGCACGACTTCCAGATCTACACGCGCGCCTTCGACCGGATGAGCGGCAACATCACCAGGGCGGGCGGCGACTTCCAGGCCGCCGTCGAGGTCAACGGCATCGTCTACGGCTCCTGCCACTGCGGCGGCCTGGTCTGGAACGGCGCCAACACCTGGCCGAGCCCCGGCACCAACTGGACCGACGTCAACCAGATCACCTTCATCGGCGCCTGGGACTCCCAGACCGGCAAGTACCTGCCGAACTTCAATCCCAACATCGACGCCCGCGACGGCGAGGGCCCGTGGGAGCTGGTCAACGACGGCAAGGGCTGCCTGTGGTTCGGCGGCGACATGAACCGCGGCTCCTGGGTGAACGGCTCCTAC
Source organism: Nonomuraea sp. NPDC059194 (assembly GCF_042754765.1). Taxonomy (NCBI): domain Bacteria; kingdom Bacillati; phylum Actinomycetota; class Actinomycetes; order Streptosporangiales; family Streptosporangiaceae; genus Nonomuraea; species Nonomuraea sp. NPDC059194. Next base: position 47,752 of record NZ_JBHZBH010000034.1, on the reverse strand, counting down.
CAGTGGCTCGGCGGCTTCGGCAGGCTCTGCTCGGCCGACGCCACCGCGCCTGCCAGCCCCTCGAACCTGCGGCAGCAGGGCGCGGGCATCGCCTGGAACGCCGCCACCGACGACAGCGGCATCGTGAGGTACGAGGTGCTGCGCGACGACCGGGTCATCGCCAACGTCAACTCCCTGTCGTTCACCGACACCACGGCCTCGGGCACGCACCGCTACTTCGTGCGCGCCATCGACAACGCCGGCAACCGTTCGGCCAGCACGCCGGTGCTGCTCGTGCAGCAGACCGAGACGTTGCTGCCGCTCGGCGCCACGTGGAAGTGGGTGCACGACGGCGTCGACCAGGGCACCGCGTGGAAGGAGGCGGGCTTCGACGACTCGGCGTGGGCCGCCGGGGCCGCCGAGCTCGGCTTCGGCGACAACGACGAGACCACCGTCATCCCCGCGGGCGCCACGCCCAGACCCATGACGGCCTACTTCCGCACCACGGTCGACGTGCCGAACCCGTCGGCGTACGGCGACCTGCTGCTCGACCTGATCAGGGACGACGGCGCCGTCGTCTACGTCAACGGCGTCGAGGTCGGCAGGGACAACCTGCCCGCCGGAGCGATCACCCACAGCACCGCCGCGCTGGCAGGGCTGCAGACCAACGCCGAGGAACGCACACCTGTCCGCTTCACCGTCCCCTCGTCCGCCCTGGTCGCGGGGACCAACACGATCGCGGTGGAGATGCACCAGGCCAACGCCTGGAGCGCCGACCTCAGCTTCGCGCTGAGCGTCGCAGCCGTCGTGAACTGACCCGCCGTCGTGAACTGACCACAAGGAGGGGCTGTCCCATGCGTCTGGGCCGATCGACCCTGACGGCGATGCTCGGCCTCACGGCCGCGGCCTGCCTGACGCTCGCCTTCGTGCAGGCGCAGGAGCCGGATCAGGGACAGCCCTCTCCCGTGTGCTCGGTCGACGAGATCCTCGTCCCGTCGTGCGGAGCGTGGTGGGGCGTCTACTCCATCAAGGGGAAGACGCTCACCACCTCCGTCACCGACATCGAGCAGCGCGTCGGACGCCGGTTCGACATCGTGCTGCGCTACCACGACTTCTCCGGCAAACCGGGCCCCGGCGTGTTCCCCGACGCCTCCGAGATCGAGCTCGGCGCCTCCAGGATGCTGTTCTTCGCCTGGGAGAGCCGTCTGTACGGCGACGACGTCAACCTCACCTGGCCCGACCTCGCCGCGGGCGCGCACGACGAGGTGATCCGCCAGGCCGCGACCAGGATCAGGGAGTACGGCAAGCGCGTCTTCGTCTCCCTCGACCCCGAGATGGACCGCCTCAGCGACCACGGACCGAAGAAGGGCACTCCGGCCGACTATGTCGCCGCCGCGCGCCGCGTCCACCGCCTGTTCGAGGAGGCGGGCGTGACGAACGCGGTGTGGGTGTGGACGGTGACCGGCTATCTCGGCGGCGCCAACGGTGAGCGGATGAAGGCGATGTATCCGGGCGACGAGTACGTCGACTGGGTGGCCTACGACCCCTACAACTTCTACGCCTGCCAGCAGGCGCCGTGGGAGACGTTCGAGGAGTCGATCGCCAAGCCGTACCACTGGCTGGAGCGGGAGGGATTCGGCGACAAGCCGTTCATGCTCCCCGAGTACGGCACGCAGTTCGATCCCGCCGACCCCGGCAGGGCACAGCAGTGGTACAGGGACATCCCGGCAGTGCTGAAGGAGAAGTTCCCCAACATCAAGGGCATGATCCGCTGGAACTCCGACTTCAACTGCGGGCTGGGGCTCGACAACGGCCCCGGCATGCTCGATGCGTTCGCCGAGGCCGGTCGAGACCCCTACCTCAACCCCGGCGTCGCCACGGACTGACGAGCTGCTCGACGAGCCTGACGAACCGCTCGATCGCCGGGCCGACGTCGCCGCCGCCGGGCGGCACGGTGAAGGCGTCGGGCTCGCGGACCGCGTGGTCGAGCAGGGTGTGCAGTTCGTGCTCCGTCTCGGCCAGCGCGATCTTGCCCAGCTCGGCCACCCTGCGGGAGAAGCTCACCTGGTGGTCGTCGACCACCTCGTCGTACCTGGCCAGCCTGGGCACGACGATCGGCAGCCGGCCCGCGCGCCGCGCCTCCATGATCGAGCCGGGGCCGCCCTGGCAGACGACCGCGTCGGCGGTGGCGAACAGCTCCAGCATCTCGGGGTGCGGCAGGAAGTCGTGGCAGCGCGCGCCGCCCACCGGGCGGGAGGAGCCGTGCTGGACGACCAGCTCGGCGCTGCCGTTCCAGTTCTCCAGCCAGGTCATGAGCCGGTCGAACTTGTGGTGGTCGGTGCCGACGGTGACGAAGACCAGCGCCGCCCTCACAGGCCCTCCTTTGTCGGGCCTGTGAGGCCAAGCCGCTGTGTTGATTGGTTCGCTCGCAAGCTCGCTCACAGAAACTGCCCGACGACGACGCCCTTGGGATAGCGGCCCAGCTGTTCGGGCCACTGCAGCAGGAACAGGTCGGCGAAGGGATAGCACAGCCGCCCGGTGAGCGTGCCCGAGTCGATCCTGTCGTAGACCTCCAGGTAGACCAGGCGGGCCCGGAACACCTTGCCGAGCAGGAAGAACGGGAAGGCGACGGCCGCGCCCGTGCTGACCACCACGTCGGGCCGGAAGGAGGGTAAGAGCCGTAACGCGATCCAGGTGTTGCGTAACAGGTTCCACACGTTCCTGGTCGTCGGGTGGTGGGCCCAGGTCACGGCCTCTCCTTCGAGCAGCGAGCGGGCGTCGGCCTTCTCGAAGGTGACCCAGTGCCGCTCCTGCTCCGACCACCAGGGTCTGAGCTGGTTGAGCTGGGTGAGATGGCCACCGGTGGAGCAGACGAGCAGAACCTTCACCACTCCTCCAGACGCGCGAGCTCGTCGAAGATGTGCGGGTGGAAGCGGTGGCTCCACCCTCCGCCGCCGCGCTTGAGCCGGTAGGCGCGCAGGAACATCTCCAGCAGGTACAGGTTCGCGGCGGGCCCGGTCGTCCTGGCCGCTTCCACCGCGCCGCGCAGGCCGAGGCGGCGCACCACCATGGCGACCTGGAAGCGCCAGTGCGCCTCGTCGAAGCCGGACGGCACGCCGGCCGCGCTGTGCTCCCAGTCCCACACCTGGAGGGCGCCGCGGTGGCGGCCGAGGTTCCACGGCACCCAGTCGCCGTGCCAGCGGCCGAAGGTGTGGACGTCGTCGCCGTGCCGGTGCTCGACCCTGTCGGCGACGCGCGCCATCGCGGCCGACAGGTCGGGCTCGTCGGCGGCCATGCCGTCGATCTCCGCCCGGACGGCCGACCAGAAGCCGGACTCGCCGAGCGTCTCGGAGCGGGTGCCGTCGACGGCCGCGATCGCCTCCAGCACCGCCCGGCCGGGCGGGCCGTCGACGTCGGCGTGCCTGCGCGTGCCGAGCGGCAGCGGCGCGGTGACGGTGAGCGCGTAGTCGCGCCAGTGCCCGTGATGCAGCAGCTCCGGAACCTGGAACAGGCCGGATCCGCGCACTTTGGCCAGGACCTCCGCCTCGGTGGTGACCATGGCGCGGGTGGCGTCGTTCCAGCCGACCTTGACGTAGCCGACCGGCCTGCCCGCCGGTGAGAACAGCTGCAACACCGGCTTGAGGTTCGGGTCGGGGTAGCGGACGCCCGAGCCGATGACGATCTCCTGCCCGAGCACCTGGCCCAGGTGTTCCGACAGCAGCTCGGAGCGTTCCGCGGCGGGGACGCACACGACGAGGCGGTGTCTGAGCGCGGCCTGGGACAGGCCCACCAGGAAACCCGCGCCGAGCAGCGAGCGCGTCAGCCGCGTCTTGACCGGGCGCAGGCCGTTGTAGCGGCTGACGGTCGCGGCGGCCGACACCCTCGTGCGCAGCGGCACCAGGAACGCCGCCCGCTCGGGATCGGGCACCACGGCGTACGTCTCGACCGCGACGTGCCCCTCGGGCACCTCCCCCGTCGTGACGACGGCGGGGGCGGGCCAGAGCTGGGCGACGAGGTTGGTGAGGGAGCGGCGCTGCGGGTTCACCGCGCCACCACCTTCCTCAGCTTGCCCGCGACGCGTTCGACCGCCGAGCCGGTGAAGGTCCTGTGCGGGTCGAGCATGATCCGGTGACCCGCGGTCGCACAGGTCGACCTGCTGTTCAGGCCCGCCTCCGTCGTCAGGCCGTGCGCGTAACCGGCCTTGCGCGCGGCGCTCTCGGTCTCGCCGCTGACCGTGTCGGGCTGGCCGTACGGGTAGGCCACGACGTTGATCTCCACGCCGAGCCCGTCCTGCAGCACGCTCCTGGCCGTGGCCAGGTCGGCGACCTGCTCCTCGGGCGTCTCCTGCGCCAGCGCGGCGTGCCTGAGGCTGTGCGAGCCCACGTCGAACCCCCTGGCCACCAGCTCCTTCGCCGCGGCCCAGTCCATGAACATCTCCACGTCGCCCGGCTCGCCCTCGGGCGCCAGCGCCTTGACCAGCTCGGGTACGGCCTCCTGCCGGGCGCGCTCGTCCATGGCCCGCAGTTCGTCGGAGACCCTGACGTAGTCGGCCCTGCCGGTGGTGTAGATGCTGCTCCGCCAGCCGAAGGAGTCCTTGGTGCTGCGCTCGAACGCCCAGCCCAGCACCTCCCACCAGGCGCGGGTGCGCCGTGAGAGCAGCTCCGGTACGAGGAAGAACGTGCCCGGCAGGCCCAGCCGCTCCAGGATCGGCACCGCCAGGTCGAGGTTGTCGCGGTAGCCGTCGTCCCAGCACAGCGCCACCGCCCGCGCGGGCAGCGGATCTCCCGCGTGCAGCCGGTCCAGCGCCCACTCCAACGGCACCACCTGTGCGGTACGGCGCAGCCACCGCAACTGCCGTTCGAGGCCCCGCGCGCCGCGAGCGGCGGGCACCGGAAAGCACCAGGTCGACTCGACGTTGTGCCAGCCGAAGATCGTGAGTCTGTTCACCGCACCCTCGCCAGCAGCTTCTTGGCCCTGCGGGCGGTCTGGCGCAGCGCCGGGTTGCCCACGATGAAGGCGCGCACCGCGCGCGGCGGCACGTGCCGCAGCCGGTAGAGCGAGGCCCGCGCCGACGCCCTGGTCACCCAGCCCTCAGCGAGCGGGATCTCGTGGCTGGCGAAGGAGGCCTTGTAGGGGTTGTCGCCCCTGCCCAGGTCGAGGGTGGCGATCCCGTCGGCGGCCGCCGCCTCGGCCAGCCGTAACAGCAGGATGAGGCCCGGCGAGTAGGCCGCGTAGGCGGTGTCGTAGGCGGGGAACCACCAGGACAGCACGCCGCCCGAGCGGGGCCCGAAGTGCGCGGCGATCGGGACGTCGCCCGCGTGGAGCACCGACAGCAGGCATCTGTAGGAGTCGTCTCCCGTGCCGAACGACTCCTCGACCAGGCCGCGCAGCCACGGCCAGGCAAACCTGTCGTCGCCGCCCGTCCTGCGGTACTGGGCCGACTTCCAGTCCATGAGCGCCTGGAGCAGCTTGGGGTCGCGGCAGTCGTAGTCGAGCCTGACCTCGCCGACCTCGCGGGCGAGCTTGCGGGCCTTGCGCTCGGTGGAGGCGACGAGTTTGCGTGAGGAGGGCCGCCGGGCGTCCAGGTAGGCCTGGTATCCGGCGGACAGGTCGAGCGCGGGCGAGCCCACCGGCCGCACGTCCCGGTGGGCGCTCGCCTGGTCGGCGACGAGATGGTCGAACTCCCACACGGCCAGGCCGGTGCCGGACAGGATGGCGTCGGGCGAGATCCGCGCGCCGGGGGCGTGCACGGCCCCCTGGCAGTCGGAGACGCCGAGCCCGATCGCCCTGCCGACGCCGCCGCCGGCCCGCTCGAACGGCAGGAAGGCGTCCTCCATCACCGCCACCATCGCCGAGCCGCGATGCCTGGAGACGGCGAGCGTGAACTCGGGCGAGAGGAACGGATTGGCCAGCGCCGGGGTGGCGCGCTGCCAGGCACGCCACCGCTCCAGCTCCACCCTTCCCAGCTCCTCCGGCCTGACCTCGGTCAGCATCGTCATGACAGGCGGCTCGCGATCCGCTGCGAGACGCGCTGGCCGACCAGCCCGAGGAAGGGCATCGGGTCGTCCCACCGCCAGTAGCCCTTGGCCGCCGAGCGCAGCGCGAACGGGAACCACCGGGTCAGCGGCTCCTCCCACTCCCGCGCCGCCGCCAGGTCGCCGGGCGCCACCCACGTCGTGCCGTACCTGGGCGGCCCCGCCTTCGGCCGTGGCAGGCCGAGCAGGTCGGCGTAGACGAGCGCGGGCAGGTTGACGCCCGCCCGGGCGCCGGGATGGTGGACGAGGTTGAAGCGCGGATTGACCTCCATGAGATAGAGCCGCCCGTCGACGTCGCGCTTCATGTCGAACTTGGCGACCCCGCCGCGCAGGCCGAGCTTTCTGACCATCTCCCTGCCGAGCGCGGTGAGATCCGGCAGGTTCGAGACGCGCAGCGCGGTGGTGTGGCCCTGCAGCCGGGGCCGGGTGCGGATCTTCCTGTCGGTGAAGTCGGCGACGACCTCGCCCTGGCCGTCCACGTAGACGTGGTAGCTCTCGACCGAGGTCTCCTCGCCGGGAACGTACTGCTGGGCCAGGTACTTGCCGCCCGCCTCGGCCAGGCGCGGCCACAGCTCGGCCATGTCCTGCGCGGTGTCCACCCTGAGCGCCTTCTTCCAGCCGCCGATCGGGATCCACTGCGAGTCGAGCCGCTGGTGCGGCTTGATGATCAGCGGGTAGCCGAGGTCGGACAGGTCGGCGAGCGGCTCGGCGGAAGGCTCCACGAACCTGGTCGCAGGGACCGGCAGGTCCAGCTCGGCGGCCAGGTCGCAGAAGGCCCTCTTGTCGGTCAGCGCGACGTTGAGCTCGTGCGCGTGCAGCGGGATGCGCAGGTACGGCTCCAGCTCTTCCCTGTTGCGCGAAAGGAACAGCAGGTGCTCGTCCCACTCGTAGAAGACCGGTGGCCGGTCCCGCAGCCGCTTGGCGTAGCGGATCAGCAGGTCGATGGTCCTGCGCTCCCAGTCGGGACGGCTGGTGTCCCAGTCGCCCAACGTGCGCACGTGCCTGGACAGCCGGGTCGGGTCCCGGCGGGGGGTCATCACCGCGCAGCGGATGCCCTCCAGCGCCAACGGGCGCACCAGCTCGATGTGCCCGAAGACGATCGCCGGAAGGTCAGTTCTCATAGATGCGTTCCTTGATCAGTAGGCTCCGGCGCCGCGGAGCACCGCGGATCCGGTCTTCCAGAGGATCTGCAGGTCCAGGGCGAGCGACCAGTTCTCCACGTAGCGCAGGTCGAGCCGTACCGACTCCTCCCACGACAGGTCCGAGCGGCCGCTGACCTGCCAGAGGCCCGTCATGCCCGGTTTGACCACCAGGCGTCTGCGCACGTCCGTGCCGTACTGCTCGACCTCCTCCGGCAGCGGCGGGCGGGGGCCGACCAAGGACATGTCGCCGCGCACCACGTTGAACAGCTGGGGCAGCTCGTCGACGGAGTAGCGGCGCAGCCAGCCGCCGATCCTGGTGATCCTTGGATCGTTCCTAATCTTGAACAGCACGCCGTTGCCCTCGCTGCGGGCGACCAGGTCCGTTTTGATCGCGTCGGCGTTCAGCACCATGGTGCGGAACTTCAGGACCGTGAACTCCCTGCCGTGCTTGCCCACCCTGGTCTGGGCGAAGATCGCGGGCCCCGCGCTCGTCATCCTGATCAGCGCGACGATCGCCAGCATCAGCGGCGAGGCGAGGACGATCGCGACGATGGCCAGGGCCTTGTCGAAAGCGCTCTTGATGATCTGGCGCATGCCGTCGAGGTCCGGGTGTTCCACGTGCAGCAGCGGGAGCCCCGCCACGGGACGGATGCTGATGCGCGGGCCCGCCACCTCCATGAGGGCGGAGGCCACGTACAGCTCGGTGTCGGTCTCCTCGAGCTTCCAGGCCAGTCGCCTGAGCGCGACACCGTCGAGTTCGGGGCAGCTGAGCACCGCCACCGTGTCGGCCCTGGTTTTGATCACGACGGCGCTGACGTCCACGAAGTCGCCGAGCACGGGGACGCCTGCCACCTCGCGTGGCAGGGGAACGCCGGTGATCCTGGGTAAGCAGGCCGCCACGACCTCCATGCCGTGGTGCGGCGCCCGCCGTAACTGCCTGACCAGTTCGTCGACCGCGGCCGCGTGCCCGACGGCGACGACCCGGCGCAGGCATTCGCCTTTCTTGCGGCGGGCGGTCAATTTCCGCCGCAGCCGGTGTCGGAAAAGAAGATCCAGAAAGGCGGCCAGCGGAATACCGGCCATGACGAAACTCCGGGCCACCGGAGTCTGAGTGCTGTAGGCGAGAATCGCCACCGCCGACGCGAGCCCGATGGCTGCCTGGATTATCTTCCGGTATTCCTCCCACCCATCCCCGAGATAACGCTGGTGATACCCCCCGGCCAACGCGATTGCGGCCGGCCATAACGAGACCAAGATCAGCCCAAGCACCGGCTCGGACCAGTCGGTTCGTTCGATCAGCATCCGCACGGACACCAAACAGGCGAAAGCGGTCACGGAGCAGGCGACGTCACCCACGAACGCGCCCGCCACGTACCGCCTTTCCCATCCGGACGTCGGGGAATCTAACCCCTCATCCAGCCCGCGCGCCTCCCCAGTAATCGCGGTCATCCACTACCTCGTCGTCCTCGCAGACCCCACCCAACGCACGGTTAACCGCTTATCCGGAACGAACTTGAGCCCAAGATCCGAGAGTAGGAAGGCGAAGACGATATTGTAAATACGCAACGAACGTCCGAATGAGGACACAAATCTTGGGGTTGCGCGCTTGACGAGAAGGTCGCTCAGTCGTACTCGAGATCAGGCAGAGACGAGGGCGGCTCAGGACTGCGCCACACGACGATCACCGAATCGCGCGCCGTCTCGGCCGCCAGGTGCAGCCGCTCGAGATCGAAGTCGGGCAGATAGCGCAGCCGGGCCAGGAACGTGGCGTCGGTCGCCGACCTGGGCACGACACAGCCCTCCCCGTCGCGGTCGAGGAGGATGTAGAGGATCTCGGTCTCCGTCTCGGCCGCGACTCGCACCTCGACGACGTCTTCCCAGGCGAGGGCCTCGACGCTGCCGTCAGCGTAGTGACGGGTCACGCCCTCCTCTGTGACGTACACGTAGGAGTCCGGCACGTGCATGGGCGCGATTCTCGCGACATTTGCCTGGTTACCGCAAGGGATCGGCGCCCCAGGAATGGCCGAGATGTTGCTTGACAGCGGCCCGGGCGTCGCCGTCCGCTATCGCGTCAAGGAGCGCGCGGTGCTCGGCCACCAGTTGGTCGCGGTCCTCGTAGACCCTGCGCAGCCGGACCAGGCCCAGCCGCGTCTCGGCGGCCAGCGCCCCGTACAGCCTGACCAGCCGCGGGCTGCCGACCGCGTCGATCAGCGCGGCGTGCAGCGCCATGTGCTCGGCCACCACGTCAGACCAGGGCGCGTCGTCCGGCAGCGCGGCCATCCGCTCCAGCGCAGCGTCGGCCTCCGGCACCCGCCGGCCCGCCAGCGAGCGCGCCATCAGGTCCTCCATCGGCCTGCGGACGAACATCAGGTCGTCGAGGTCCTCGATCGTCACCTCGGGGACGTAGGCGCTGCGGTTGCGCTCGCGCCTGAGCAGCCCCTCGTGCACGAGTACGGCCAGCGCCTCCCTGACCGTGGGCCTGGCCACGCCGTAGAGCGCGGCGAGCTCCTGCTCGGGCAGCGGCGTGCCCGGATCGATCTCGCCCGACAGCACCCGCTGCCGCAGCGCGTCAGCGAGCGCGCTGACCGTCGACACCGGCCTCAGCACTGATCGGCTCCTTTTCCGACGCAGGCCGCCTTTCGGGGACGGCCACCGCCACGAGGCTAACGCCCAGCAGCACCAGCCCGCCCCACGACACCGGGCTCAGCGTCTCGTGCAGCACGACCACGCCGAGCAGCGCGGCGACCGCGGGCTCGGCCAGGGCGAGGGTGGCGGCGGTGGCGACGGGGGTGGTGCGCAGGCCCCTGCCGTACAGGAAGTAGGCCAGGGCGGTGGTGCCGAGGCCGAGGTAGAGCGCGGCGAGCAGGCCGCGCGGCTCGGCCAGCCAGCCGGGACCCGTCGCGATCAGGACGGGCAGCATGATGGCGGCGGCGCCGCCGAACATGACGCCCATCACGCCGTCGGACGGCGCGCCCGCGTTGATGGCGCGGGCGGCGGTGACCGCGTAGAAGGCGTAGATGAGGCCGCCGAGCAGGGCCAGCAGCACGCCCTCGACGACCTGGTCGCCCGCCTGGGCGCCGCCGCCGCCCGCGATCAGCGCGGCGCAACCCGCGATGGCGGCGGCGGTCGCCGCCGCCCACCGCGCGGAGAACTGCCGGGAGAGCAGGCCGGTGAAGACCGGGCCGCTGCCGATCGCGACGACGGTGCCGATCGCCACTCCGGTACGGCTGACCGCGGCGAAGAAGCACAGCTGGTAGGCCGCCACGGCGACCGCGCCCAGCAGCAGGGCGGGCGTGATCCGTACCCCTCTGACCATGAAGACGAGCACGAGCCCGCCGAGGACGAGGCGGGCCGCGGCGACCGAGACGGGATCGGCGGTGATCAGCAACCCTGCCGTGCCGGCCGTGCCCCAGAGGACCGCGGCGGCGAGGACGTTCTTCATAGGAGGATTGTCTGACAACTAGACAAGGTTCGTCTAGGGATTTGTCCGGGTATGCCACGTGAGGTGAATCTCAAGGGCATCGCGGCGGTCCCTCTCGTCATCGGGACGTTCATCGGGGGCTGCGGTGCCGCCACCGTTCCGGAGACACTGCCCTCTGTCGCCCTTCCGGAAAGAGCGCTGTCGTCGCTTCCCGCTGAGGCGGCCAAGACGTGGCGGCTCATCCAGAGCGACGGGCCCTTCCCCTACCGGCGCGACGGCGTGGTCTTCCAGAACCGCGAGCGCCTCCTGCCGCCGCAGAAGCGCGGCTACTACCACGAGTACACGGTGCCGACCCCCGGCTCACGCGACAGGGGCGCGCGCAGGCTCGTGACCGGCAGCGACGTCGACGAGCTCTACTACACTGGCGACCACTACCGATCATTTGTCGTGGTGGACGTGAAACAATGACATTCGAGCACCGGATCCACGGCACGCTGCTCGACACCTCCGACAGCGTGATGACCGCGATCGCCGCCGCGCTGAAGTTCCCCTCCTACTTCGGCTACAACCTCGACGCGCTCTACGACAGCCTCACCGACCTGTCGTGGCTGCCCGCCGGGGAGCACGTGCTCATCTGGTCCGACCCTGGCACGCTGCGCGCGGCCGACTCCTCCGCCTACGACGCGATCGCGAGCGTGCTGGCCGACGCCGTCGCCGACGGCACCGGCGGCGAGGCCCGCCTGTCCGTCCTCCTGCGCGCCGCCCGCTGACGCCGCCTTGTGGGCGATGGACGCCCCCGGATACTGTCTCCGACGTTCGCTGGTGTGGACTGCTTCGCCGGAGGCGAGGAATGAGTGAAGACTGGTTAGTCCGCCCGTACATGATGACGCGCGGCCGCACCCGCCCGACCGGCGACGACTTCGACCTCATCGCCATCGTGGCCGCCACCGGCGTACCGTCGCCCTCGGCCGGTCTCACCCCCGAGTACCTCAGGGTGCTGGCCGCCTGCCGCCACCCCGTCTCGGTCGCCGAGGTCGCCTCCGCCACCGGGCTGTCGATCGGCGTGATCCGCGTCCTGCTCGGCGACCTGCGCGAGCGCCAGCTGGTCACCGTACGGCACGCCGCCGAGGACGTGAGCGTGCTCCGCGACGTCCTGCAGGGCCTCAGATCTCTGTAGCTTCTTCCATGAGTTGCTCCAGCAGCCACCTCGCGGGCGAGACGACCTCCGCGGTCTGTGATTCCAGCATCGATAACGCCTCGTGGACGCTCTCGGCGCGCCTGACCGGCAGCTCGATCAGCGCCCGCTCCTCCACCGTCGCCTCGCCGTTGACATGGAAGAACTGCTCGGAGTGGGTGAAGGACACCGCGAAGCGCACCATCCGCCCGTCGGGCAGCGTGAACAGCACCCCCGTCGTCCACCCACCCGGCTGGAAGTAGGTCATCGGCTCGCGCCTGAGAAAGGGATGGCGCAGCTCGTCGAACGCGGCCGCCGCCCGGCTCATGGCCGCCAGCAGGCCGGCCACCGCCCGGCTCTCGCTGTCCACAGCCTGAGCGTAGAGGAGCCGATCAGTCGGTGGCCAGCCGAGCGTGCCGTTCGACGTCGTGCCGAACCCCGTCGTAGACGAGCTTTCCGCGCTCCACGCCCTCGACCCTGAAACCGGCCTTGACCGCGACCCGGCACGAGGCGGGGTTGTTCACCCGGTGCCCGAGCTCCAGCCGGAACAGGCCGCGCTCGGCGAACGCCCACTCCGCGAGCAGGCTCGTCGCCCGCGCGGCCACCCCCCTGCCGCGGGCGCGGGCGGTGGTCCAGTAGGAGACCCAGCCGTTGTCGTGCCGGTCGATCCCGGTGACGGCGACGTTGCCCACCACCTCGCCGTCCAGGACGACGGCGAACGCGTGCCCCCTGGCCGGCCAGCTCTCGATCCATCGGATGGCGTCGTCCGCGGTCGTGATCGGCTCGGCGGCCTGGGTCCGCATGTCGGCCGCGCCGAAGGCCTCCACGATCGCCCCGGCGTCGCCGGTCGTCCACTCGCGCAACCTCACAGCGCATACCTCTTCGGGTCGGCGGCAAGCAGATCTTTCAGGAACCGCGCGTGCCTGTCGACGTGCCACTCGCCGTTGATCGCCGTCCAGACACCCCACTCCAGCATCATGTACAGCAACGCCGTCGGCCACACCGCGCGCTCCCCCTCGGTGAGCTCCACCCTGGCCAGGTAGGCGTCGCGGAAGACCGCCCACTTCTCCCGCGTGAACAACCGGGCGGGCTCGCCCTCCAGGTCGTTGTGGAACAGCAGCGCCGCCAGCGCCAGATCGAGCACCCGCGGGGCGCGCTCCCCGTTGTCCGGGTCGACCAGCACGGGCCCCTCGCCGGTGTAGACGAGATTGACGGCCTTGAAGTCCATGCTGACCTCGGCCACCGGCAGGTCCGCGTCGCGAACGGCGGGCAGGGTGGTGGTCATGAAGTCACGCAGCGGCCCCTCGAACCTGTCCGTGTACGGCGCGAGCCCGTCGACGTCCTCCTCGACCGAGGCGGCGTCGTGGTCGGGCCACTCGAAGTCCTTGAGCCCCTCCTTGGTGCCCGCCGCGTGGATCCGTCCGAGCAGGTCACCCGCCGCCGCCAGGTCCGCCCGCGACCCGTCGTAACCGCGCCCCTCCACCCACGGGTAGGCGACCCACGTGTCGTCCCCGATCTCGTACGGCCCCGCGACCGGCGTCACCACGGGCAGGCCGAGATGATCCTTGAGCCTGCGCACCCACTTGGCCATCGCCTCGGCGTCATGGGTGCGCTTCACCGCCACGGGACGCCCGTCCACCTCACCCCTGAAGACGGGAGCGTAGGAGTAGATCGAGTCCTGCCGCGGGATGCCGAACCGATCGAAGACCGCGGTGTGGTCAGTGGTCACGGAGCCCGAGGCTAACGGCCCGTTCCAAGCCTCCGAATTTCGGCTGGCCGTCACTCGTTGCGGATATTGCGAATATGGCGGATACTTCGTTTGGAGGAGGTGGTAAGAGATGACGGTAGCCCCCATCCAGCCAGGTTCACCGGATGTCGCTGCGGCTCGAGATGCTCTGCGACGCGTTCGCGGGTACCTCAAGCGTCATCCCGAAAGCCCTTCGCGGATCCGAATCGCAGTAGAGGAGACTCGCGAGGAACTGACGCTGCCGCGAGGAGCTGTCGAGTTGCTTGCGGCCATACTCGCGCACATGGCTGCGGGGCGCGGCGTATCAGTGGTCCCCTCCCATGCCGAACTGACGACTCAGGAGGCAGCTGATCTGCTCAACGTGTCGCGGCCCTACCTCATAGGCCTCCTCGAAGCGGGAGAGATCGACTATCGCCTGGTCGGCACCCATAGAAGAGTTCGCGTGGACTCGCTGCTCGACTACAAGCGCAGGGACGACCTGAGGCGGCGCGAGGCGGCAGACGAGCTTTCAGCTATGACCCAGGAGTTGGGTTTCGACTGAAATGACCTTTGCTGCCGTCTTTGACGCCTGCGTGCTGCGGGCAGCCTAAGCCGATGTGTTCCAGCCATCCGGTGGTTCTTGGTGCGGTCCGGTTCAGAGGCGGGCCGTGACGCCTGCCAGCCCTGACTCCACGCTGGCAGGATCGTCGTTGTCGAGGCCGTAAAGAACCTCGTGCCAGGGGCCGAGCTGGTGCCAGACGAGCGCGCGGTCGCGCTCTTCTTCGGTCACGCCGTACTCGTCGGCGACGGCCTCGGCGAAGGCGCGGGGCGTGCCGTACAGGATCCAGGACAGGTCCAGCGCGCGATCGCCCACGTGGGCGTCGGAGAAGTCGATCACCCCGGTCAGCTCGCCGCCCTCGGCCAGCAGGTGCTCGGAGCCGAGGTCGCCGTGGACCACGGTGTCGGCCGGCAGCCCGCCGACCCTGTCGAGCAGCGCCATCGCCGGGCCACGGTCGACCAGCCTGGGGACGACCTCGTGCCGCAGCCGCTCGACGAGCATCTCGCGCTCCTGCGCGGCCCGGTCCGGCAGGCCCCGTCCGACCGCCTCCGCCACGTCCACGCCGTGCAGCGTCCTCAGGAAGGCGCCCACCTCCCGACCGTGAGCGGCGGTCAGCTCGTCCACCGGGCCGCCGGGCACGGCCTCGTGCCTGACCACCAGCGGGTCACGACTCACCACCCGGGGAACGGGAACCCGCATCGGGAGCCGCGGGGCCAGCCACGGCATCACGGTGGTCTCCATCAGCAGCAACGCGGCCACCTCGGGCCTGCGCGGCCGCCGGTCGATCCACCTGCCGTCGACCAGCGTCGTCACGCTGTCCCAACCTTGCGTCAGTTCCATGGAGTCGAAGTAGACCACGAGGCCGCGCATTGTGCGGGCCTGCATTCCACGGTCAGCAGACAATGAGAATGTGTGCACAAGAAATGCCGACGCCGTCACCTTCTCGGACCTGTCGAGAAACCCCCGAGCCGTCGCGGAACGCGCCGCACGCCTCGGTCGAGTGCGGGTCACTCACCGCGACGCCCCCGACTTCTACCTGACCGCGGCCGACCGTGAAGACCGGCGTGAGCAGACGCTGGCCACTGCGTCCCGGCTGTTCCTCGCCCTCATCAAGCACGATCCGACCGCCAGGGCGCTGGTCATCGCCATGCCCGAGGTCTTTCCGTGGGTCCGCCACCTCACCGCTGCCGAACTGCGCGCCTTCACCCTGGAACTGGTCGAGGCCCTCTCCGATGCCGCGGAACTCGATGTCGATTCCACCACGCAGGAGGTCATCGCGGGCTGGCGGGCAACCGCTCGAATCAAAGCCGACCCCGCCCACTACGCCCAGGCCCGCACGACCACGAGCGGCGACTTCGGGCCGGTGGAGGTTTCGGCCTGAGTTGGCTTTCCTGCTGGTACTGCCCGAGCCGCCTAACGCGAGCAGCGCGCCCCACACCGTCATACAGACGACAGCAGGCGTTTGGGCGCCGACAGCGACCACGCCTCGAAGACCATCTCGTCGAGCTCGTCGGCCTCGATCCCGGCCAGCTTCACCACGACCCACCCGAACCGGCCCGCCGTGAACTGGACCTCGAACACCTCGGGCCGCTCGGCCACCAGCGCGAGCTGTTCCTCGACGGTGGCCTTGAGCCCGACCGTCTCGGTCTCCTCCCACAGGTAGCCGAACCCCTTGCCCGCCACCTTGAACCCGACATAGCCGGCGCTCTCGTGCTGCGACACCTCGGGCAGCCGCATGACGATCCGCAGGAACTCCTCAACGCTCACACTCATGCCCCGATGAAACCAAACCCCACCGACAGTCCGGACGCGCCCCCGCAACCCGGGGACGCGTCCGGTCCAGGCGCGTCACATATTGATCATGTGGCGCTGTACTCGGTAGCACACCCAGGATGATCAGGTCAAACATTCCGAGAAGCCCCAGCTCATGCCCCATATCGTGAGTCTGGGGTTTCTTGTTGTTTCGGGTTGATCATGGCTGCTGTCAGCACTGGTGCTGACGTTGTGCTGACCCCGATGACGCCCCATCTAGCGGAACCTCTTGACGGTCCTGCCATGGCCGTTCAGGCTCACGGGTGCAAGTTCGAGCACACTCGGAGCAACGGAGGGCGACATGGCGCTACGGTTCATCGGCATCGACCCGAACACGGACGGGAACAACTGCCCCTCCGTGTGGGTGGACGAGAAGGACGGCAGCATCGTCATACAAGGGTGGGAAGTGACAGGGGCAGACGATCTAGCCCAGGTCGCCGCGCGTAGTCCCATCCCCGACAATGAGAAGGTCGTCCGCGTTCCGCGACGTATGGCCAAGCTCCTGATGGAGGCATGTGGTGGGGCCGCTCATGACGTTTGAGGACATGCTGGCAAGCGCCAAGCACTCAGCGGTTCACCTGGAGATGCGGGATGCCTACGTTCCCGACGATCCTTCGTTCATCGCCTGGCAGGGCGGGCCACCCTACGACCGCACGGCCAGGGAGCGGGACTGGCACCGGCTAATAGGCGACACCCGAGCAAGAGGCGTCGAGGTTCGCCGCGCACGGATCGTGTCAGAACCGGTTACCGACTACATCCGGTTCGAGCACTCCGTGACGGAGTCGATGAACATCAAGGCGGGAGAGCTGGTCAGGTGGCTCCCCCGGCGGCAAGCTTCCGACCTTCTCCTACCCGGAAACGATCTGTGGGTGTTCGATGACCACCTGGTCCGCTTCGGGTTCTTCGCTGGTGATGGTCGCTATCTCGGCGAGGACTTGGTCCAAGACCCCGGCGTGATCAAGCAGTGTCTCACCGCATTCGAAGCGGTCTGGGAACGCGCTATTGATCATGCGGAGTACCGGCTCGTCTGACCGTTGACCATGCGCACCTCGCCGTCTTCAAGCGCGCAACAAGCACGCCAGGGCATCTCTCAGCGCCTACGCGAGATTCGGCTTGATGCCGGATTGACCGCGCGTGCAGTCGCCAAGGCGGCGGGGTGGCATGAGTCCAAGGCATCGAAGATCGAGCACGGTCGAACCGTGCCCTCTGAGGCCGATATTCGCGCCTGGTGCGCCGCTTGCGATGCCGAAGATGCGGTCACAGAGCTGATCGGTGCCTCGCGCGCCGCTGACCTGATGTACGTGGAGTGGAAGCGGCTCCAAAAGACGGGCTTGAGACAGCTCCAAGTCTCAAAGATCAAGATGTATGAGCCCGTGAGGCACTTCCGTGTCTACTGCTCCAACGTGGTGCCCGGACTCTTCCAGACTCCCGCTTACGCTGAGGCCCTGTTGACCTCCATCGCGGACTTCCGGGAAGCCCCCAATGACGTTGCCCAAGCTGTGGCGGCGAGAGTGGAGCGGGCGCGCTTCCTTCACGAGGGCAACCACCGTTTCGCCGTCTTGGTCGAAGAGTGGGTTCTGAGGTGCCGCATCGGAGACGCGGAGGTTATGGCCGGACAGCTTGGCCATCTGTTGGCGGTCATGTCGCTGCCGTCTGTTTCGCTGGGGATCATCCCGCAGGGGGCGGGTCGGCGCATGTGGCCCGTGGAGACGTTCAACATCTTCGATGACACGCTTGTGCAGGTAGAGCTACTGACGGCGGAGATCAACGTAAGCCAGCCGTCAGAGATCGCCCAGTACGTCAGAGGGTTCAACCGGTTGTCCGAACTGGCCGTGTACGGGGCACCTGCACGACAGCTCGTGTCTGCGGCAATCTCGGATCTGAGCTGATTTCGGAGCAAGTTCGAGCACACTCGTTGAGACCCTGATTCGGACCCTCCTACCGTCGAAGCATGCCTCCCGGACGAACGGTAGAGAGTCTGTCTGACAAGCTCTCCCAGCGCATTCGTGACCTCACCACCGAAGAACTGGCCGCGCTCAACCAAGAGTCGGACGTGATCCCGTCGCCCTCGTGGACTCGTGACGAGTACTGGGCGCAGATGCTTGCGCGGGGTGTGGCCGAGTCCGGCCGCCCCGGCACGGCAGGCATAGACGGCTATCTCGCTCTGGCCGACGAGTTCGGCGTGCTGGAGAAGCGCCCCAACACGCTGTGGGCCGATGGGGAGTCTGACGTGAAGCGCGCAGGGGTGGTGATGTAGCAATGCGTTGGGACAACCCTCAGCCGTTCCTGATCGAGGGCTGGATTGTGATGGACGGAGCAGGTGGAGGCTACATCGCGTTGCGAATCGTCACCCAGACGCACAAGGACAACATCGTGTGCGCCGCCGACCCCCCAGCGCTGCGTCGGCGAGTTGCCAGTGTCGAGAGGATCACGCCCCTCCAACTGGCTACCCGCCAGCCCCGCAAGCGGGCGCACCTCAAGGCGGTGAGCTAGCTCGATGACGCTTGACGAACTGAAGACGAAGTACGGCTCCGGGTGGGAGTTCTTCCCCGACCTGGCTGTAGGTGTCGCGGCAGCACGCCGGACGGTCCCCTCTGCGGACGAGTACGCGCGTGGCATGCTGCCTGTCCTCTTCGCGTGGGATCTGAATGACCTGATACCGCAATTGGATGAGCAAGCGACGCGAGCCAGGCACCTGCCGTACTCATAGACCCACACCGATCTCCCCTGAGGGTCGGGTGTCGGGCGGCCGGGGCGACCCTCAGGGGGCATTCGGCCCCTGGATGGGCAGGAAGAGGTTCCGTTCATCCAGGGGCATTTTCGTTTGGTTTCGGCAGCGAACATCTTGATGCAGGCAGCTACTTGATTCATCATGCTCCGGGCGGGCCGCGACCGCCGTACGTCACCGATTTCACGTACGCCGGTCGGCGGGTGACGTACGACAGACCAGGCCCCCGCCGAAGCGGGGGACCTGGTCATTCGCTAGCTCAAGCGGCCACGTCTGCCGTCGCGTCGGCCTTGGCCTTGCTCCTGGCCCGGGAAGCCCTGGCGGGCTTGACCTTCGTCATGGTGCCGACCTTCGGAGCGGTACCGGCCTCGTTGGCGTCCAGGAGGGCGCGAAGCGCATCCATCCCGAGCGGCTTGGCAGGAGCGGCGTTGACCTCCTGAATGGGCTTCTCGTCCTTCGGGCCGTCCAGGAGAGCCCTCAGGGCTTCCACCCCCATGGGGAGGTTCGCGGGCACGTGCACCAACTCAGTGGGCGGGATGACTGGCTCAGGCTCAATGGTGGCCTGAGCGTCGATGACATCCCATTCGTGGTCCGAGAGATAAGGCAGGAACGCCGTGCTCTCCTCCACCGCCTCAATCTGCTCCGCAGGGGGAGCCGTGCCAGCGGCCTCCTCCACACCAATCGCGGGCTCCTGCCCGAGCAGTTCGTTCGTTTCCTCGGAGACCTCAGACTCAACGTAGAGGTATCGCATGGTCGGGCGTCCCCCGGTGCCCTTGGCGCTCTGCCCCTTCACGACCTCGATCGTGTCGAGCTGGGCGACGATTTCCCGAAGATCGATCGCCTTGATGTTCAGCGCTCGATAGATCTCGGTAGCCGTACGGCCTTCCGGCCCAGCCTCTCGAACGAAGTTCTCGACCTTGACGGAGAGACTGGCCTCCTCCGAAGCCTCAGCTTCGGGCAGCACGTATGCGATGGTCTCGATGGAGTAGCAGACCAGGGCCAGAGCAGCGTCAAAGTCCCGCTCGCTGATCTCGTCACGGCGTTCCGACAGTGCGAACAGTCCGGCCAGCCGGATCATGTACGCCATCGCTCGCTCTGCATACTGGCTCATGGCCTCGGTGGAGATCATGGCTTCCACAATTGGCCGGTGCTTGGCCTCGAAGACTCGTGCCACGTGCAAGGGCACGGTCACAGCGTCCACCTGGCGGGCGTAGTCGCCAGCCTGGCGAAGGGCACGCGCGGCCTGCCGGATGACCTCGTGGGCATCAGAGGACTCGAAGACGGGCAGCGTCTTGGACTGCTGCACCCAGACAGGGAGAACGCGGTTCCACGTTCCGCCCGTAGCGTCCTTGCCGTTTGCCACCGCTGCCCAGTTGCGCGGCTGCACGTGCATGATCAACCCCAGGTGGGGACGGCGCACCCGAAGGTCATCCATCTTGGTCTTGTGCGCGATGGTCTGGGCGTCGAACGCCTTGCGCAGGTAGACGCCCACCTTTGCGTCACGGCGCGCGTTCGACAGAAGGGCGTCCCCCTCCTCCTCGATGAACCAGACCGGGTTGGCGAGCGTCCCCTCAGCACGGTCAGCCAGCTCGGTGATGAACCCCAGGCCGGTGGCGGGGAGCCCTTCGACCACGCTCTCTTCTGCGAAGTTGGCGAACGCTGCCTCGACCACGCGCCGTGCGATGCCCGTTGCGGTGCCCTTCCTGCCGACGCCGCTACGCCCCACAAGAACGCCCCACAGCGCCAGCGGGGAGGAGCCCTTGCCCGTCTCCACGGTCGGCCCGTAGCCGATGTAGGCGCTGTAGGCGGACATCAGGGACACCATGACGCCGACCTTGGACCCTTCGGTGTAGGGGTCGAGTGCTTCAGTGATGCGGCCGAAGAGAGCGTGGAACGCTTCGTTGGAGATGACAGGGGCGTTGCTCTGCATGGCTTGATAGCCTTCCCTTGGTGGCCCCAGAGCGTTGAGACGCCAATCCGATGCGCTCTGGGGCTGTCCTATGTCTGAAGCTGGTCTCTCAGTCCCGAATTTCTTCGTTTGCTCGGTTGAATCAGAGCCAGCGACGAGAAAGCTAGCCATCAGAGTTTCGGCTGTCAATAAGAAACAACGAAATCCCAGATAAATGATGGTTTGTTAGCTCAGCCCCCTACCCCGGGGGTAAGCACTATCCGATCTGACCACAAGCCCCGTAGGGGGTGCCTCCTCCGACCAGATACGAGTCTGGGGTTTCCTACAAAGATACAAGAAGTGGTTCACGGCCAGGTCAGACAGGCCGCCCACAGCGTGGAGAAACTATTCCAAGTGACTGGCGGCATATACAAAAGACCTCCCAGACTCTCCATTTCGGAGAATCTGGGGGTTCAGGATCTAACTAACGAACTAGGCCGTCCACTTTACGGCGGCCTTCACCAGTCCTTCCGAGCCCTGCACAGCGGCAGCGGGAGTCGTGGGCTGCTTGCCACCAGGGAAGGACAGCACCCGCGCGCCGTACAGGTGTAGGGCGTCGATCTGGTTACGGCGGAACTTTTCCACCGGCTGTTCACGGAAGCTGGTGAACTGGCTCGCGAAGGTCGTGAATGCTCGATGGCCAGCAAGGATGTCTACTCCTGCGGGCATCGCCGTCGTGGACAGGACGGTGAAGCCTGCCAGAGCTGCCACCACGCCGATAGCGGTCGCGCCACCTTCGCCCAGGGCTGCGGCGTTCGCGATGTCAGGGGCGCGCAGCAGGTACCGCTTGGCCCTCGGACCGACGACCACGTATCGGCCGTCCGGCACCTTTCCGGTGTCGAGCTTCTCCATCATGTCGAAGATGGCTTCCAGCAGCGCCTCACCCTTGTCCCGGCTGTCGGCCTGGCCGCTGACGTCTACCTGGGGTAGGCCGGTGGCAGAGGCTGCAATGGTGGTCCCCACGAACGCATCCGTAGAGGCGGCAAGCGCTCGGATGGATTCCAACGATGCCGGAGCTGCCAGCGCCCCAGCCACCTGGACCTTTTCAATATCGCGAACATAGAAGGCCACATAATCGGCCTCAGTGATATCAACATACTGTTCAACGGTCTTCAGATCTTCGATCGTCATCCCGGCAACGTCGTTGTACTTTCCGACGTTGGGCCGAATCAGACCGTTGACCACCATTCGGTCACCCTGTGCGGTGATATCGCCCTCATAGTCGGTGTTCACCACAAGCGGCGAAGCCCATACAAGTAGCGGATCAAACTGGGTGAGTAGCTCGTTGCTCCACTCGGTGGGAACGAACGCATGCGTGCCCGCATGCGCGTATGCGGGGATCGGGGTAATTGCCAAAGGGAAAATCCTTTCAGTAGCGGTTAGCGGCGTGCCCGCGCGTCCAAGGACATGCCACGCTCAGGGGGTGTGCCGTTTCCCCCTTGCGGGCCGATGCCCACACCTTGGGGATACGTGGGCTTCTTGGCTGTTGATCCGAGAGAAGTAACGAACTCCGTGATTGCTTCAAGGTCTGTCGCTCCTTCCTCGGTAAGGAAGGCGGACATGTTGAGCTTGGACATCGCTTCTGGGGCCAACTCCATACCGCGCATATGCGCGGCCTGTTGAAGCTGGGTCTCAGCCAGCGTGAGAGCGTGCTCTTGCTTCATCACGGCCAGAGCCTGTTCCAGTTCTGCACTCTTGGCCGTTGCGGCCTCCAGTTCGGCGCTGGCGGCCTTCCAACGCGTCTCATTGGTTCGGCTGAGGCTCTTCCATTTCTCGATCTCAGAATCCATGTCAGGGCCTTCTAGAGTCACTTCTGCAGCGCGATCCGTTTCGGTTTCGGCGTCAGCAGGATAGCTAGGAGAGTCGTCCATTTCGGTTGCTCCCTTCAAAGGCTTGCGTCCCATCTGCGTACGGATCACCAAGTGCGCAGACGAAGCTCCTGGTGATCAGGCGTGGTGTGCCAGGCGTAGGTGATCGCGCGAGGGTTGTCCAGATCGCCGATGGCGGACACGATCCGAATCGACGGATCAAGGCGGCGTTCCCGCCAAGCCGTGAGGATCTCCAGAGCGGTCATGCTTGACAGCTGGTCATGGGTAATCATCAGTGCTGTACTCCAAACGGTTATGGGGTGTGAGGAAGGCCCCCGGCACGAGGTCACCGAGGGCCTTCAACATCAATGAACTAGAGAGGAAGAGTTGAAATGTCCTCTCACTTATTATTAGAGGGCCTAAACGCACAATGGTGCGAGAAACATCAGCTCACCACCGTGTACACCTCCCACCGCGCATCAAAACATGACGGCGAGCAATACGGCGCGAAGTCCTCGACCACAGCCTTCTCTCCACACTCCAAGCACACTCCCTTGCTGCGGCGATACCTGCGCTGGGCGTGTTCACGGTCCCGAAGCAACTTGGCTACCCTGCCGCACTCCGCTGAGCAGTACCGGCGCCAAGCACCCCGGCGACCTTCACCGAGCTTGCGCGTCTCCTGCACCCGCTTCCCGCAGTGCGGGCAATCAAAGACCTGGGTGAGGTGGCTGCCGCCACCCCTGGCATGCCACGACACGCCTTCTCCTCTCTGTTGGCAACTGTCACTGCGGTCAGCCGTTCTCGTCATCGCCGCCGTGACCGGCCGGGAAGCACAGCGGGCAGCGGACAAAAGAAACGAACACACGACTACCCAGACTCAGCGAGACCGCCGAACTCGGTCTCTGCGTGACTTCGCACCATGACAAGCACGATGGGCGCTGCGGAGGTTGGCCTGATCCCAACTACCGCCATCGGCGACGGCCACCACATGATCCACCTCATCGGCACCAACACGACCACACAAGTAACAAACTCCCCTATCACGCCTGAGAACCGCCGTCCTACGGCGGCTCCAATCCGTAGGTCTACTTAAGTTCCTCTTGGACGTCATAGCCCACGGCTTAGGCCGATGGGCCTGACACTTACCTCCAGGGCCGGGGGGAACAATCCCCCGGCATCCTGACTGTGAACAGATCTTGTTAGCTCGGGCCAAAGGCCCTCCTTCTAAGAGAGAACAGAACTTCCAAATCAACTGGCAGCCCTCAACGGCTGCCATGTGAGGTCACTGGTAAATAGGTAGCTGGCTGAGAATTTCCCCAAGGTCCTTCAGGCCCTTAGTGGGAGTAGGTAGGTCCAGCTATCATCTGCCGATGAGAGGGCTGGCCGCTGCCCAGCCCTTCACCTTCTGCTGATACTCCTTCTAGCTCTACAGCTAAGGCTGTAGCTAGGTCTTGAACTCAAACTGACACTGGTACTACTACTGCTACTTGGTCACCGGTATACGGTGCGCTAACGGCTACTTCAGTGCTTGAACGGGTCATAGTACGGACCAGTCTGCCACTGTCCTCCCGTGGCCGGTGGCGTGATCGACGGCTTCTGCTGGACCATCCGAAGGTCGGAAACCGCCACCGTCTCTTCATCAAGCGAATCCAGCAGCTCGCCGAAGC
This sequence comes from Nonomuraea sp. NPDC059194, assembly GCF_042754765.1. Taxonomy (NCBI): domain Bacteria; kingdom Bacillati; phylum Actinomycetota; class Actinomycetes; order Streptosporangiales; family Streptosporangiaceae; genus Nonomuraea; species Nonomuraea sp. NPDC059194. The sequence continues at coordinate 23,753 of NZ_JBHZBH010000034.1, read as the reverse complement.
CGCCGTTCTTGACCTTGCTATACGGCTCGACAAGCGTGACCGGCATCGACAATTTCAGCCGAGGGATCTTCCCGCCCTTACCGCCTTCCCCGTCCTTGGTGAGAAAGCCGCGCATAAGGAGGTGACGAAGCTGGCCGTACATGTCATGTCCATTGCCGGAGTATCCGGCCATCCGTGCGATGTACTTCACTCCCACTTCTGAAACACCCGTGCGCCCATTCACTGTCATGGCAACACCCATGGCAAGTTCCAGCGCATCCCTACCGATCTCGCCATCCCGCAGGAGTCCCTTCCTGCCCCCGTATTCCCGATACACCATTCGGAGCCATTGCAGGGTGGAGGCGCTGTCGGGGCGCACAACATGGCGGGGCTCAACCGCGCTCATTGGCGTCCCTGGGCGTGAGACCAGCAGCGGTCATGATTGCCATAGCGATTGACCGTGCGGGGGCGCTGGTATGCATCAAGGGATCTTGCGGGTCTGTGCCGTACTTCTCTGGCCACAGGAGTTGGCAGACCAAGTCACAAAGATTGCTGTAGCGCTGGGCGTCGTCGGCCAGCACAACGTGGTCAACCGTGTTGGCGTACCTTCGCTCCAGGGCGGTGAGCAAGTCAGGGGTCAACCGGTCGGCAGGGTCGGGGATCAAGTTCTCGGCCTTCATCGTCTCAGCGTTCATCTACGTCTCCTTGGTGATCACTTGATGACCTGGCTTTCTAGCCAGGCCTCGATGTTGCGTTGCCTGAACTTCAGGTAGCGGCCCACCTTGTAGCCCTTCAGGCCCCAGGGTTTCCACTGGCTGTACACGGTGCTCTTCGGCACCCCCAGGTAGTCGGCGACCTCCTGAACCGACATCACTCGATTGCTGCCTCCGCTACTCAATCGGTCTCCTTGCTGCCGTCTGTGGGCGCGTGCCCGCGCCGGGGGCGTATGGCTGTTGCTGTCGTCGCTGTTGAGTTATCAAGCTGCATCTGCACCCGATTCCAACCTGGCCCCGTGTGCCGAACATTGCTCGACTATAGGCAATCGTGACACTCGGCGCAAGCCGGGTGTCGTGTGCTACCGTGGTCGGCATGGAACGACGACAACCGGTCAACCTGACCACCCACGGCTGGACACTCCCGCCCGGCTGGACCCTCTACACCGCAGCCCGCTACGACGACCAACCCGCCGAACTTGAAGGCGTCTACGACGTGCAGGGCTGCATCGTCACGATCACCTCCGACATTCACGCCCCCATCAGCGGCCCCGCAGAGGTCCGCATCCGCGACCTTCTCGCCCCCGACGCCATGGACCGCAGCATCCAACGCGACGGCATCACCCTCGACATCCTGCGTGCCGTTCCCCTCGGAGATGCACGCAAGGTCCTGGCCGAATGGCTGCCCCGTCTGCGAGCGGCCTTCTCCCCCGACGACGCCCCCAAGCCGCTACCCGCACGGGTGGAATCCCCGCACGATTACACCCTTGTCGCCGCCGAATACGTCCGACTGGTCAATGCCGGAGAACGCCGCCCGATCCATGTCATGTCTGAGGTCTCCGGCGTCTCCCGAAACACCATGAGCGCCCGCGTCCGGCGAGCACGAGACATGGGCCTACTCCTTCAGATCGGCACCGGCGCCAAACTCCGTGCCGAACTCACCCCACAGGCAATCGCCGAACTCAACGAGAGCGAGGAAACGAACTAACGTGGCCAGCCTGATCAAGAAGTGCGAGTGTTCCACCACCAAGGCCGGACGCACGCTCAACCTCCGCAAGACCGACGACCGCAAGACCGCCGAACGCACCTGGGGCAAGTGCGCACACGCCTGGGTCGTCCGCTACCGACTCGGCGGGCGCGGCACGAAGCAGCAAGAGCAGTCTTTCCCCCACGACATGAAGCGCGACGCTGAAGCGTTCATCCTGGAGATCAAGTCCGACAAGGTGAGCGGCCTACGTCGCACCATCGACCCCAAAGCCGGAGCGATCACCTGCGCGGATTACGCGGATAGGTGGCTCTCCGGCCGTGTCGGGCTGTCAGCCAGAAGCCGCGAGTTCTACAGCTCCGCTCTGAGAAACCAGATCAACCCGACCCTCGGTCACCTGCGGCTCAATGCCGTCACACGGCAAACCGTCAAGACGTTCGTCTCCGCCCTGATAAAGGGAGGCTACGCGCCGAACACCGTCCACAGCGCCTTCACGATCGTCTCTGCCATCTTCAGCGAGGCGGTCAAGGACAAGCTCATCCCCGAATCCCCCTGCACCGACATCGAGCTTCCCAGCACGGCGCAGAGGCAGGAGTTCCTGGTCCCCTCCTGGACGCAGATCAAGAAGCTCGCCGACTCCATGCCTGCCCGCTGGGCAGCGACGGTCTGGCTGATGGCCGGGTGCGGTCTCCGGGTATCTGAGGCATTCGCGGTTGCCGAAGGGTGCGTGATGTTCGGCGGCCGGAGGCTGCGCATCCACGAGCAGGTGACCCGGAAGCGCGTGTTGGGTCCTCTAAAGCACCGGGAGGAAGGTGACTACCGAGACATGCCGCTGCCGCCGTTCGTTCACGCCGCCGTCGCGACGCATATCGACACTCACGGGACCGCAGAGGGGTACCTGTTCCAGGCGGCGAGAGGAGGAGGCCGGGTCCGGTACGACTCCTATCGGGTGGCGTTCGCAGCCGCAGCCAAGGCAGCGGGTCTTCCTGAGGACTTCACTCCTCATGGACTTCGCCACGCCTATGCCTCCATGCAACTGGCTCAGGGCATCCCGATCACGGACGTGTCCCGATGGCTGGGTCACCAGGACATCGGGATCACGTTCCGTACGTATGGCCACCTCGTTGACGAAGCGTGGGACAGGGCGCTTGACGTCATGGAGGCCGCCTATCAGACAGGCATCTCGACCGAAGCCGCGTCAGCGGTGTGCTGACTTCGTGCTGACGTCGGAGAACCGGAAATGCCTGTCTACCTTGGGGTTTTGCCACCAGCGACTACATGTTGATCATGTGGCCCGCGAGGCCGTGGATCGCCTCCTTGACCGCCTCACCCAGCGTCGGGTGGGCGTGGATGTTGCGACCGACCTCGTGCACGGTCAGGTCCCACTGCTGGGCCAGGGTCAGCTCGGGCAGCAGCTCGGTGACCTCGGGGCCGATCAGGTGGGCGCCGAGCAGCTCGCCGTGCGTGTCGTCGGCGATGATCTTCACGAAGCCCTGGGCGTCGCCAAGTCCGTGGGCCTTGCCGTTCGCCGTGAAGGGGAACTTGACGACCTTGACGTCGTAGCCCAGGTCGCGCGCCTGCGCCTCGGTGAAGCCGAAGCTGGCGATCTGCGGCTGGCAGTAGGTCGCGCGCGGGATCATCACGAAGTCGACCTCCATGGTCTCCGCGCCGGCGATCGTCTCGGCGGCGATGATGGCCATGGCCTCGGCGGCGTGGGCCAGCATCAGCTTGGCGGTCACGTCGCCGATGGCGAAGATGTGCGGCACGTTGGTACGGCCCCGCCCGTCGACCTCGATCGCGCCGCGGTCGGTGAGCTTCACACCGGTGTTCTCCAGGCCGTAGCCCTCGACGCGCGGCTGGAAGCCGATCGCCTGCAGCACCTTGTCGGCCTCGAGGACCTGCTGCTGGCCGTCCTTGCTGACCGTGACCTTGACGGAGGCGCCGGTGTCCTCGATGTTGTCGACCCTGGTCGAGGTGAGCACGTCGATGCCGAGCTTGCGGTAGCGCTTGGCCAGCTCCTTCGACACCTCCTCGTCCTCCAGGGGCACCATGCGGTCGAGGAACTCCACGATCGTCACCTTGACGCCGTAGTTGTGCAGCACGTAGGCGAACTCGACGCCGATGGCGCCGGCGCCGGCGATGATGATGCTGCCGGGCAGTTCCTCGGTGAGGATCTGCTCCTCGTAGGTGACCACGCGGTCGGACAGGCTGGTGCCGGGGATCAGCTTGGTCGTGGTGCCCGCGGCGATGATGCAGTGGTCGAAGGTGATCGTGTCACCGTTCACCTCGATGGTGTTGGCATCACGGAAGGTGCCGCGACCGTCGAACTCGGTGATCGCGTTCTTCTTCATCAGGAAGTGGACGCCCTTGACCCGGCCGTCGGCGACCTTGCGGCTGCGCTCGAAGGCGGCGCCGTAGTCGAAGGTCACCTCGCCGTTGATGCCGAAGGTCTTGGCTTCCTTGGTGAAGATGTGCGCCAGCTCCGCGTTGCGCAGCAGCGCCTTGGACGGGATGCAGCCCACGTTCAGGCAGACGCCGCCCCAGTACTTCTCCTCGATGACGGCCGTGCGAAGGCCGAGCTGGGCGGCGCGGACCGCCGCCGTGTATCCCCCGGGCCCCGCGCCGAGGACGACAACGTCGAAGTGAGTGCTCATGTCCCGGACACTATTGGACGCCGTCCGCTGACCCGAACTTGACCCCGTTAGTGATTAGCCACTAACTTACCCTCATGGTCAGGATGAGCGCCGAGGAACGGCGAGAGAGCGTCATCCGCGCCGCGATCTCCGAGTTCGCGCGCGGCGGCTACCACGGCACCTCCACCGAGGCGATCGCCCGCCGTGTCGGGGTCAGCCAGCCGTACCTCTTCCGGCTCTTCCCCGGCAAGCAGGCCATCTTCCTGGCCGCCGCCACCCGCTGCCTGTCGGAGACCCGCAGGACGATGGAAGAGGCCAGAGACCCCGACGACCCCCACATGTCGATGGCCGCCGCCTACAAGGAGCTCATCAAGGACCGCGACATGCTGCTCATGCAGATGCAGGTCTACGTGGCCGTCGCCTCGTTGGAGGGCGAGTTCGGCGCGGAGATCCGCAGGCTCTGGGAGGACTGGTGGGACTCCATGCACCTGCTGCTCGGCGCCGACGTGCACGAGACGACCTTCTTCATGTCGTACGGCATGCTGATCAACACGCTCGTGTCGCTCGGCTTCCCCCCTGACCACCGCGTCTGGTCGAACTTCGCCGCCCCCTGACGGCGTTTCACGCCCGCAAAACTTAGTGACCAATAACTAACAAAGGAGCAGCCATGATGTCCCGCATCGCCACCGTCCTCGCCGTCCTGGGCGCCCTGTTCATCGGCTACATCGGTATCAGCTACCTCACCGACCCCCAGGCCATCGCCGCCGGGTTCGGATTCCGCCAGGTCCCGGCGGACAACTCGTTCCTGCTGGTCAAGGGCGTTCGCGACCTGGTCAGCGGGCTCATCATCGTGACTCTCCTCGTTACCGGCCAGCGCCGCGCCCTCGGCTGGACGATGCTCGCCCTCGCCGCCGTCCCCCTCGGCGACGCCATCGTGGTCCTCAGCCAGAACGGGGTGCCCGCCCTGGCGTACCTCATGCACGGCGGCACCGCCGTGATCGTCGCCCTGACCGGCGCGCTCCTCCTGCGCACCAGCCGCCGCCTTCCCACCAAGACGGCGGCATGATTGGCTGCCCTGGTGACCGATCAGGTAGTCAGCCGGATGCCCGCCACGGTGGCCGTGGCCAGAGGGATCATGGCCGTCCAGGCCGCCCTGGGCTGCGTCGGCCTGCTGTTCCTGGCGGGCATCGTCGACAGCGGTTTCCTCGGCCTGACCCTCTTCCTTCCGGCGCTCGCCGTGACCGCCACACTGATCCTGCTCGTCGCCAGGTGGCGGTCCCGCCGCCGGTGGGTGTGGATCGCCGCGCTCGCCGTCGAGGCGCTGGCGGTCGCTCTGCAACTGCTCCCACCGCTGCTGTATGAGCCGCGGCTGAGCGACGTGCTGAACCCCCACCTTGCCATGGCCGTCGCCACGCTCGTCCTGCTCGGGCTGCGCGACGCGAGGAGCTGGTTCGACCGCTGACCGCTCACGGCTCGTCGGGTGGTGGGGTGTCCTTCCTGGAGGATCTGATCATGCGCCCGACGACGAACCCCACGGCGATCGCCCCCGCCACGATGAGGACGGGGCGCTTCCTCACCAGTCCCCCGAAGTCCTCCGCGATCCCGGCGAACCCCCGCCGCTCCAGGTAGTCGGCGGCCCGCTCCCCCGCGTCCACGATCTCCTGGACCGCCGTGTCCACGGGAGATCCCGGCTCGGCCTCGTCCGTCATCGACTTCAGCTCGTCGGCCCACTGGCGGATGCCGCGCGCGGCCCGGTGCGCCTGGGAGTCCGCCTCCTTGCCGATCCGCTCCCTGAGGTAGTCGACGACTCCGTTCGGTTCGGACATCACGGCTGCACCTCCAGACGACCTCGAAGCAGACCACCACGAGACCCTGCCGCTACCCACGACGGACGAAACCACGCATGTCAGCGGGCCGGGTACCGTTGTCACGTCCTTGTTGCTCAGACGAATGCCGGGAATGTTGTGGGAAGTCTCCATGCTTGAACCCCCACGTCCTGGTGTGGGATCAGACGCATGAAGAATGAATCCCCCAACCGCCGCCGGTTCCCGACGGGAGACCTCGCGAGGATCAGCGTGTTCGCCGCGCTCATCGCCGTCCTCGGTCTGCCGGGCGCCCTCAACGTCTTCGGCAACGCCGTACCCATCACGCTGCAGACGTTCGGCGTGATGCTGGCCGGCGCGATCCTCGGCTCGTGGCGCGGCGCGCTCGCGGTCGCCGTCCTGATCCTGCTGGTGGCCGCGGGCCTGCCGCTGCTGGCGGGCGGTCGCGGCGGCCTCGGCGTGTTCACCGGGCCCTCGGTGGGCTTCCTCCTCGCGTGGATCCCGGGCGCGGCCCTCACCGGATGGATCGTCGAGCGCGGCGGGACGTCGCCGAGCAACCTGCGCCTGCTCGTCGCGTGCCTCGCGGGCGGCATCGGCGTGATCTACCTGATCGGCGTTCCCGTCCAGTCGGCGATCACCGGGCTGCCGCTCGGCGCGGTCGCGCTGGCCAGCGCGGCGTTCCTGCCCGGCGACGTGATCAAGGCGGTGCTCGCGTCGATCGTGGCGCGCGGCACGCAGCGGGCCTACCCCGACGCGATCCCGGCCGTCCACCGCGAGCGGGTCAAGGCTGGTTGAGCCGAGCATGCCCGTCGCCGCGCAGGTCAAGCGCCACGCCGTCGAGCGCCCTCACCGGCCTGCGCTGTGCGGCCCCCAAGGGTCCCTCACCTACGCCGAGCTCTGGCGGGAGGTGATCGCCCGGCCCCTGCCCCACACCGGCAAGGGGCTGGTCGCGATCACCCTGTCCGACCCCGTCGACCAGCTCGTCGCCGTGCTCGCCGCCGACCTGGCCGGCGCCACGCCGCTGCTGTGCGACGAGGAGCAGCGCGAGCGGATGGCGGACACGGTCCCCGTCGACCTGTCCGTCGACGCGCCCCTGCCGCTCGCCGAGGGCGCGGGTGTCACCACCGAGCCCACGGCCGGCGACCTGGTGTGGGCGTGCCTGACCTCCGGCAGCGCCGGCCGGCCGCGTGCCGTGGTCCGCACCCGCGCGTCGTGGGCGGGCTCCTTCCCGCACCTCGACGACCTGGCGGGCATCGGCCCCGACGACGTGGTGCTGGTGCCCGGCCCGCTGGTCTCCTCCCTGTACGGCTTCGCCGCCGTCCACGCCCTGGCCACCGGCGCGACCGTCATCGTCCCCGGCCGCTGGTCGCCCGGCTCGCTGGCCACGCAGCTCAGGCAGGCCACGGTCGTCCACCTGGTGCCGCACCGGCTGCCCGCCGTGCTCGACGTGCTCGCGGAGGTCGGCGGCCCGCTGCGCACCGCGGTCGTCGGCGGCGCGGCGCTGCCTCCGCATGCCAGAGACCTGGCGGCGCGGGCCGGAGTCAAGGTCGTGGCGTACTACGGCGCGACCGAGATGTCTTTCGTCGCCGTCGACGCCGACGGCACCGGCCTGCGGCCCTTTCCCGAGGTCGAGATCGAGGTACGCGACGGCGAGGTGTGGGCGCGCTCGCCATGGCTGGCCGAGGGCTACCTGGCGCAGGCGCCGGGCCCGCTGAAGACCGACGTCGAGGGCTGGATGAGCGTGGGCGACCTCGCCGAGCCGTACCGGCCTGGGCAGCCGCTGCGGCTGCGCGGGCGCGGCGACGGCGCGATCCAGACCGGCGGCGCGACCGTGGTGCCCGAGGACGTCGAGGCCGTGCTGCGCGGCGTGCCGGGCGTGACCGACCTCGTGGTCATCGGCTCGCCGCACCCCGAGCTCGGCTCGGTCGTGACCGCGGTGCTGGAGGGCACGCCGCCCTCGCGGGCGGCGCTCGAAGCGGTGGCGCGCGGCGGCCTCGACGCGGCGCAGCGGCCCAGGCGCTGGTACGCCATGGGCGACCTGCCCCGCACCCCCACGGGCAAGCCCGCCCGTGCCCTGGTGGCCGCCCGGCTGGCCGAGGGTGACCCCGAGATCAGGCGGCTCGGCTGACATGAGCGAACAGCCTGTCGTGGTGGCGGCGCGCCGTACCCCCATCGGGACGGCGGGCCACGCCTACAAATCGTTGACCGCCGACCGGCTCGCCGCGCCCGTGATCGCGGCGGTCGCCCGCGAGGTCCCGCACCTCGCGGTCGACGACGTCGTGCTCGGCAACTGCATGGGCCCAGGCGGCAACCTCGCCCGCGTCTCCGCGCTCGCGGCCGGGCTGGGGCACGAGGTGCCGGGGGTCACCGTGGACCGCCAGTGCGGCAGCGGCCTGGCCGCGATCCTGCTGGCCGGGCAGGCCGTCCGCGCGGGAGAGGCGGACCTGGTCATCGCCGGTGGCGTCGAGAGCGCGTCGACCGCGCCGCTGCGGACCATGCGCGGCGCCGCCGAGCCGTACCAGAGGGCGCCGTTCGCGCCCGCGGGCCACCCCGATCCCGACATGGGACCCGCCGCCGAGGCCCTGGCCGCCGCGCGCGGCGTGTCGAGGGAGCGCCAGGACGGCTACGCCCACCGCAGCCACGCCAGGGCCGTCGCCGCCCGCTTCGACCAGGAGCTCGTCGAGATCGACGGCAGGCTCGCCGACCAGCGGCCCCGCAACCTGCGGATGGAGACGCTCGCGCGGCTGCCCGCCGCCTTCGTGCCGGGTGGCACGGTCACCGCGGGCAACTCCTCGCCCATCAGCGACGGCGCGGCGGCCGTCGCCATCGTGCCCGAGCGGCTGCGCGACGGGATGCCGGGGCTGCGGCTGAAGGCGGGCGCGGTCACCGGCTGCGACCCTGCGCTGCCTGGCTGGGGTCCCGTGCCTGCCGTACGGCGGGTGCTGAGCCGTACCGGAGTGACCATGGAGGACGTCGCCGCTGTGGAGATCGTGGAGGCGTTCGCCGCGCAGGTGCTCGCGGTGACCGACGCACTGGAGGCCGACCTGGACCGGGTCTGCGCCGACGGCGGCGCGCTGGCCCTCGGCCATCCGTGGGGCGCGACTGGCGCGGTGGTGGTGACCAGGCTGTTCAGCAGGCTCGTGCGCGCGGGCGCGCCATCGGGGACGCTGGGTCTGGCGACGGCCGCGGTCGGCGGCGGCATGGGCGTCGCGGCCCTGTTCGAGGTGGTGTGAATGATCGAGTTCAGCGGTGTCAACGTCACGTTCGGCGAGCGCGAGGTGCTGTCCGGCCTGACGCTGGCGCTGCCCGAGCGCAGGATCGGCGTCGTCGGCGCGAACGGCTCGGGCAAGAGCACGCTCGCCCGCCTGATCAACGGCCTGGCCCTGCCCACCTCGGGCGAGGTCACCGTCCTCGGCCTCGACACGCGCCACCACGCCGCCCGCATCAGGCGCGATGTGGGCTTCCTCTTCACCGACCCCGACGCGCAGATCGTGATGCCGACCGTCGCGGAGGACGTCGCGTTCTCGCTGCGCCGCAAGGGTCTGTCCCGCGACGAGGTCGAGGAGCGCGTGCGCGAGGTCCTGACCAGGTACGGCCTGGCCGGCCACGCCGACCACCCCGCCCACCAGCTGTCCGGCGGGCAGAAGCAGCTGCTGGCCCTGTGCGCGGTCCTGGTGCTCGAACCACAGATCCTGATCATGGACGAGCCGACCACGCTGCTCGACCTGCGCCACTCCCGCCAGGTCGCGGGCCTGCTGCGCAGCCTTCCGCAGCAGGTCGTGGTCGTCACCCACGATCTCGGCCTGCTCGACTCCTTCGACCGCGTCATCGTGCTCGACCAGGGCCGCATCGTCGCCGACTCGCCGCCGCGCGAGGCGATCGATCACTACCGGAAGCTGATGTCGTGATCGGGCTCTACGTTCCGGGCGACTCGCTGCTGCACCGGCTGCCCGCGGGCGCGAAGGTGCTCGGCCTGGCAATGCTGTGCACGACGCTGCTGCTGCTCGGCACGCCCGTCGCGCTCGGCGCCTTCACGGCGCTGGTCGTGCTGCTGTACGCGATCTCAGGAGTGGGCGCCGCCGCGGCGTGGGCGCAGGTCAAGCCGGTGCGCTGGTTCGCGGTGGCGCTGTTCGCGATGCAGTTCGTGCTGGTCGACCTCTACGGCGCGATCTCCTCGACGGCGCGCATCGTCCTGGCCGTCGCCCTGGCCGGGCTGGTCACGCTCACCACCAGGTTCGCGGACATGATGGCCTTCTTCGAGCGCTGTTTCGGCCCGCTGCGCCCCCTCGGGATCGACCCGTTCCGCGTCTCGCTGCTGCTGTCGCTGACGGTGCGCAGCGTCCCGGTCATCTCGGAGCTCGCCACCAGGGTGCGGGAGGCCCAGCGGGCGCGCGGCGTCTCGTGGAGCATGCGGGCGTTCGCCGTACCGCTGGTGGTCAGCGCCCTGCGGCACGCGGACGCCCTGGGCGAGGCCCTGAGCGCCCGCGGCCTGGACGACTAACTCGGCTGGAAACGGGCCGCGTGTTCGGCCACCCACGAGGCGAACGTGCGCGGCGGGCGGCCGGTGATCTCCTCGACCGTCGGCACCACCGTGTAGGCGTGCGGCGGCGGGTCGCCCTGCCAGTTCGCCAGCAGCTCGATCAGCTCCTCGTCGTAGCCGGCCTGCCGCCAGCGCTCCCGCGCCTGCTCCTCGGTCAGCTCGACGAACTCCAGGTTCCTGCCGAGCACCTCGGCGATGGTGCGCAGCCGCTGCCGCGGCGTGAGCTGCTCGGGTCCCGTCAGCGAGTACGACCTGCCGCCGTGCCCGCCCTCGACCAGCACCCTGGCGGAGACGGCGGCGACATCGGCCTCGTGCACGATCGCGCTCGGCACGTCGGCGAACGGCTCGCGCACCACGCCTTCGGTCCTGATGGCGTCCGCCCAGCCGAGCGTGTTGCTCATGAAGTCGACGGCCTCCAGCCTGGTCCACTCCAGGTCGCTCGACTCGAACGCCTCCTCCACCGGGCCCACCTGCCCGTTCCACAGCAGGGCGACCCGCCGTACCCCTGCCTTCTCGGCCAGCTCGACGATCTCGGGCCCGGTCCGCAGGGTGGCGTAGTCGTCGCCGCCCACGGTCATCAGGTGCACGCCGGTCACGCCGTGGAACGCGGGCCCGAGCGTGGCGGGGTCGGCGAGGTCGCCGCCCACCACCTCGACCTGCTCGGGCAGGTTCGCCCTGGCGGGGTCACGGGTCAGCGCCCTGACGCGCTTCCCCTGCCGCAGCAGGTGGTCGACCACGTGCCGACCGGCCTTGCCCGTAGCGCCTGTCACGAGATACGTCATGACCGTGGACGTTACGGGCATGCCCCCGCTCAAGTCATTGGCCCGTCGGCGGAACCGTCCGTCGGACCTTCGTCCTAGGACCACCTTCCTGGTGGCCCCACCATGACCCAGGACTCTCGGCTCCGCACCCGTGTGCTCGTCGGCCCCGCGCCGATTCAATAGCGGGCATGACTCCCCGCCAACACACCCTCCCAGGTCCGTGGGTCGAGGGCAGCGGCCTCGTCCTGGGTCCGCTCCTGCTCGTCGCGGGCGTTCTCCTCCGGCTCGGCGAGGACGACTTCTTCCCCGGCCAGCTCGCCGCCTACGCCGCCGCGCCGGGCCGGATGGTCCTGTCCTACAGCCTGTTCGCCGCGGGGACCGTGCTGCTGTGGCCCGCCGTGATCTCGCTGGCGCGCAGGATCGGCGGCTCCCACCCCGGCTGGGCCCGATGGGGCGCCACGCTGGTGATCCTCGGCCTGTTCGGCCGTGTCTTCCACGCGGGCGCCGGCCACCTGGCCTTCCAGATGGTCGACACCCTCGGGATCGAACGCGCGCGGCAGGCCGTCGAGGTCACCTACGGCGCCTTCCACGTCTTCAAGATCGTGAATCTGTTCATCATGACCGGTTGGATCGTGCTGGCCGTCGGCGCCTACCGCGCGAAGGCGTTCGGCGCGGGTCCCGTGGGCGTCGTCCGCTGCGTCGCGCTCGCCTTGGCGGCGGGGCTGCCGCTGGGCGTGCTCAAGGGCAGCAGCGACCCGATCTCCCTGCTCGCCCTGCTCGGCCTGGCCGTCGCGCTGATCCCGGTCGGCGTCACGCTCCTCAGGCAGGCCCCTGCTCCGCCGTGGTGGGCCGTCGCGCTGACCGTCGGGCTGGTCCCGGTCGCCCTCTTCCTCGGGGTCTCGGGCTGACGGCCGAGGCGAATGTGACGGCTCAGGGTTCGACGAGGCCGGTGCGGATGGCGTAGCGGGTCAGTTCGAGCCGGTCGCGCATGCCGAGCTTCTGCAGGATGTTCGCGCGGTGCCGGTCGACGGTCTTCACGCTGATGACGAGCGTTTCGGCGATCTCCTTGGCCGAGTTGCCCTCGGCGATCAGCTTGACGATCTCCTCTTCCCGCTGCGTCAGCAGGCTGTCCGGCTGCCGCTCGCCGAGCCGGTCGCGCCGCAGGTACTCGCGGATGAGCGAGGTGACCGCGCCCGGATACAGGAACGGCTCGCCGCGCATCGCCGCTCTGCACGCCTCCAGCAGGTCTCTGTCGGCGACCGACTTGAGCACGTAGCCCGAGGCGCCCGCCTTGAGCGACTCGAAGAAGTACTGCTCGTTGTCGTACATGGACAGGATCAGGATCCGGATGCCCGGTGCGCGCCTGGAGATCTCGCGGGCGGCCTGGATCCCGGTCATCCTCGGCATCGCGATGTCGAGAATGGCCAGGTCGACCTGCCCGGTGGTGGCCGCCTCGACGGCCTCGGCCCCGTCGGCCGCCTCGGCGACGACCGTGAGATCGGGTTCGGCGTCGAGGATCATCCGCAGGCCGTGGCGGACGAGGGCGTGGTCGTCGGCCAGCAGGATCCGGGTTCGGTTCACTGTGTTCAGCTCCGCTCTTCGGCGTCGGGTACGACCAGGCGCACGTCGGTGCCTTCGCCCGGCGGGGAGGTGATGGTCAGGCGCGCGCCGATCAGCAGCGCTCGTTCGCGCATGCCGCGGATGCCCGCTCCGTCCTCGATCGCGCCGCCCTTCCCGTCGTCGGTGATGCGCAGCGTCAGCTCGCCGGGGTCGGAGCTCACCATGAGACGCACCTGGCCGGCGTGGGAGTGCCTGGCCACGTTGGTGAGGCTCTCCTGCGCGATCCGGTAGAGGACGAGCTCGGCGTCCGCGCTCAACGCCGGCAGCACCTGGTCGACCTTGCGCGTCACAGGGATCCCGCTGACCTGCGTGAACTCACTGCTCAGCGCGTTCAGCGCGCTCTGCAGGCCGAGATCCTCCAGCACGCCGGGACGCAGCCGGCGGGCGACCCTGCGCACCTCGTCGAGGCTGGTGCGGACCGACTCCTGGATGGCCTGCAGTTCCGGGCGGAGGTCGTCGGGCGCCCGGTCGACGGTGTGTTTCAGCCCGAGAAGTACCACGGTGAGGCTCTGGCCGATCTCGTCGTGCAGCTCGCGCGCGATGCGGGCGCGCTCGCCCTCCTGCGCGGCCAGCGCGTGGGCGCTGCTGGCGGTGCGTTCGGATTCGAGGCGATCCAGCATCGCGTTGAAGGCCTCGATGACGTGGGTGAGGTCACCGTTGCCGCTGTCGGTCATCCGGTCACCGGTACGCAGCAGGTCGACGCGCTTCATCAGGGCGGTGAGCGCGTTGAGCGGGGCCAGGCTGGTGCGCAGCAGGAGCGCGTTGGCGGCGAGGATGAGTGCCAGCCCGACGGTCAGCACGGGCACCTCGGTCAGCAGGATCGGCGAGGACACCGTGGCGGGCGAGATCGCGAGCACGAGCGTGCCGACGGTGAACACCAGCCCGTTGATCAGGAAGACCCGCCGGAACAGCGCCTGCGCGGGCCGCCGCTCATTGTTCATCCTGCCAGGGTCGCCACCGCGTGCGCGGTTGTCCATGCGGGCCACCTCCCATCTACCTCACGCCCTCCTACACGTTGTACCCGCACGCATATGGGTGCTGGACCCGATGGTGAGCGGCCCGACGCGATGGCGAGACTGAGGCACCTGGCACCGCATGCGGGAGGAGCACAGATGGACATCCAGGCGCCCGCCGTGCTCATCACCGCCGGACTGCTGCTGGCCGCGATCGCGGTCGTCGTCCTGCGGGTCGTTCCGGCAGGTCAACGCCTGGTGGTGTTCAGGTTCGGCCGCGTGGTCGCGGTGAAGAACGCGGGCCTCGTCGTCGTGATCCCTGGCGTGCACCGGGTGACCCCTGTGCCGTCCGGCGCGACGTACATCGACCTGCTCTGGCTCGAAGCCGTCACCGCGGACGGCGTCGCGGTGACCGTCAACTGCGCCGCTCTGGCCTCCGTCTGGGATCCGGTCGCCTACGCGATGAGCCCGGACGCGCCGAAGGCGGCCATGATCACCATCGCCGAGAACGAGATCCGCCGGTACGTCGGCGAACACGATCTGCTGGACCTGTCCGAGCTCGCGGAAGACGAACAACGCCGGCTGTCGGCCGCCATCAGCGACCGCACTCGCGCCTGGGGAGTGGACATCACCTTGATCGACTTCTCCCGCGTGGAGATACGGCTCAGGAAGGACCTGGCGAGCTGGGCGGAGGGGTTCACCGCCCGCGCCCGGCAGGCGTCCCGGCAAGAAGGGCGGACCCCATGACCACGGCGGAGACGGACCCTCGACCTGTTGCCCAACGGGATGGTGACATGCAAGCGCGCGACATCGCTGTGAGCCTGCCGACGGTGACCGTCGACGACCACGTCGCCAAGGCGGTGCGCGTGATGGCCCTGGGCAGGCTGCCCGGCCTGGTGGTCGTGGACGGCCTGGCGCGCCCATGGACGGTGCTGCCGGGAACCCAGGTGCTCAGGCTCGCGGTGCCCGGCGCCTACCAGGAGGACCCCGTGCTCGCCCAGGCGATAGACGAGGCCCACGCGGACCTGTTCTGGCAGGAGCTCGGCGACCGGCGGGTGGGCGACTGCCTGCCGCGCCAGCCGGCCAAGCCGGTCACCGTGTCCCTCGACGCCACGCTGCTGGAGGTGGCCGCGCTGATGACGCGGATGCGCAGCCCTCTGGTCGCGGTCGTCGACGAGGACGGCGCGCTGTTCGGCGCGATCACCCTGGAACGCCTGCTCACCTTCCTAGCGCTGGCCGATCCGGCCGGCTGACCAGCCGCATGAGCGCCGTCATCTCGCTGTCCGTCTTCGTCGTGGCGTTCTACTTCATCGCCACGGAGAAGGCGAACAAGGTCAGGGTCGTGCTCGTCGCCGCAGGCGCGATGGCCCTGCTCGGCCTGATCCCCGGCGCGAAAGTGTTCTTCTCCGAGCACGAGGGCATCGACTGGAACGTCATCTTCCTCCTGCTGGGCATGATGATCATCGTTGGCGTGGTCAAGCAGACGGGAGTCTTCGACTACCTGGCCATCTGGGCCGCCAAGAAGTCGAAGGGCGAGCCGTACCGGCTCATGGTGATGTTGATGGTCATCACCGCCATCGCCTCCCCGTTCCTGGACAACGTCACCACGATCATGCTCGTCGCCCCCGTCACCGTGGTGGTCTGCGACCGGCTGCGCATCCCCGCGCAGCCGTACCTCATCGCCGAGGTCCTCGCCTCCAACATCGGCGGGGCCGCCACGCTCATCGGCGACCCGCCCAACATCATCATCGGCAGTCGCGCCGGGCTGACCTTCAACGACTTCCTCGCGCACATGGCGCCGGTCGTGGTCGTCGTCTTCGTGGTGTTCGTGCTCTTCACGCGGGTGCTGTTCCGCCGGTCGTTCCGCTACAACCCCGAACACGTCGCCGCCGTGATGGCGTTGCAGGAGCGGCGTGCCATCACCGATCCCCGGCTGCTGGCGCGGTGCCTGGCCGTACTGGCCGGTGTCGTCTGCGGCTTCGCCCTGCACGCGGTGCTGCACGTCGAGCCTTCGATCGTCGCCATGGTGGGCGCGGGCGTCATGCTCCTGGTCTCCCGCGCCGACGTCTCGGAGGTGCTGCGCGAGGTCGAGTGGCCCACCCTGGTCTTCTTCATGGGCCTGTTCGTCATGGTCGCCGGGCTGGTGCACACCGGCGTCATCTCCACCATCGGGGGATGGACGGTGGCCGCGTTCGGCGATAACTACTTCCTCGCGGCGACGGTGCTGCTGTTCGGCTCCGGCGTGCTGGGCGCCTTCTTCGACAACATCCCCTACGTCGCCACCATGGCGCCCATCGTGGAGGGCGTGGTCGCGACGACGCCGGACCCGCAGACCGGGCAGGCGTTGTGGTGGGCCTTCGCCCTCGGGGCCGACTTCGGCGGCAACGGCACCGCGGTGGCCGCCAGCGCCAACGTCGTCGCCATCGGCATCGCCGCGCGCACCGGCCACAGCATCAGCTTCTGGCAGTTCACCAAGTACGGGATCCTGGTGACCTTGTTGAGCACGATCATGGCCTGGATCTACGTCTGGCTGCGCTACTTCACCTGAGTGCGGACGGATGCTGCGAGGTGGTCGGAAAGTGATGAAGGATGCTGGATAGGCTGGGGTTCAGCGAGCAGGAGGAGGCCGTCTACGTCGAGCTCCTGCGGCGTCGCCGGGCGATGGTCTCCGAGGTGAGCGAGGCGCTCGACCTGTCGGCGACGGTCGTGACAGCCGCCGTGGCCAGGCTCGTCACGCTCGGTCTGGCCACCCGCGACGACAGCGGATTACACATGGTCGTGCCTCCCGACGTGGGGCTCGGCACACTGATCGCGCAGCGGCAGGCCGCGCTGCAACAGCTCCAGGGCAGGCTGGCGGAGCTGGTGGAGGTCTACCGAACGGGGGCCGCCGCGCGCGCCGGCGAGATCGAGGCGCTCACCACGCCCGAACAGCTGTCCACCTGGCTCGAAAATCTGGAGCGCGGCGCCAAGCGGGAGGTGCTGGCCTTCTTCAAGCCCCCGTACGTCCTCGACGTCAACCTCGACGACTCCACCAACGCGCTGGCCACCTACCGCTACGTCTACGAACGTGCCGCGCTGGACGATCCGCGAGCGCCCGCCGAGGTCGGCAGGTTCCTGGAGAGCGGGTACGAGATCAGGGTCGCCGCCGAGCTGCCCAGCAAGATGATCATCGTGGACCGGGAGGTGGTGATGCTCCCGATGCTGCCCGACCAGGCGAGCGTCCATCCGGGCTTCCTCCTGGTGCGGGGCCAGTCCCTGGTCCACCTGCTGGTGGCGCTGTTCGAGCGGGTCTGGCAGGCGGCGACGCCGCTACGGCTGACCGCCACGAGTGTGGCCGAGGGGGAGGCTCCTGCCTGGGACGACACCGACGTCATGCTGATGACGTATCTGCTGTCCGGCATGCCGGACAAGACGGCCGCCAGCCGGCTCGGCACCAGCGAACGCACCGTGCAGCGCAGGATCGCCCGGCTGATGAAGCTGGCCGGGACCGACAGCCGGATGCAACTCGCCTGGTACGCCGCCAGGTCCGGCATGATCCCCTGACCCGAACCGGGGCGCCCCCGTCCATGGAGGCGCCCCGTCGGATTTACCGCCGCACCTGGTAGGCGCGGGTCACGGTCTGCTGGACGGTGTTGCCGTCAGCGTCGGTGGCCTGCGTCCGCAGCGACACGAACCCGTCGGCGGGGTTCTTGATCCGGCCGGTGAAGGCCGCGTCGCCGGTGGCGGCCAGCTTCACCTCCTGCCAGGTGGAGCCGTCGTCGTAGGAGGCCCACAGCTTCGCCTCGGTGATCCGCGCTCCGGCCATGCCCTTCGGGTACCGCACGCCGAGCCCGACCTTGGTCGTGGACCGCGCCCTGACGCTGTTGGCCTGGTCGACATCGAGGTCGTAGTCGACCGACAGGACCGGAAGCGGACTCTTGCCCTCGGCCTGCTCGGAGTGGAACGTCCAGTCGGTGTTCACCTTGGTGGAGGTGGTCCACCACGGCTGGTCCCGCTGCACGTCGACCACCACGCGGTACTGCGCGCGCTCCGGCACCACCGGGAAGGCGACGGCCGCGGATGGCGCCGTGCCGAGCAGCTCACCGTTGCGGTACACGGTGGCCTGCTCCTTGTCGGCGAAGGCGCGGAAGACGAGCAGTTGGTCCGGCGTCGTGTCGATCAACCCGCCGCCGAGCACCACGCCCACGCCGCCTTCCCTGACGGCCGACCAGTCCAGCCCGCCCGGCAGCGCCGTACGGACCACGGCCTTGTTCCAGTCACGGGACGCCCGCTGACCGGCCTTGAGCACCGCCGGCGCGGTGTACTTCCAGGCTCCGCCGGCCTCCCACACGGTGCCGACCTGCACCCACTCCCAGGTCGGCACGTCCGCCGAGACGAACTCGGTCACAGACCGCGGGCTGACCACCCGGTCGAAGACACCGTAGGCCGTGGTCTGCATCGGCGAGAGCATCGCCCGGGAGTACCCCGCCTCCGTGCCGGGCGCCGAGGCGTGGAACTTCGACTCGACCGTGGCGAGCTCACTCGCGCGCACCCGGTACCGCTGGTCGGCGGGGATGCCGCCCTGGCGGTACTTGAGCAGTTCGTACGAGTACGGGCTCACCGCGATGCCCGTGAGCTGGACCCTGGCCCTGCCACTGGCCGCCAGTTCGGCCAGCCGGACACCCTGCTCGCCCGACAGCGTCATCGCCGGGATCTTGGTCTCCGTCGTGGCCCAGTTGTTGGCACCCCAGTTGTCAGGCGTGTCGTTGTAGATGACGATCGCCCGTGCTCCGGCCGCCGCGGCGTCGTCGACCTGCTGCTGCGGCGTGCGGTCGGCGCTGCGCTTCACCAGGGCGAGCTTGCCCTGAACGTCCTGCCCGGCGTTCGCCACACGCAGCACCTGCGTCCCGTCGATGCGGGCGGAACCGGCCCTGCCCCGGAAGTACACCGGGTCGAACGGCGTGCGACCGTGCCCGACGACCTTCGCCCCGAGCTCCGGCGCGCTGAGCGACCATCCGACCCGCGACTCGAAGTGGTCGCTCGTGACCTGCGACGGGACGGAGTACACCTTCGTCTCGCCGCTGGCCCACTGCTCGAGGCCGTAGGAGTTCGTGCTGGTCGAGTCCCGCATGGCCAGGCCCAGCCTGATCCGGTTCGTCTGGCTCGGCTTCGGGGTGTCCATGGTGACCGGGCCGGCCTTGCTGCCGTCGAAGGTGACGGTCCGGTCGGAGTCGATGAGCGTGCCGGGCTCGCCGCCGTAGGTGTACTCCCAGAGACGGCTCCAGTCGGCGCTGTAGTGGAAGATCTGCGACACGAAGGCGTGCTCGCCACGAGGCAACCGCGCCACCACGGTGCCGTCCTCACCGGGCAGGTACACCTCGGGCAGGCTCAGCTTCCCCAGGTTGAAGTCGTAGATCGCGGCGACGCCCTTCGTCGGCTTGCCGTCCCGGTCGAGCACCTTGAAGGTGACGTCGAACCGCTCCACGTCCCTGACGAACCCGACCGCCGTCGTCACGACCGCCTGGCCGTCGGCGGAGGTCGCGGTGACGTGCGCGCCGTGCGCGCCCGCCGCGGTGGCCGCCGCGTCAACGGTGACGCCCACCGAGGCCTTGCCCTTGGCCGGTACGGTCACCGTCTCGGCGCCGAGGGTCAGCGCCTTGGCCGGCAGGTCCTCGCCCGCGCTCTTAGCCGAAAGCGTGAGGGTGACCGGCTGGTCGCCGTCGTTGACGTAGTCGATCTGCTTGGTGACCGGGCCGCCGGCCGCGTCCCAGTCCGAGAGGCCGAAGTCGACCACGCCGGACCCGGAGACCGCCTGCCGTACGGCGCGGCTCACGTCGACCCGGCCGGCGCCCTGCGCGTGCACCGGCGTACCGGCGGTGGCCTTCGCCGTACTGATGAGGTGGCTCTTCAGCCGAGGCCCGGTCCAGTCGGGGTGCATCTGGGCGAGGATCGCGGCGGCCCCTGCCACGTGCGGCGTGGCCATGGACGTGCCGCTCGCGGCGGTGTACAGGTCACCCGTCGGCGTACCCATGGAGGTGCCGGACGCGCGAGCGGCCACGATCTTGAAGCCGGGAGCGGTGATCTCCGGCTTGAGACCACCGTTGCCCCCGCGCGGGCCACGGCTGGAGAAGTCGGTGACCGCGTCGGCCGAGTCGACCGCGCCAACGGTCAGGGCCGCGTCGGCGGCGCCGGGCGAGCCCACCGTGGTCGCCCCAGGACCGCTGTTGCCCGCGGCGATGGTGAACAGCACGCCGGTCTCCGCGGTCAGCTGGTTCACCGCCACCGACATCGGGTCGGAGCCGTCCGCGCCTTCCTGGCCGCCGAGGCTCATCGAGACCACCTTCGCGCCCGAGTGGGCGGCCCAGGTCATCCCGTCGAGGATCCACGACTCCATGCCGCCGCCCTCGTCGGCGAGCACCTTGCCCACCAGGAGCTTGGCGCCGGGCGCCACGCCCTTGTACGAGCCGCCGGACCCCGCGCCGGAACCGGCGATCGTGGAGGCGACATGCGTGCCGTGGCCGTGGCCGTCCTGCACCGTCTCGTCAGGGACGAAGCTGCGGCTGTCGGCGATCCGGTCGGCGAGGTCGGGATGCTTCGGGTCCACGCCGGTGTCCAGCACCGCGACCTTGACGCCGGTGCCGTCGTAGCCGGCGGCCCAGGCCTCGGGCGCGCCGATCTGCGGCACGCTCTTGTCGAGCAGCGCCTTCACCTTGCCGTCCAGCCAGAGCCGCTGGATGCCGCCCGAGAGCCGGGCCTTGGGCGTACCCGTCTTGGCGCTGTCGTCGTCGACGGCCTCCCAGAACGTGTCGCCCTGCTTCTTGTCCGTGGTGATGGCCGCCGCGCGAACGCCGGGCAGGCTCCGGGTGATCCGCCCGCCCTCCGGCGCGGCGGCCTTGGCCATGGACTTGTCGGGGTACTGCACGATCACCGGGATCGACTCGCTGTGCGCGTCGTCGTAGCCCTGGGCGATCAGCTGGGTGACGTTGAACAGGCGCTTGTCCACCTGGCCGGAGCCGACGAGCAGCTCGGCCTCCTTCGGCATCACGTACACGTCGGAGCCGACCGTGTACGTGCGGATGTCGGCGGCCGAACGGTTGTACGGCGTGACGTTGACCGAAACGGGCTTGCCCGCCTGGCTGGCCACGGTGACCTGGTCACCGGTGATGAGGGTGACCCGCGCGGTGGTGGTCGACGACGTCGGTACGCCGATGACCCCTTCCGGCGACTCGCCGTACGCGCTTCCGGTGCTGGCCGCGACGAGCGTGGCGGCGAGGGCGACGCTGAGTAACGCCGCACGACGGCTGATTGGCATGGCGGGGCTCTCCTTCCACCGGTGGGGGGAGTTCGCAACCGGCAGAGCAAAGCTTCGTCAAGGAGAGATCGTCAGCGCTATGACTACGTCTGGCGGACAGCCGACATGTCAGGTCACCGCCACTCTTGGGTTCACATTTCGTCAGAGCCGGATGACGACCTTCCCCAACGGCTCGCCGGAGGCGTAGTAGCGGTAGGCGTCGGGGGCCTGGTCGAAGGGGAACACGCGATCGATGACAGGGCTGATGCGGTTGACGTCGATGGTGTGGTTCATCTCGCGGAACTGTGCGCGGCTGCCGACGGCGACCGCGCGCACGGTGGCGCCGGAGGCGAAGAGCACCCGCGCGTCGATCGGAGGTGCGGTGTCGGAGACGAAGCCCACGCAGGCGACGTGACCCGCGATCGCCACCGCCTTGAGCGATTGCTCCAGCAGACCGGCCACGTCCACGACCCGGTCCGCGCCCCTGCCGCCGGTCAGCTCCCTGACCTTGGCGGGCCAGTCCGGCGTGGCCCGGTAGTCGATGACCTCGTCGGCGCCGAGCTCGGCCAGGCGTCGCGCTTTCGCCGGGCTGCTCGTCGTGGCGATCACCCGGGCGCCCAGTGCCTTGCCGAACTGGAGCGCGAACAGCGACACCCCACCCGATCCCTGCGTTACCAGGGTCTGGCCTGGTCGCAGGCCTGCACCGTCGCCGGTCAGCGCGTTCCAGGCGGTGACCGCGGCGCAGGGCAGCGTCGCGGCCTCCTCGTACGACAGGTGGTCCGGGATGGGCACGAGCCCGTGCTCCTCGACCAGCGCGAGCTCGGTGAGCATGCCGTCCAGCGAGCCGCCGCGCTGCGGCAGGTGCTGAAGGCCGAACGGGCCGTCCTGCCAGCTCGGGAAGAGCGTGGCGGCCACCCGGTCACCGACGCGCACCCCGACGACGTCAGGTCCGACCGCGACGACCTCGCCCGCTCCATCCGACACCGGGATCACGTCGGGCTTCACCGGCAGCACGTAGTCGCCGCGCAGCACCATCAGCTCGCGGAAACTCAGTGAGGTGGCGCGTACGGCCACCACAACCTGCCCGGCTTCCGGGACGGGGTCCTCGTGCTCCCTGATCGACAAGCCGCCACCGTTGAGGTGGTAACTACGCACGGGACGCCTCCTCGGCGGCCAGCGGGACCTCGCCCGCGGTCTTGCTGTAGCCCAGGGCTTCGACGATGAGGCCGTCGCGGACGAGCATGAGGTTCACGCCGCGCACCGAGTCGGCGGGGCCGTCGCCGAAGCGGTAGCGCCAGCGGATCGTCGCCCGATCGCCGGCGACCACCACGTCTTCGGGCTCGAACTGGGTGGTGCTGTCCTGGGCCAGCGCCTGCCAGAACGTCAGACAGGCTTCGCGGCCTTCGTAGCGGGCGCCGTCGGGGGCCGGCTGGATGGCCTCCATCACGCAGTCGTCGCCGATCAGGTCGGTGAGCAAGGCGGGGTCGTGGTCGACGAAGGCGCGGTTGAAGCGGTCGATGACCTCGGCTGTAGTCATGCGAAATCCTTAGCTAGATAGAACGTTCTGTCTATTCAGACCATATAGACCGGTTGATCTACTTGTCAACCGATGGCAGGCTGAGAGCCATGAGCACCCGCGCGACACCCGGCCCACGAGAACGCCTGCTGGAGGCCGCCCAGAAGCTGACCTACAGCCACGGCATGAGCGTCGGCGTCGACACCCTCCTCAAAGCCGCGAACGTGGCCCGGCGCTCCCTGTACGAACACTTCGGCGGCAAGGACGGACTGATCGCCGAGGTGCTCAAGCGCAGCACCAACGAGGACGAAGCCCGCTACCGGGAGACCATGCGGGCCGCCGGCGAAGACCCACGCGACCGCCTCCTGGCCGTCTTCGACTGGCTCGCCGAGGCCATCGCCGAACCCGACTTCTGCGGCTGCCGCTACCTGGCCGCCGACCTCGCCCTCACCGACCCCGACCACCCCGGCCACGCCATCACCCGCGACTACCGCCTCCGCGTCCACGGCCTCCTCGAACACGAACTCGTCAAGCTCGGGCACCCGAGGCCCGCACACGCGGCCGACCAACTCCTCCTGCTCATCGACGGCACGCTCGCAGCCGGAGCCACCCGGCCCGGCACCCACCCCGCGGCCTCAGCCCGCGAACTCGCCGAGCAGATCCTCGACACCACCCCCAAGATCGGGTGATCTTCGCTTTCCCGAACCCTGGATGTGCTCGAGGACAGTACGGCCGAAGCTGGATCACCGGTCAGCTCGACGTGGCCACCATCGGAGCACCGGACCCGGCCAGCGGCGATGCCAGCCGGTTACCGGGACGACCCCGACCCCGGGCGCCTCCCCTCCCAGCCAGCCTCTGACGTCCACCCCACGAACAGAAAGCCGGGAGACCACTCGCCATGTAAGTCACCCACCGCTGCCGCACCACCCCCACCAACGGAACGGCCGCCAACCGCCGACC
>NZ_JBHZBH010000033.1:0-103121 GCF_042754765.1 Nonomuraea sp. NPDC059194 | reverse complement strand
GAAGCGCCGATAACGCCACGAGCAGGCACAGAAGACGATCAAGGTGTCAAGCATCAAGCGAAGCCAGAGTGTCAACCATCAAGCGAGATAGGACAGCTGTAGCCGAAACCCCGCTGCACGCCAAAGCCCGTAGCAGTCCAAGGTCCGTGGTAGCCCAAGGCCCGTGGTAGCCAAGGCCCGCTGTACGCCAAGGCCCCGCTGTACCCGAAAGCCCGCCGTACTCGAAAGCCTCGCTGTACGCCCAGGCTCGTCGGACCCGCGGCTCGTCGTAGCGCGGGTCCGGCGTTCCTGTGGGTCCGGCACACCCCGTGGGGCTGCCGTTTCCCTGAGCCCGGCATTCTTGCGAGCCCGGCATTCCTGCGAGCCCGGCGCACCCGTGGGGCTGCCGTTTCCATGGGTTCGGCGTATCCCGTGGTGGCTGGGGCTCGCCGTACCCGACGTCTTCGGTCGGGTACGGCGAGCGGTATCGCCCCCGGCCGCAGGTGGATGGGAGGCCCGGCGAAGGTGAACGAAGCGGACGGCCGGTTTGGCGGTTCTGTGGGCAGAGGCTGGATCGCGCTTGGTTGTCGGTGGCGGCCTATAGGCTCTTGAACGTGGCGAGCACCTTGAGTTTCCGGCCGAAGCCGGGGTCGATCCCCGATTCTCCAGGGGTCTACCGGTTCCGGGACGCCAACGCCCGGGTGATCTACGTGGGCAAGGCGAAGAGCCTGCGCCAGCGGCTCAACTCCTACTTCGCCGACTTCGCGGGGCTGCACCCGCGCACCCAGACCATGCTCAACACCGCGGCGGGCGTCGACTGGACGGTCGTCGGCACCGAGGTGGAGGCGCTCCAGCTCGAATACTCCTGGATCAAGGAGTTCGACCCGCGCTTCAACGTCAAGTATCGCGACGACAAGTCCTATCCCTACCTCGCGGTCACGATGGGCGAGGAGTTTCCGCGCGTGCAGGTGCTGCGCGGGGCGAAGAAGAAGGGCACCCGCTACTTCGGGCCCTACTCCCACGCGTGGGCCATCCGCGAGACCGTCGACCTGCTGCTGCGGGTCTTCCCGGTGCGCACGTGCTCGGCCGGGGTCTTCAAGCGGGCAGGCCAGATCGGCAGGCCGTGCCTGCTCGGCTACATCGACAAGTGTTCGGCCCCGTGCGTCGGCCGGGTCACCCCGCAGGAGCACCGCGACCTGGCCGAAGACTTCTGCGACTTCATGGCGGGCAACACCGGCCGCTTCATCAAACAGCTCGAACAGGACATGCGCGCCGCGGCCGGCGAGCAGGAGTACGAACGGGCCGCGCGCATCCGTGACGACATCCAGGCGCTGCAGCGGGCGCTGGAGAAGCAGGCCGTCGTGCTCGGCGACGCCACCGACGCCGACGTGATCGCGCTGGTGGAAGATCCGCTGGAGGCGGCCGTCCAGGTGTTCTACGTGCGCGCCGGGCGCATCAGGGGTCAGCGCGGCTGGGTGGTCGACAAGGTCGAAGAGACCACGCCTGGCGAGCTGGTCGAGCACTTCCTGCTGCAGATCTACGCCGAGGGCGAGATCCCCAAGGAGGTGCTGGTGCCGGCGCTGCCGCCGGACGCCGACGCCGTCACCGAGTTGCTGGCCGAGCAGCGCGGCGCGAGGGTGGAGCTGCGGGTGCCGCAGCGGGGCGACAAGAAGGCGCTGATGGAGACCGTCGAGCGCAACGCCAAGGAGTCGCTGGCCCAGCACAAGCTGCGCAGGGCGAGCGACCTGACGACGCGGAGCCTGGCGCTGCAGGAGATCGCCGACGCGCTCGATCTCGACCAGGCGCCGCTGCGCATCGAGTGCTACGACGTCTCCCACCTGCAGGGCGAGAACGTCGTGGCGTCGATGGTCGTCTTCGAGGACGGGCTCGCGCGCAAGAGCGAGTACCGCCGCTTCGCCGTACGGACGAAGGAGGGTGATGTCGCCTCGATCCACGAGGTGATCACCCGCAGGTTCAAGCGCTACCTGGAGGAGCGCTCGGCCACCGGCGAGCTGACGGCGGAGGACGAGCACGGCCACGGGCCGATCGACCCCGAGACCGGCAAGCCCCGCAAGTTCGCCTACCCGCCCAACCTGGTGGTGGTCGACGGCGCGGGGCCCCAGGCGGCGGCGGCGCAGCGGGCGCTCGACGAGCTCGGCGTCGACGACGTGGCGGTGTGCGGGCTCGCCAAGCGGCTGGAGGAGGTCTGGCTGCCCGGAGACGATCAGCCGGTCATCCTGCCGCGCGCCAGTCAGGGCCTCTACCTGTTGCAACGGGTGCGTGACGAGGCACATCGCTTCGCCATCACCTACCATCGATCCAAGCGGTCCAAGACGGTGAAGGAGAGCGCGCTCGACGGCGTGCCCGGCCTCGGCCCGGCCCGCAGGCAGGCGTTGCTCAAGCATTTCGGCTCTGTGAAGCGGCTGCGCGAGGCCACCGTGGCCGAGATCTGCGAGGTCCCCGGCATCGGCCGTGCGACCGCAGAGGTCATCGTGTCAAGGTTTGCCCAGGAGTAGTGAGGTTATGAGCAGCCCAGAGCATCAAGGACGCGCCGAAACCGCGTTCGTCATCGTGACCGGCATGTCAGGAGCCGGGCGCAGCACCGCGGCCAAGGCGCTTGAAGACTTGGGCTGGTTCGTCATCGACAACCTGCCGCCGGGGCTGCTGTTCGCCATGGCCGAGGAGGCGGGCAGGGTCAAGCTGGCCGCCGACAAGGTGGCCGCCGTCGTCGACGTGCGCAGCCTGGCCTTCACCACCGACCTCAACACGGCGATCGAGGAGCTGGAGGGGCGCGGCGTGCGCGTCCGCGTGGTCTTCCTCGAGGCCAGCGACGAGGAGCTGGTGCGCAGGTTCGAGAACGTCCGCAGGCCGCACCCGCTGCAGGGCGAGGGCAGGCTGGTCGACGGCATCGCGCGCGAGCGCGGCATCCTGCGCGAGGTGCGCGCCAACGCCGACCTGGTGATAGACACCTCGGCGCACAACGTCCACGAGCTGCGCAACAAGATCGTCGCCTACTTCGGCGGCGAAGACAGGCCGGGCCTGCGGGTCAACGTCGTCTCCTTCGGTTTCAAGTACGGCCTGCCCGTCGACGCCGACCTCGTGGTCGACTGCCGCTTCCTGCCCAACCCGCACTGGGTGCCCGAGCTGCGGCCGATGAACGGCCTCGACGTCCCCGTGCGCGATTACGTCCTCGGGCAGTCGGGGGCCAAGGAGTTCCTCGACGCCTACGAGGAGGCGTTCAAGATCGTCGCAGCGGGATACTCGCGTGAGGGCAAGAGCTACGCGACGCTGGCGGTGGGCTGCACGGGCGGTAAGCATCGCAGCGTGGCCATGGCCGAGCAGCTTGGCGGCCGGTTGCGTGACCGCGGGATGGAGGTCCAGGTGAGTCACCGGGATGTGGGCCGGGAGTGACGGATGGGCGTGGGCAGGTAACGCGGGAGGACACGCCGGGAGTGCCCGATGGGCGTGAGCAGGCAACCCATGCAGACGCGCCCGGAGTGAGGGATGGGCGGGAGCCGGTAGTTCGGGAAGACGCGCCGGGGTTGTCCGAGGGCCATGAGCGGGCACCCCGGGAGGTCGCGCCCGGATTGTCCGATGGTCGTGAGCCGGCGATTCGGGAAGACGCGCCGGAATTGTCCGATGGGGGTGAGTCGGCAACCCGGGAAGACGCGCTGGGTCAGGCCGGTGGGCGAGCGGGCGGCGGGCCGAAGGTGGTCGCGCTGGGCGGCGGGCATGGGCTCTACGTCTCGCTGACTGCGCTGCGGAGCGTGACGGACGAGCTCACCGCCGTCGTGACCGTGGCCGACGACGGCGGCTCCAGCGGCAGGCTCAGGCGGGAGCTCGGCGTGCTTCCGCCGGGTGACCTGCGGATGGCGTTGGCCGCGCTGTGCGGCGATGACGAGTGGGGCAGCACCTGGAGCGAGGTGGTCCAGCACCGCTTCAGGAGCGAGGGCGACCTCCACGGGCACGCTGTCGGCAACCTGCTCATCGTGGCCCTGTGGGAGCTGCTGGGCGACCCGGTGGCCGGGCTCGATTGGGTGGGGCGGCTGCTCGGCGCCCACGGCAGGGTGCTGCCGATGGCCTCGGTGCCGCTCGACATCGTCGCCGAGGTCGAGCTCGACGGCGTGATCTCGACCGTGCGTGGCCAGGTGGCGTGCGCGCTCACCCCTGGCAGAGTCCAGGCCATCTCGCTGGTGCCGGAGGATCCGCCCGCGCGTCCCGAGGCCGTGCAGGCGATCCTCGACGCCGACTGGGTCGTCTTCGGCCCAGGATCGTGGTTCACCAGTGTGCTGCCGCACCTGAAGGTGCCTGAGCTGGCCGAGGCGCTCCACGTCAGCAGGGCCAAGCGGCTGGTGACGCTCAACCTCGCCCCGCAGCCGGGCGAGACCGACGACTTCTCGCCCCAGCAGCACCTGGAGGTGCTCAGGCAGCACGCGCCCGACCTCACGGTGGACGTGGTGCTGGCCGACACGGGCGTGGTCGACGACCTCGACGCGCTGGAGAAGGCCGCCGCCGCGTTGGGCGGCCGGGTGGTCACGGCCGTCGTGGCGGCCGAGGACGGCTCGCCGAGGCATGACCCACGACGTCTTGCCTCCGTCCTTGACGAGATTTTCCTCCAGAAGCGTTGATCCTGGTCGGCGTCGCGCGAAGGTGCGAGAGACTTCTTGGGAGCCGGTCTGTATGGGGGAGGACTAACGCTTATGGCAATGACAGGTGTGGTGAAGGACGAGCTGAGCCGACTGCCGGTGCTCAAGCCCTGCTGCCGCAAGGCGGAGGTGTCCACGCTGCTGCGCTTCGCGAGCGGGCTGCACCTCGTGGGCGGGCGCATCGTGATCGAGGCCGAGCTCGACACCAACGCCACCGCCCGCCGGCTGATCAAGGACATTGGCGAGGTCTTCGGCCACAAGGCCGAGGTGCTCGTGCTGGCTCCGGCCGGGCTGCGCAAGGGCTCGCGCTACGTCGTGCGCGTCTACCGCGACGGCGAGGCGCTGGCCAGGCAGACCGGCCTGATCGACAACCACGGCCGACCGGTCAGGGGTCTGCCCCGCCAGGTGGTGGCGGGCGCGTCCTGCGACGCGGAGGCGGCCTGGCGGGGGGCCTTCCTCGCCCACGGGTCGCTGACCGAGCCTGGCCGTTCGATGTCGCTGGAGGTCACCTGCCCCGGGCCGGAGGCGGCACTCGCGCTGGTGGGGTCGGCGCGGCGGCTCAAGATCCACGCCAAGGCGCGCGAGGTGCGCGGCGTCGACAGGGTGGTCGTGCGAGACGGCGACGCGATCAGCGCGCTGCTGACCAGGCTCGGCGCCCACGACAGTGTGCTGGCCTGGGAGGAGCGGCGGATGCGCCGCGAGGTGCGCGCCACCGCCAACAGGCTCGCCAACTTCGACGATGCCAACCTGCGGCGTTCGGCGCGCGCGGCGGTCGCCGCGGGCGCGCGGGTGCAGCGGGCGCTGGAGATCCTCGGCGACGACGCGCCCGACCACCTGGTCATCGCGGGCCGGCTGCGGGTGGAGCACAAGCAGGCGTCGCTGGAGGAGCTGGGCCAGATCGCCGACCCGCCGCTGACCAAGGACGCCATCGCGGGCCGGATCAGGCGGTTGCTGGCGATGGCCGACAAGCGCGCCTCCGACCTGGGCATCCCCAACACCGAGGCCAACCTGACCGTGGAGATGCTCGCCCCGTGACCCAAGCGGGCGCCGTCCCCCTGCGGCGCTCGCGGGGTGGAATCGGGGTGACCGCGGTGTTCTCGGGTCGCTCGCTGCGGTGCCAGCTGGCCGCTGTTCGCATGCGGTACGGCGGAGCATGTCCTTCGGCGTGTGCTGCGGGGAGTGGGTGGCTCCGGGTGCGGCGGGATCGGGCGGTTCGGTTGCTGCGCGAGGAAGCGGTTTCGGGTGCGGCGGATTCGGGCGGTTCGGTGTGCTGCGGGGGACGGGTGGCTTTGGGCGCGGCGGGATCGGGCGGTTGGGTGTGCTGCGCGAGCGGGTGGCTCCGGGCGACCGGCGCGGGCGGGTGGCTCTCGGGTGCGGTGGGTGTGGGTGCGGCAAGGGTCGTTCGGGCGTCTGGTCGCGTGAGGTCAGCGGTTCCTGGGAGTGAACAGGTTGATCGGCTCCTGCGGGGGAGCGGCGGGCTCCGGTACGGCGGCCGCGCGGGCCGCCCTGACGGCTTTGATCCGCTTGTTGACGAACATGAACGCCGCCACCGCGCTGATCACCCAGAACAGCACGACCACCGGGTCCTGCTGGATCACCGTGTCGAACTGCGCGAGCACTGTGCGAACCGCGGTCAGGTAGTCGGTGCCCGCGGGGGCGAGCTTCACGGTGAGCGCGACCACGCCGGCCGTGGTGCCGAGCGCGGCTCCGACGAGGCCGAACAGCGCCGCCAGCCAGGGCAGGACCGCGCTGGACGGTTTGACCGCCGTCACGCCGACGCCGACCAGCACGCCCACCAGCACCGCGACGACGCCGAGGTTGTACTCCGTGACACCGATGACCGCCCCGTGGACGCCCGCGCCGACGAGCATGGCCACCAGGCCGATGAGGACACCGGGCACCAATCCTGACTTCTGCTGGGTCATTGTGAGGTCCTAGGAAAGAGACGTGTTGACAGTAACGAGTCGGGCACTTTACTCGACTAGGACAAATGACGTGTGGGGATCGACGAAATCCAGAGCGGGACCTCACGTGGTCTAAACCAATTTAGGTCCGATAGTGTTTGCGCTGAGGTTTCAGCCCGCCATTCACGTACGAGGAGACGGTTCCGTGAGCATCCGCGTAGGCGTCAACGGCTTCGGTCGCATCGGCCGCAATTTCTGGCGAGCGGTCGCCGCCAGCGGCAAGGACATCGAGATCGTCGCGGTCAACGACCTGACCGACAATGCGACGCTCGCCCACCTGCTGAAGTACGACAGCATTCTGGGCCGCCTGCCGTACGAGGTGAAGGCTTCCAGCGACGAGATCACCGTCGACGGCAAGGCCATCAAGGTCTTCGAAGAGCGCGACCCCGCCAAGCTGCCCTGGGGCGAGCTGGGTGTCGACGTCGTGGTGGAGTCGACCGGTCTGTTCACCGACGCCGCCAAGGCCAAGGTGCACGCCGACAACGGCGCCAAGAAGGTCATCATCTCCGCGCCCGCCAAGGGCGAGGACATCACCATCGTGATGGGCGTCAACCACGACAAGTACGACCCCGCCGCGCACACGATCATCTCCAACGCCTCCTGCACCACCAACTGCCTGGCCCCGATGGCCAAGGTCATCCACGACTCCTTCACCATCGAGAAGGGTCTGATGACCACCATCCACGCCTACACGCAGGACCAGAACCTGCAGGACGGCCCGCACAAGGACCTGCGCAGGGCCCGCGCCGCCGCCCTCAACGTGGTCCCGACCTCCACCGGCGCCGCCAAGGCCATCGGCCTGGTGCTGCCCGAGCTGAAGGGCAAGCTCGACGGCTTCGCGATGCGCGTGCCGATCCCCACGGGCTCGGCCACCGACCTGACCGTCGACCTGGCCCGCGAGGTCACCGTCGAAGAGGTCAACGCCGCCGTCAAGGCCGCCGCCGAGGGCCCGCTCAAGGGCATCCTCACCTACACCGAGGACGAGATCGTCTCCAGCGACATCGTCACCGACCCCGCCTCCTGCATCTTCGACGCGGGCCTGACCAAGGTCATCGGCAACCAGGTGAAGGTCGTCGGCTGGTACGACAACGAGTGGGGCTACTCCAACCGCCTCGCCGACCTCATTCAGCTGGTGGGCGCTGACCTCTGATGCGCACGCTCGACGATCTCGACGTGAAGGGGCGGCGCGTCCTGGTGCGCGCCGACCTCAACGTCCCCCTCGACGGGGAGACGATCACCGATGACGGCCGCATCCGGGCGTCGGTGCCGACGATCAGGACCCTGGTGGAGCGCGGCGCGAAGGTCGTCGTCTGCGCCCACCTGGGCCGCCCCAAGGGCGAGCCGAACCCCAAGTACTCCCTCAGGCCCGTCGCCAGGCGCCTGGGTGAGCTGCTGGGCCAGGACGTCGCCTTCTCGCCCGAGGTCATCGGGACCGAGACGGTGGAGGCCCTCCAGGACGGCCAGGTGGCCCTGCTGGAGAACCTGCGCTACGAGCCCGGCGAGGAGTCCAAGGACGACGAGGTCAGGCGCGCCTTCGCCGAGCGGCTGGCCGCGCTGGCCGAGCTGTACGTCGGCGACGGCTTCGGCGCCGTGCACCGCAAGCACGCCAGCGTCTACGACGTGCCGAAGCTGCTGCCGCACGCGGCCGGCGGGCTGGTCGTGGCCGAGGTCGAGGTGCTCAAGAAGCTCACCGACGACCTCGAGCGGCCCTACGTGGTCGTGCTCGGCGGCGCGAAGGTCTCCGACAAGCTCGGCGTCATCGCCAACCTGCTGACCAAGGTCGACAGGCTGCTCATCGGCGGCGGCATGGCCTACACCTTCCTCAAGGCCCAGGGCCACGAGGTGGGCGGGTCGCTGCTGCAGGAGGACCAGCTCGACCAGGTGCGCGGCTTCCTCAACGAGGCGGCCAAGCGCGGAGTGGACCTCGTGCTGCCCGTCGACGTGCTGGCGGCCACGCACTTCGCCGAGGACGCCGACTTCGAGGTGGTCGAGGCCGACGCGATCCCCGCCGACCGGCAGGGGCTCGACATCGGCCCGAGGAGCCGCGAGCTGTTCGCGAGCAAGCTGGCCGACGCGCGCACCGTCTTCTGGAATGGCCCGATGGGCGTGTTCGAGTTCGACGCGTTCGCCGGGGGAACTCGCGCGGTGGCCGAGGCGTTGGTCGCTTCCGAGGCCTTCACCGTGGTCGGCGGCGGCGACTCGGCGGCAGCCGTACGCAAGCTCGGCCTGCCCGAGGACGGCTTCTCCCACATTTCCACCGGTGGTGGGGCTAGCCTCGAGTATCTCGAAGGCAAGACCCTGCCCGGTCTGGCCGCCCTGGAGGACTGACGTGCAGCGAACGCGACGCGGCGAGCGCGGATGCGTGGTGAGCGAGCTTTGAGCAGCCCGCGCAAGCCGCTCATCGCCGGCAACTGGAAGATGAACCTCAACCATCTCGAGGCCATCGCGCTGGTCCAGAGGCTGGCATTCGCGCTCAACGACAAAGACTTCGACAAGGTCGAGGTGGCGGTGCTGCCGCCGTTCACCGACCTGCGCAGCGTGCAGACGCTGGTCGACGGCGACAAACTGCGCATCGTGTACGGCGCGCAGGACCTGTCCCAGCATGACGGCGGCGCCTACACCGGCGAGGTGTCGGGCGCGATGCTGGCCAAGCTCGGTTGCACTTTCGTGACGATCGGCCACTCCGAGCGGCGGCAGTACCACGACGAGGGCGACAACGTCGTCAACGCCAAGGTCCACGCCGCCTACCGGCACTCCCTGACGCCGATCCTGTGCGTCGGCGAGGACCTCGGGGTCCGGCACGCGGGGGCCCAGGTGGCCCACTGCACGTCACAACTCGATGGCGCTCTGCGCAGAATCACCGCGGAGCAGGCACAATCGATAGTGGTGGCCTACGAACCGGTCTGGGCGATCGGCACCGGTGAGGTGGCCACTCCGCAGGACGCACAGGAGGTGTGCAGCGCGCTTCGGGCACGACTCGCCGCGCTCTACACGCCCGAAGTAGCCGCTGGCATCCGTATCCTTTACGGAGGCTCGGTCAAGTCTGACAACATCGCCGGGATCATGGCTCAGCCCGACATCGACGGCGCCCTCGTGGGCGGTGCAAGCCTCGATGCAGGGGAGTACGTCAAGATCTGCCGTTTCGGCGAAATGTCTGGCTAACTGCAGCGTTCGGAGGGTGCGACTTGACAGCAGGTCGTACCCTCTAGAAGCAAGTTTGAATCGTCGCGCGAACAGAGCATTGAAAGAACGGGTCTACGGTGACTATCGGAATCTCCATCGCCCTCATCCTGGCGAGCTGCCTGATGATCCTGCTGGTGCTGCTCCACAAGGGTAAGGGCGGAGGTCTGTCCGACATGTTCGGCGGCGGCTTCTCGTCGAACTTCGGCGGTTCCTCGGTGGTGGAGCGCAACCTCGACCGGCTGACCATCATCACCGGCATCGTGTGGTTCGTCTGCATCATCGCCCTTGGCCTGCTGCTCAAGCCCTGACAGCACGGCAACGCGTGACAGTGATTCTCCCCCCGCCGCACGCGGGGCGATCGAGCGAGGAGTTCATCCGTGGGTAGTGGCAACGCGATCCGTGGCAGCCGAGTCGGCGCAGGCCCTATGGGGGAGGCCGAGCGCGGCGAGGCAGCTCCGAGAGTGCGGGTCTCGTTCTGGTGCGCCAACATGCATGAGACGCGCCCCAGCTTCGCCAGCGACGCGGCCGTCCCCGAGACGTGGGACTGCCCCCGTTGCGGCCTGCCGGCCGGTCAGGACGAGGCGGCGCCGCCGGCTCCCCCGAGGAACGAGCCGTACAAGACGCACCTGGCCTACGTGAAGGAGCGCAGGAGCGACAAGGACGGCAAGGCCATCCTCGAGGAGGCCCTCGAGCGCCTGCGCGCCAACAAGTCCCCCTGGTAGGACTTCCGACGACACGAAGACCCCGGCCCGCGCGGGCCGGGGTCTTCGTGTTGGAAGCCCCGTGTTACTCGGGGTAACGGACATTGTCAAAAAACGATATTGGCATGTCCGCAATGTCACGGCATGATGATCGCGTTCGAGAGTCACCACAGCAAGGGAACTCAGTTTTGAAGAGAACGCTGTCCATCGCCGCCGCCGCCCTCTCCGCTGCCGCGGTTCTGGCGATCCCCTCCGCCGCCCACGCCGACGCCTACTGCGGCTCCGGCTACAACGTCGTGGCCCAGGCCCCCGTCAAGACCTCCAGCGGTTCCACGTACGGCACCGTCTACCTGACCTACAACAGCGGCACCGGCAAGAACTGCGTGTCGGTGGTCAAGAGCGCCTACGTCGGGACCGCGACGTCCACGTACGTGGAGATCGCGGTCAAGGGCGGAAGCGTCTTCGGGCTCTCGGAGAACGTGAAGTACTACGGCGGGCCCGTCCACGCCGACGCCCGTGGCACGTGCGTGAAGTACCGGGGCTTGATCGACAGCCCCAGCGGCACCAGGGCCAGCGGCGGCCGGTCCAGCTGGGGCAACTGCGGCTAACGCTGGTAGACCGGCTCGCCGTCCACGAAGGTCAGGCGGACCTGGGTCGTCCAGATCTCCGGCGCGGGCAGCGCGAACGGGTCGCGGTCCAGGACGACCAGGTCGGCGGGCCGTCCAGGCTCGATCGTCCCGGCGGGCGAGCGGTTGATCCAGGCCGAGCCCGCCGTGTAGGCGGTCATCACGGTCGCCAGGTCGATCCGCTCGCCCGGCAGGAACGGCGTCTGCGCCGTGGGGTAGTCGGCGTGGACGGAGCCTCCGGGCTCGGTACGGTTGACCGCCACGTGCATCCCCTGGATCGGATCGGCGCTCGACACCGGCCAGTCGCTGCCCGCGCACAGGCGTGTCCCGTGCGACAGCAGTGACGCGAACGGGTACTGCCACGCCGAGCGCTCCTCGCCCAGGAAGGGCAGCGTCAGCTCGTCCATCTGGGCGTGGTGGGTGGCCCACAGCGGCTGCAGGTTCGCCGTCACGCCGAGCGCGGCGAAGCGCGGCACGTCGGAGGGCTCGATGATCTGCAGGTGCGCGATGTGGTGCCGGTTGGCGGGGGAGGTGCCCTCGAAGCTGTCCAGCGCCTCCCGTACGGCTCGCTCGCCGATGGCGTGGAAGTGCACCTGGAAGCCGTGCCGGTCGAGCTCGGCGACGTACCCGCGCAGCGCGGTGGGGTCGATGTAGGACAGCCCGGTGCCGCCGCACCTGCAGTAGGGCTCGATCACCGCGGCGGTGAAGTTCTCGGCGATGCCGTCCTGCATGATCTTCACCGCGCCCGCGCTGAACCTGTCCAGGCCGTCGGCCATGGCCCTGCGCTCGATCAGCGACTCGATCTGCTCGGCGCCCTGGGCGCGGTCCCACCACAGCGCACCGACGACGCGCGCCTTCAGCCGCCCTGCCTTGGCCGCCGACAGGTAGGTCGGCAGTTGGTCGTCGGAGCCGGCGTAGGAGCCGACGATCGCGTCCTGCCAGCCGGTGATGCCCAGCGAGAACAGGTGCCGCTGCGCCGTCAGCAGGGCGGCGTCCAGGTCGTCGGCGGTCGGCCGGGGGGTGAGCAGGCCCACCAGGTCCATCGCGCCCTCGTGCAGCACGCCGCTCGGGGTGCCGTCGGCGTCGCGCTCGATCCTGCCGTCGGCGGGGTCGGGGGTGTCGCGGGTGATGCCCGCCAGCTCCAGCGCGCGGGTGTTGACCCAGGCGGCGTGGTGGTCGCGCTGGATCAGATAGGCGGGCCGGTCGAGGAAGTCGAGCTGGGAGCGGTGCGGCAGGCCGCCGGGGAAGGCGGCCATGTCCCAGCCGCCGCCGTCGATCCACTCCTTGTCGCAGCGGTCGGCGTAGGCCGCGATGGCCGCGGTGTAGGCCTCCAGCCCGTAGATCTCCGACAGGTCGCACTTGGCGTGTTCGAGCCCCGCCTGCACGGGGTGGATGTGCGCGTCCGTGACGCCGGGAATGAGCAGGCCGCCGTCGAGGTCCACCGTCTCGTGCGCGGGCGCCTGCCGTACCAGGTCGGACTCGGGGCCGACGGCGACGATCACGCCGTCGCGCACGAGCACGGCGTCGTCGGTGGGGGACGATCCGGTGGCGGTGAAGACGCGGCCGCCGCGGAAGAGGGTGTGCATCCAGATACTCCTTAGTGACCGGTGATCAGGTCGGCGAGGCGGGCCAGGGCGGAGGTGCGGCGCATCGAGCGCTCGCGGGCGTCGGCCGCGCGGTAGAGGCGGTACATGGAGTGGACGCCGAGCCAGCGCAGCGGCTCGGGCTCCCACGCGCGCACCTCGCGGCCCACCCACGGCAGGCCGGTGAGCCGGCTCGGCTCGTCCAGGATCAGGTCGCGTAGGGTACGGCCGGCCAGGTTGGTCGTGGTGACGCCGTGTCCGGTGTACCCGCCGGCCCAGCCGAGGCCGGTGGCGTGGTCGACGTGGACCGTGGAGCACCAGTCGCGCGGCACGCCGAGCACGCCCGACCAGGCGTGGGCGATCCTGGCGGAGGCGGCGGCGGGGAAGAAGTCGACCAGCAGCGACCACAGCGCCTCGATGGTCCAGTCGTGGGTACGGCCGCGGGCGTCCACGCGCGAGCCGTACAGGTAGGGCTTGCCCCTGCCACCGAAGGCGATCCGGCCGTCGGCGGTGCGCTGGGCGTACATGTAGTAGTGGGCCAGGTCGCCGAGCAGTTCGGCGCCCTCCCAGCCGACCTGCTCCCAGAAGGAGTCGGGCAGCGGCTCGGTGACGATCATCGAGCTGTTCATGGGCAGCCACTGCCGCCGCAGGCCCTTGATCGTGGCGGTGAAGCCCTCGGTGGCCCTGATCACGTAGTCGGCGGTGACCGTGCCGTACGGTGTGACCGCCCGGTGCGGCGCGATCTCCTCGACCGGCGTGCGCTCGAAGATCTCCACCCCCGACTCCCTGACGGCCCTGGCCAGGCCGCGCACGAGCTTGCCGGGGTGAATCCTGGCACAGTGCGGGCTCCACGAGGCCTGGATCGCGCCCGCCACGCGCAGCCTGGCCTCCCGCTGCGAGGAGGTCAGCAAGGTGGCCTCGACGCCCCACTTCGCGCCCGCGGCGACCGAGGCGCGCAGCCGCGCCGCCTGGGCGCTGCCCCTGGCGACGTTGAGCACCCCGCCCTTGACGATGTCGGCGTCGATGCCCTCCTTCTCGCAGATCTCGATCACCTCGTCGATCGAGGAGTACATCTCGCGCTGCAGCAGCCTGGTCGCCTCCACGCCGTGCGTCCTGGCGTAGCGCTCATGGGTGCCGGCCAGGTCGCCGGTCAGCCAGCCGCCGTTGCGCCCCGAGGCGCCGAACCCGGCGAACTCCTTCTCCAGCACCACGACGTCGAGAGAGGGCCTGGCCCGCTTGAGGTAGTACGCCGTCCAGAGCCCCGTATAACCCGCGCCCACGATCGCCACGTCCGCCCTGCGGTCGCCGTCGAGAGCGGGAGCGGGGGGCAGGTCGCCGAGTGAGCGATGCCAGAAGGAGACGTCTCCGTTGACGAAGTCGTCGCTGAACGAAGGAACACGCGTGCTCATGACGGTACATCCTGCTATATCCGCATATCTTCGTGCATCTCGCCACGGAATTCGTGATGAAACACTTCCAGTCAGCAGCTGTAACAAATGCGGCGCATCCTTGCGGCATGGGATTTCTGCGCATCCGTACCACGGTCGACGAACGGCCCGGAAGGCTGGCCTCGCTGGCGGCGGCGCTCGCCGAGCGGGGCGGCAACATCCTCGGGCTGAGCGTCCAGCCCGACATCGACGGCACGGTCGACGAGTTCGTCGCCGAGATTCCCGCCGCCCCCGAGGCGGTCAAGGCGGCGTTGGAGGCGGCGGGCGGCCGCCGCGTCCAGGTCGTCGCGGCGACGGCGCACGAGCTGACCGACGAGCCGACCAGGGCGCTGCTGCTGGCCTCCCGCCTGCGCGCCACCCCGTGGCGGCTGCCCGAGCTGCTGGCCGAGCTGCTGCGCGCGGACGACGCCCGCTGGGTCTATGGTGACGCCGTGCGCGATCTTCCCGACCCGACCCTCCTGATCGTTCCCGTGGCCGCCAAACGGGCCATCAAGGTGCGCAGGAGCGAGCTGCCCTTCACGCTGACCGAGGCCGCCCGCGCCGCCTCGTTCGTACGGCTGGCCCAGCCGCCCGCCGACCCCGTCGGCGCCGAGCGGCACATCAGGCTGGCCGACGGCACTGAGGCCACGGTCAAGCCGCTGACCACCATCTACCGCGAGGCCGTCAAGGACCTGCACGACCGGTGCTCGCCGGAAAGCCGCAGGTTCCGCTACTTCACCGCGATGCCCACCCTGCCGCCGCGGGTGTTCGAGCGGTTGTGCGACCGCGGCAGGGGGCACTCGCTCGTGGCCGGTCACGACGGGCAGGTCGTCGCGCTGGCCAGCCTGATGTTCACCCCCGATCCGGGCATCGCCGAGATGGCCCTGCTCGTCGAGGACCGCTGGCAGGGGCGCGGTCTGGGCGCGGCGCTGGCCAGGATGCTGGTGCAGCAGGCGCGCGATCTCGGCTACGCCGAGGTCCGGGCCTCGCTGCTGTCGGACAACACGCGCATGCGCCGCCTGATGATCTCGCTGGGCGCCACCCTGGGCTACACCGAGGACCCGGGTGTCGTGGAGACGCGGCTGGCGGTGGGCGCGCTGGTCTAATCCTGCCCAGCGGGGTCAGGGGGTGCGCCCAGGGCGTCCAGGCGGCGCTCGATCCGGTCGAGGCTCTCCTGGATCTGCTGGAGGCGGTGGTCGAGCTGCGGGCGCTCTCTGGCCTCCGTCGCACGCAGCTTGTGGAGCACGCGCTGCCTGAGCCTGTGCAGGTCGAGCCCCTTGCTGACCAGCACCTGGGCGGCCACGCCCTGGCCCTCGTGGATCAGCCCGAGCAGGACGTGCTCGGTGCCGATGTGGTGGTGGCCGAGCTGAAGGGCCTCGCGCAGGGAGAGCTCGAGCACCTTCTTGGCGTGCGGCGTGAACGGGATGTGGCTTCCCGGCGGCGCGGAGCCCCGTCCGACGATCTCCTCGATCGTGTCGCGCAGCTCGCCGAGGCCGGCGCCGCAGTCGTGCAGGATCATCGCCGCGATGGCGTCGTCGGCGTGGACCAGGCCCAGGAGCAGATGTTCGGTGCCGATGTAGTCGTGGTCGAGCATCCTGGCCTCTTCCTGGGCGAGGACGACCACCCTGCGGGCACAGTCGGTGAAGCGCTCGAACACGGGGCCTCCGCTCGTGTTGGCTTCTTCCACTATGCGCTACGAATCGGGCCGTGTGGGGTACTTGTCAAGTGTGGATCTTGACGAGATCGCCGACCGGCTCTACTCGCTGCCCGTGGCCGAGTTCATCGCCGCGCGCGAGGCCGAGGCCCGCGCCGCCAAGCAGGCGGGACAGCCCGATCTCGCCCGCCTGGTGGCCGCGCTGCGCAAGCCCACGGTCGCCGCGTGGGCGGTCAACCAGCTCTCCCGCGCCCACCCCGCCGCGCTGGCCGAGCTGCTGGATCTGGGCGAGGAACTGCGCGCCGCGTGGGCGGCGCAGGACGCCGAGGCGCTGGCCGAGCTGACCGCCCGGCGCTCCAGGCTCTCCCGGCGGCTGCTGCGGCTGGCTCCCTCGGCCGGGGCCGAGGTCGAGCAGACGCTCGATGCCGCCACGGTCGACGCCGACGCCGCCGAGGAGGTACGGCGCGGCCGCCTGGCCAAGCCGCTCAGCTACAGCGGCTTCGCTCCCGCGCCTGTCGCGAAGTCGCGTCCCGCTCGCAAGCCCTCGGAGGAGGACCGGCGGGCCGCTGAGGATCGCAGGGCCAAGGAGCTGGCCGAGGCCACCGCCGCGCACGAGGAATGGCGGGCCACGCTGGCGCAGGCCGTACAGGAGAGGGACGAGCGGGCCGCGAAGGTGGCGGACCTGGAGAAGAAGCTGGCCAAGGCCCGCAGAAAGCTCGCGGAGGCCGAGCAGCGGGCGGAGG
This sequence comes from Nonomuraea sp. NPDC059194, assembly GCF_042754765.1. Taxonomy (NCBI): domain Bacteria; kingdom Bacillati; phylum Actinomycetota; class Actinomycetes; order Streptosporangiales; family Streptosporangiaceae; genus Nonomuraea; species Nonomuraea sp. NPDC059194. Next base: position 86,615 of record NZ_JBHZBH010000033.1, on the reverse strand, counting down.
TGGCCAGGAGGGAGGAGGCCCACGCGCGGGCGCGGCTGAACCGATAGAGTGGTGTACGAAACCGTTTCGTACACCTGGAGGTTCCATGTCCGAACTCGCGGCGATCGTCACGGGCGCCAACAGCGGCATCGGCCTGCCCACGGCGCGTGAACTGGCCAGGCGCGGCGCGCGGGTGACCGTCGCCTCCCGCGACCCGGAACGCGGCAGGGCGGCGGTGGAGGGCATCCGGCGCGACGTCCCCGGCGCCGACGTCACCTTCGGCAGGCTCGACCTGGCCGACCTGTCCTCGGTGAGGGAGTTCGCCGCCGGCGTGGAGCGGGTCGACCTGCTGATCAACAACGCGGGCATCGGCATGATCCCGCGCGGCGAGACCAAGGACGGTTTCGAGCTGCAGTTCGGCACCAACCACCTGGGCCACTTCGCGCTCACCGGGCTGTTGCTGCCGCACCTGCTGGCCGCGCCCGCCCCCCGGGTGGTCAACGTGGCCAGCGACGCCCACAAGGTCGGCAAGCTCGACTTCGACGACCTCGGTCTCGAGCGCGGCTACGGCAAAATGACCTCCTACGGCCGCTCCAAGCTGGCCAACCTGCTGTTCACCTTCGAACTGCAGCGCAGAGCCAGGCTGGCAGGCTCGGCGCTGCTGTCGGTGGCCACCCACCCGGGCGCCACCGCCACGAACTTCTTCTCGCTCGGTCCTTTCCAGCCGCTGCTGAAGCTCTTCCTCCACAGCGCCGAGGACGGCGCGGTGCCCTCCCTCTACGCGGCGACCTCGCCGCTCATCAGGGGAGGGGAGTACCTCGGGCCCAAGTCCAAACCGCTGAGGCCCAGTAAGGACGCTCTCGACGAGGCACTGGCCGCGCGGCTGTGGGAGATCTCGACCGAGCTCACCGGCGTACGATTCCAGGAGTTCGCCCACAACTAAGGACGCGCGCGTGCCACCACTTGACCCGGGCAGGGAGAAGGCCATCCTCGACGCCACCTTCGACCTGCTGTCGGAGATGGGCTACGACCGGATGTCGGTCGACCAGATCGCCAAGCGCGCCAAGGCCAGCAAGGCCACCATCTACCGGCGCTGGGCGGGCAAGCCCGAACTCGTCGTCGATGTCATCTGCCGCCGTTTCGACATGGACGTGCCGCCGGTGCCCGACACCGGGTCGCTGCGCGGCGACCTCGTCGAGGTCGTCAGGGGCCTGTCGGCGGCGGCCGAGCGCAAGCACGGGCTCATCATGGGGCTGTCGTCCACGCTCGTCTCCCACCAGGAACTGGCCAGGACGCTGCGGCAGCACATGCCCGTGCGCGACCTGGTGGGCACCTCGCGGCTGGTCGAGCGGGCGGTGGCACGCGGCGAGCTGCCGGAGGCCGTCGAGGCGGGCCGGTTGTTCGAGGTCGTGGAGGCGCTCGTCTGGCACCGGCTGATCTTCATCGGGCCGCCGCTCGACGACGCCTTCGCCGCCGAGGCGGTCGACGGTGTGCTGCTTCCACTCACTCGCGCCTGGGCAGCCCAAACCTGACGAGTTGTTGTCAGATTCGCCGTCCAAGCCTTTCTGGCCGGGGGAGCGCGTGCCTAAGGTCGTCGGCATGAGCATCGACGACTTCATCGACCGCCTGCCCAAGGTCGAACTCCATGTCCACCTGGTCGGCTCCGCCTCGGTGCCGACCGTGCTCGAACTGTCGCGCCGCCACCCCGGCAGCGGCGTGCCGACCGGCGAGGAGGAACTGCGGGCCTTCTACACCTTCCGCGACTTCCCCCACTTCGCCGAGGTCTACCGGGCGGTCAACGACCTGGTGCGCGAGCCCGAGGACATCGCCGCGCTGGTGACCGGGCTGGCCCGCGACCTCGCCCCACAGAACTGCCGCTATGTCGAGCTGCAGGTCACGCCGTACGCGCACTGGGTGCGCAAGCTGCCGATGCGCGCGGTCACCGAGGCGCTCGACCTGGCCGCGCGGCGGTCCCTCGACGAGCACGGCGTCGAGATGGCCTACATCTTCGACATCCCCGGCGAGTACGGCGAGGAGGCGGCCCGTGTCACGCTCGACCACGCGCTGAACGAACCTCCCGCCGCATTGGTAGGTTTCGGCATCGGCGGGATCGAGCAGGAGCGGGCCCACTACCGGGACGCCTACCGCGACGCCTTCACCGCCGCCCGCGCGGCGGGCCTGCACAGCGTCCCGCACGGCGGCGAGATGTCCGGTCCCGAGACGGTGTGGGAGGTCATCGAGGGGTACGGCGCCGAGCGGATCGGACACGGCATCAACGCTCTGGACGACCCCCGCCTGATCGCCCACCTGAGGGAGAGGCAACTGCCGCTGGACGTCTGCCCGACCTCCAACGTGTGCACAGGACAGGTGAAGCGGATCGAGGACCACCCGCTGCCCCGCATGCTGGAGGAGGGGCTGTTCGTCACGCTCAACAGCGACGACCCGCCGATGTTCGCCACGACGCTGGCCGCCGAGTACCGCCTGGCCGCGCACGTGTTCGGGCTGGGCCAGGCAGAGCTGGCGCAGCTGGCGCGCAACGCCGTACAGGCCTCGTATCTGAGGCAGGACCGCAAGCGGGCGCTGCTGACCGAGATCGACGCCCTGGGCTGAGCCGGGGGCGCCCCCGCGGACAGGGGCAGGCACGTCCGCGGGGGGCCGGTTCCATGGGTCGCTACAGGCCGGGGACGTAGAGCAGACGGTTGGGCGAGCCGCTGCCGCGGCTCTTGACGACGCCGGTCGTGGCGTTGTTGACGATCGCGTCGCTCACCTGCTGGGGCGTGGCGCCAGGGTGGCCCTGCAGGTAGAGGGCGGCGGCCCCGGCGACGTGCGGGGTGGACATCGACGTGCCGCTGATCGTGCTCGTCGCGGTGTCGGAATCCTTCCACGCCGAGGTGATGTTGTAGCCGGGGGCGAACAGGTCCACGCAGGTGCCGCGGTTGCCCCACGACGGCTTGGTGTCGGAGGTGTTGGTGATCGAGACGGTGATCGCCTCGGGCACACGGGCGGGCGACTGGGTGCAGGCGTCCAGCGCGAACAGCCCGAACAGGCCGTTGCCCGCCGCGATCGCGTAGGAGACGCCCGAGGCGATGGAGTTCTTGACCGCGGTGTCCAGCACGGCGTCGGCGCTGCCGCCGAGGCTCATGTTGGCGACGGCGGGCTTGACGGCGTTCGCGGTGACCCAGTCGATGCCGGCCACGACCTGGTCGGTGGTGCCCGAACCCTCACAGTTGAGCACCCGGACGCCGACCAGCGTCACGCCCTTGGCCACGCCGTACGCCGAACCGCCGGTCGTGCCCGCCACGTGCGTGCCGTGGCCGTGGCAGTCGTTGCCGTTCTGACCGTCGCCGATCGCGTCGAACCCGATCGAGGCGCGCCCGCTGAAGTCGTTGTGGGAGGGCCTGATGCCGGTGTCGATGATGTACGCGTGCACGCCCGCGCCGGTGGGCCCGTAGGTGTAGTCGTTGTTGAGCGGCAGGTTGCGCTGGTCGATGCGGTCCAGGCCCCACGATGGCGGGTTCGGCTGGGCTTCGGAGGCGCGGTGCACCACCACCTGCTGCACGTAGGCGACCGACGGGTCCGCCGCCAGGGCCTCGGCCTCCTTCTGGCTGGCGTGGACGGCGAAGCCGCGCAGGGCGTGGCGGTACTCCCTGAACTTGGTGCCGCCGTGCTTGGCGGTCAGGTCGGTGGCGGCCCTCGACACCTCGGGCCGGTTCTTCAGGACCACGATGTAGGCGCCGGGGACGAGGTTCTCCGGTTCGGCGCTAGGGGTGACCAGCTTGCCCGACGGCTCGGGGTCGGCCAGGGCGGGGGCGGAACTCGCGAGTACGGCGGCGGCCGCGGCGATGACCGCGGCCCAGCGACGTAAGGCCGAGCGACGTAAGACCATGGGGGGTGTGTCCCTTCGTGGGTCGGTGACCACGAAGGTAAAAAACACTTTCGGGGCTGACAAGACCTAAAATCTGATGTCAAATCCGCTTATGCCCCGAAGGTTCTCGCGACTCAGGCCCGCTTCACGGCGAGGCGATCCGGCCGAGCCCCGGCGGGATCTTCGCCGCGGCGGCCCTGTCGAGCAGGAAGAGCGTGCGCAGCCGCCCCCTTGCGCCCGCCGCCGGCACCTGCACCTGGCCCGAACCCTCCGCCAGCGCCAGCCGTACGGCTCCCGCCTTCTCCGCGCCCGCGGCCACCACCCACACCTCGCGTGCGGCCTGGATGGCGGAGAAGCTCAGCGAGATGCGCACCGGCGGCGGCTTCGGCGAGCCGTGCACGGCCACCACCGAACGGGTGTCGTAGACCGCGGGATTGCCGGGGAACAGCGAGGCCACGTGCGAGTCGGGGCCCATGCCGAGCAGCATCACGTCGAACGAGGGAACGGGCCCGTGGTCCTCGGGACGGGCCGCCCTGCGCAACTCCTCGGCGTAGGCGTCGGCCGACTCCTCGGCCGTCATGCCGGAGTCGGGCCCCCGCATGACGTGGATGCGTTCGGGGTCGAGGTCGACGTGGTCGAGGAGCGCCTTGCGGGCGCCCGTCTCATTGCGCTCCTCGTCGCCCGCGGGCAGGAACCGCTCGTCACCCCACCAGATGTCCAGCTTGCGCCAGTCGACCGCGTCACGCGCGGGCGTCTCGGCGATCGCGGCCAGGGTGGCGATGCCGACCGTGCCGCCGGTCAGCACCAGCGACGCCGAACCCGTCGCCGACTGCACGTCGACCAGGCGGGTGATGATCCGCGCGGCGACGGCCTTGGCCAGCACGTCGGCGTCGCGGTGCACGACTACGTTGGGAACGCTCACGATCACACCCTATCGAGGCGCGAGGGTGCGGCTCGCGTCGCCTCTCGGGTGCCGTGCCGGACTTCGGCGCGGTCTTCCGGAGGCCCGAGGTGAAGGGTCGGGTCGCGTCGGCTCTCGGGCGGCGGACTTCGGTTCCGTCTTCTGGAGGCCCGAGGTGGTGGGCGCCCGAGAGACGGCGAGGGTCCCGGATTCCGTCGAACCCGGGACCCTCGAACCGCCATGCTCAGGACTTGTGCGAGCGGGCCAGCCGCTTCAGCGCCGCCTCGTAGGTCTCGTCGGGGTCGAGCCTGCGCAGTTCCTCGGCCAGCAGCTCAGAGGTGCTGCGCCGGGCGAGCGCCACATGCCGGTCCGGCTGCCCAGGACGCGCGAGCGTGGCCAGGCGGGCATCGCTGCGGGTGATGGCCACCTCTCCGCCGTCGAGCGACAGCCGTACCGCGGTCAGGCCTGGACCGACGGAGTCGGCCACCTTCACCGGCGCGCCCAGCCGCTCCGACAGCCACGCCGCCAGCAGCGGCGCGCTGGGGTTTCCGGCGGCCGCGTCGACGAAGCCCTTCTTGACCCTGCCCACCGGCTGGTCGAAGGCCGCGGCCAGCAGGCTGCGCCACGGCGTCAGCCTGGCCCACGCCAGGTCGGTGTCGCCGGGGGCGTAACCCTTGGCCCGGCCCGCCAGCACCTTGATGGCCTCATGGGCGGACTTGGCGTCGGTGATCCGGCGCTGGGTCAGCGCCCCGATCGGGTCCCTGGCGGGTACGGCCGGAGCGTCGCCTGGCCACCACGCCACCACGGGGGTGTCGGGCAGCAGCAGCGGGCTGACCACCGAGTCGGCGTGGTCGGTCAGCTCGCCGTACAGGCGCAGCACCACCACCTCGCCGGGCGTGGACTCGCCGACGCGCAGCTCGGCGTCGAGGCGGTTGGCCTCGTCGGTCTCCCGCTTGATCACCACGAGGATCCGCGAGGGGTGCTCGCGGGCGGCCTCGGTGGCGGCGCGGACCGAGTCGTACTGGTCACGCTCGTCACAGACCACCACCAGCGTCAGCACCATGCCGATCGCCGGGGCGCCCATCTGGTGCCGCAACCGGGTGAGCTGCGCGGAGATCTTCCCAGCGGTGGTATCGGTCAACATAAAAGACGTCACAGTCGCCTCCACACCCGGCCGTCGCGGGCCATCATCTCGTCCGCCGACGGCGGGCCCCACGTGCCCGCCGGGTAGTCCTCGGGCTGCCCCTGCGTCGCCCAGAACTCCTCGATCGGGTCGAGGATCTTCCACGACAGCTCGACCTCGCGCTGGTGCGGGAACAGCGGCGGGTCGCCGATCATCACGTCCAGCAGCAGCCGCTCGTACGCCTCGGGCGAGGACTCCATGAACGACTCGCCGTAGGCGAAGTCCATGGACACATCGCGCACCTCCATCGCGGTGCCCGGCACCTTCGAGCCGAAGCGCACCGTGATGCCCTCGTCCGGCTGGACCCTGATGACCAGCGCGTTGTGGCCGAGGATCTCGGTGTCGTCCTTGCTGAACGGCAGGTGCGGCGCCTTCTGGAAGACCACCGCCACCTCGGTGACGCGGCGGCCCAGCCGCTTGCCGGTGCGCAGATAGAACGGCACGCCAGCCCAGCGCCTGTTGGCGATCTCCAGCTTGATGGCCGCGTAGGTCTCCGTCTTGGAGTCGGCGGGGATGCCCTCCTCCTCCAGGTATCCGACGACCTTCTCGCCGCCCTGCCAGCCGGCCGCGTACTTGCCGCGGGCGGTGTACTGCGACAGGTCGTCGGGCAGCCGCACCGCCTTGAGCACCTTCTCCTTCTCCCTGCGCAGCGCGTTGGCGTCGAAGGAGGTGGGGTCCTCCATCGCCACCAGCGCCAGCAACTGGAGCAGGTGGTTCTGGATCACGTCGCGGGCCGCGCCGATGCCGTCGTAGTAGCCGGCGCGCCCGGCCAGGCCGATGTCCTCGGCCATGGTGATCTGCACGTGGTCGACGTAGCCGCGGTTCCAGATGGGCTCGTAGAGGTTGTTGGCGAACCTCAGCGCCATGATGTTCTGGACCGTCTCCTTGCCCAGGTAGTGGTCGATCCTGAAGATCGAGCTCTCGGGGAAGGCCTCGTTGGTGATCTCGTTCAACTCGTGCGCGCTCTTCAGGTCGTGCCCGAACGGCTTCTCGATCACCACGCGCCGCCACGAGCCCTCGGGCGCGTCGGCCAGGCCGGTGCGCTTGAGCTGCTTGACCACGGTGGGGAAGAACTTCGGCGGGACCGACAGGTAGAACGCGTAGTTGCCGCCCGTCCCCCTCGTCTGGTCGATCTCCTTCAACGCCATCGCCAGCGCGTCGAACGCGCCGTCGTCGGAGAACTCGCCCGGCACGAAGTGAATGCCCTCGGCCAGCTGCTTCCAGACCTCTTCGCGGAAGGGCGTGCGCGCGTGCTCCTTCACCGCGTCATGCGTGAGCTGCGCGAAGTCCTGGTTGGCCCAGTCGCGCCTGGCGAAACCGACGAGGGAGAAACCGGGCGGCAGCAGCCCCCTGTTGCCCAGGTCGTAGATCGCCGGCAGCAGCTTGCGCTTGGCCAGGTCTCCGGTCACGCCGAAAAGTACCAGCACACATGGGCCCGCCACCCTGGGCAGCCGCTTGTCCCGCGGGTCACGCAGCGGGTTGGCGGCGGCCGCCTCAAGAGTGGTGGCCGTCGCCGCGGCGGCGACCGCCGCGGCGACGGCCTCCTCCACGGGCGCTGCCGGATCCGTCATCTCAGACCTCCTGTGCGGCTGCGAGCAGGTGCGCGATCCCCGCTACGCGGTCGGTCAAATGCAGTCGTATGGCGGGCCGCCCTCGATCGAGGAGCGCCCGCTGGTCGCCCAGCGCCTGCGCGAGCTGCAGCTCGCCCAGCGTGTAGGGCTTGCCCGGAATCGGGACGTCGGCCGGCACGGCACCGGTGATCTGCAGGAACACCCCGTTCGACGGCCCGCCCTTGTGGTACTGGCCCGTCGAGTGCAGCAGGCGCGGCCCCCAGCCGAAGGTCACCGGCCGCTCGGTCCGTACGGCCAGCAGCGCCCGCAGCGTCTGGGCGTCGGCCGCCGTCCACGCCTCGGTCATCTGCTCGAAGTCGGCGTCCTTGGGGATGGGCGCGTCGAAGGCGGCCAGCCGGTCGAGGTAGGCCATGACGGCCAGGTAGCCGTGCGGCGGGATGGCGTGCAGCAGCTGGGTGAGCACGCCGGACAGGTCCTTGGCGTGGGTCTCGCCGTACACCTCGACGGGCCCGTCGACCAGCGCGGGCGCGGCGAGCTGCGGCCCCTGCGCCAGCACGCGGGCGGTGTTGTCCTTCGCCTCGGCCACGTCGGGCTGGTCGAAGGGGTTGACGCCGAGCACGAGCCCGGCCAGGGCCGTGGCGTACTCCCACACCAGGAACTGCGCGCCGAGCGAGCCGTCGACCCTGACGTCGCCGTCGTCGGACTCGATGGCGACCACCAGCTCGTCGCGGCCGCCCCTCGGCTCGGCGGCGACGACGGGCAGGATGCCCTTGCCAAGCTTGCCGGTGGACTCGGCCACCAGCTGCTCGATCCAGTACGGCAGGCCGTTGATCTCGCTCAGCTGGTCTTCGAGGATCAGCTTGTCGCGCCCGGCCAGCGCGGCACCGCCGAGCGCCGCGCCGAGGGCCAGCCCCGGGTTGCCCTCGGTCAGCCGCAGCGCGGGCAGCACCGCCTCGGCCTCGTCGAGCAGCTCGGCCACGTCCGCTCCCGCCAGCGCGCTCGGCACCAGGCCGAACGCCGACAGCGCGGAGTAGCGCCCGCCGACGTCGGGGTCGGCCAGAAAGATCGTGTAGCCGGCCTCGGCAGCCTCGCGCTCCAGGGGCGAGCCTGGGTCGGTGACGACCACGATCCGGCCGGCGGGGTCGATGCCCGCCGACCTGAAGGCCTGCTCGTAGATCCTGCGCTGGCTGTCGGTCTCGACGGTCGAGCCGCTCTTGCTGGCCACCACCACGATCGTGCGGTCGAGCCGGTCGTCGAGCGCCCGCCGTACCTGATGGGGATCGGTGGTGTCGAGCACGGTCAGCGGCACGTCCGCGGTGTCGCAGATGACCTCGGGCGCCAGCGAGGAGCCGCCCATGCCCGCCAGGACCACGTGGTCGAGGCCCTCGGCGCCGGCCCGCTCCACGAGCTTGTCGAGCTCGGGCAGCAGCTCGCGCGAGGAGCGCGGCAGCGTGAGCCAGCCGAGGCGGTGCGCCGCCTCGGGCTCGGCCGCCGCCCCCCACAGGGTGGGATCGCCCGCCGCGAGGCGGGCGGGGGCGTCGGCCAGCCGCGCCGCGACGGAGGCGGCGGCCTCGGCCACCCCCTCCTCGCGGTAGATCACGTCCATCGTCAGACGGCCAGCTTCTTGGTGACGCTGTCGAGCAGGTCGTTCCACGAAGCCTCGAACTTGTCGACGCCCTCGTCCTCGAGCACCTTCACGACGTCGTCGTAGTCGATGCCCGCCTCCTTGAGCGCGGCCATGGTGTTCCACGCCTGCTCGTAGAAGGGACGGACGGTGTCGCCGGTGATCCGGCCGTGGTCGGCGGCGGCGTCGAGCGTCTTCTCCGGCATGGTGTTGACCGTGCCGGGGGCCACCAGCTCGTCGACGTACATCGTGTCGACGTAGTTGGGGTCCTTGACGCCGGTGGAGGCCCACAGCGGACGCTGCGGACGGGCGCCGGCGGCGCGCAGACGCTGCCAGCGCTCGGAGTTCATGACCTCCTCGTAGGCGGCGTAGGCCAGGCGCGCGTTGGCCACGCCCGCCTTGCCCTTCAGCTCCGGCTTGCCCGCCTTGTCGAGCCGCTTGTCGATCTCGGTGTCGACGCGGCTGACGAAGAAGGAGGCCACCGACTCGATGGTCGCCAGGTTGAGCCCCTTGGCCTGCGCGGCCTCGAGGCCGGCCAGCCAGGCGTCCATGACCTGCCGGTAGCGCTCGAGGGAGAAGATCAGCGTGACGTTGACGCTGATGCCCTCGGAGATCGCCTGCGTGATCGCGGGCAGGCCCTCGACGGTCGCGGGGATCTTGATGAGCAGGTTGGGCCGGTCGACCGCCCACCACAGGAAGCGCGCCTCGGCGATCGTCTTGTCGGTCTCGCGCGCCAGGCGCGGGTCGACCTCGAGTGACACCCTGCCGTCGAGGCCGCCCGTGGCGTCGTAGACCGGGCGCAGCACGTCGGCGGCCCAGCGGATGTCGTAGGTGGTGATGGCGCGCACGGCCTCGCCCACGTCGACGCCGCGGACGGCGAGGTCGTGCAGCTGGGCGTCGTAGGCGTCGCCCTTGCTGAGCGCGTTGGCGAAGATCGTCGGGTTGGAGGTCACACCCACGACGTTCTTCTCGCGGATCAGCTGCTCCAGGTTGCCGCTGCGCAGGCGCTCGCGGCTGATGTCATCGAGCCAGATGGAGACACCCTGGCCGGTGAGCTTCTTCAGGTTTTCCGACATGTCCTAGTTTCCCGTCGTCTCGCCCTTGTCGTACCCCAGCTTGGCGAGGCTGGCCTTGGCCGCGGCCGCGACCCGCTCGGCGGTGAGGCCGAACTGCTGGTACAGCGTCCTGTACGGCGCCGACGCGCCGAAGTGCTCAAGGCTGACAACTTCGCCCGCCTCTCCAACGAACTCCCGCCAGCCCAGCGCGATTCCCGCCTCGACGGCGACGCGGGCCTTGACGGTCGGGGGCAGCACCCGCTCCCGGTAAGCGTCATCCTGCCCGTGGAACCATTCGACACACGGCATCGAGACGACCCGCGTGGGAATTCCCTCGGCCTCCAGCAGGTCGCGCGCCGCGACGGCGATCTCGACCTCGCTGCCGGTCGCGATCAGCACCGCCTGCGGCTGCCTGGTGGAGGCCTCGCGCAGCACGTAGCCGCCCCTGGCCACGCCCTCGGCGTTGGTGCCCTCGAACACCGGCAGGTTCTGCCGGGTCAGAGTGAGCGCGGCCGGGCGGTCGCCGTGCTTCAGGATGGCCTTCCAGGCCGCGGCCGTCTCGTTGGCGTCGGCGGGACGCACCACGTCGAGGCCGGGGATGGCGCGCAGCGCCCACAGGTGCTCGACCGGCTGGTGCGTGGGGCCGTCCTCGCCGAGACCGATGGAGTCGTGGGTCCACACGTAGGTGACCGGCAGCTTCATCAGCGCCGCCAGCCGTACGGCCGGCCGCATGTAGTCGGAGAAGACCAGGAAGGTGCCGCCGTAGGGACGGGTGCCGCCGTGCAGGGCGATGCCGTTGAGGATGGCGCCCATGCCGTGCTCGCGGATGCCGAAGTGGAGCGTGCGGCCGTAGGGGTTACCGGGGAACTCCTTGGTCTGGTACTCCTCGGGGATGAAGGACGGCTCGCCCTTCATCGTGGTGTTGTTCGACTCGGCCAGGTCGGCCGAGCCGCCCCACAGCTCGGGAAGCACCGGGGCCAGCGCGCTGAGCACCTCGCCCGAGGCCTTGCGGGTGGAGATCGACGAGCCGATCTCGAAGGTCGGCAGCACCTTGGCCCAGCCGTTGGGCAGCTCGCGCTCGGAGATGCGGTCGAACTCCTCGGCCCGCTCCGGGTTGGCCAGGCGCCAGTCGGCGTAGGACTTCTCCCACTCGGCGTGGGCGGCGCGCCCGCGCTCGGCGACCTGGCGGGCGTGCGCCAGCACCCCGGCGGGCACGTCGAAGGTCCGCGCCGGGTCCATCCCGAGGATCGTCTTGGTGGCGGCGACCTCGTCCTCGCCCAGCGCGGAACCGTGGATCTTGCCGGTGTTCTGCTTGTTGGGGGCAGGCCAGCCGATGATGGTGCGCAGCCTGATGAAGGAGGGCCTTCCGGTCTCGGCGCGGGCCGCCTCGAGCGCGTCGTGCAGGGCCTGGACGTCCTCGACGTACTCGCCGGTCTGGGTCCAGTCGACGGTCTGCACGTGCCAGCCGTAGGCCTCGTAACGCTTGACCACGTCCTCCGACAGCGCGATCGCGGTGTCGTCCTCGATGGAGATGTGGTTGGAGTCGAACAGCACGGTCAGGTTGCCGAGCTTCTGGTGCCCGGCCAGTGCGCTGACCTCGTGGCTGATGCCCTCCTCGATGTCACCCTCGGAGGCGATGCACCAGATGTGGTGGTCGAAGGGGCTGGCGCCGGGCTCGGCGTCTGGGTCGAACAGGCCGCGCTCGCGGCGGGCGGCCATCGCCATGCCGACCGCGTTGCCGATGCCCTGGCCCAGCGGGCCCGTGGTGGTCTCGACGCCGACGGTGTGGCCGTGCTCGGGGTGGCCGGGCGTGCGGCTGCCCCAGCTGCGCAGGCGCTCGATGTCCTCGAGCGTCAGGCCGTAACCCGACAGGTAGAGCTGGATGTAGAGGGTCAGGCTGGAGTGGCCGCACGACAGCACGAAACGGTCACGACCCACCCACGTGGCGTCCGTGGGGTCGTGGCGCATGGTCCGCTGGAAGAGCAGGTACGCCGCGGGCGCCAGGCTCATCGCGGTGCCCGGGTGCCCGGAGCCCACTTTCTCGACCGCGTCCATCGCCAGGGCTCGGACGACGTCGACCGCCTTCTTGTCGAGGTCGGTCCATTCAAAGGTGCTCAACTGCTCGATCTCCGGAATCTCGTTGTCATGGTGGTGCTGGTGGCTTTTCCCGCCCACACTGACCCTAACTGAGTGGACCTTGCCGGAGTGGACCAACCCGGCCCCCGGTGCCCCCATTGGCCGGACCGGCTCACCCTGCGACTACAGTTTGTTTGTTCGCAGGACGTCTGGTGCTCGACGTCCACGGTTCCGCTCTCTTCAGAGGTTACGCGTTGACTCCGCACTCGCTGGAAGCGCCTTGACGGTGCTCACGAACAGGCAAACGCCGGCCGAGGCCGCGCCCACCGACGGCCCCCCCGGGTCCCCCGCGGCGGCCGCCGGGCCGCGCTCGCTCGCCGCGGTCGTCAAGGCGTACGTCGCGCTGACCAAGCCGCGGGTCATCGAGCTGCTCCTGATCACGACGCTGCCGGTGATGTTCCTGGCCGCGGGCGGCCTGCCACCGCTGTGGAAGGCCCTGTCCGTCATGGTCTTCGGGACCCTGTCGGCCGGCAGTGCCAACGCGCTCAACTGCTACATCGACCGCGACATCGACGTGAAGATGCGCCGCACCCGCAAGCGGCCGCTGGCCAGGCACCAGGTCAGCCCGCGCGCGGCGCTCGTCTTCGGCATCGTCCTCGGCGTCCTGTCCGTCGCCGGCATGTGGATCACCACCAACCTGCTGGCGGCGGCGCTCAACCTGTCGGCGATCCTGTTCTACGTCTTCGTCTACTCGTTGATCCTCAAGCGCCGCACGTCGCAGAACATCGTGTGGGGCGGCCTGGCCGGCTGCATGCCCGTCGTCATCGGCTGGGCCGGCATCACCGGCGGCCTGGAGTGGACACCTCTCGTGCTGTTCGGCGTCGTGTTCTTCTGGACGCCGCCGCACACCTGGACACTGGCGATGCGCTACAAGGAGGACTACGCGGCGGCCTCGATCCCGATGCTGCCCGTCGTGGCCACCGAGCGCCGGGTCGTGCTGGAGTCCATCGCCTACACCTGGGCCACCGTGGCCTGCTCGCTGCTGCTGTGGCCGGTGGCCGGCACCACGCTGCTCTACCCGCTGGTCGCCGTCGTGCTCGGCGCGTTCTGCCTGGTGGAGATCTACCGCCTGCTCGGTCGGCTCAACGCCGGCAAGAGCGGCGTCGACCTGCGCCCGATGCGCTTCTTCCACTGGTCAAACGCCTACCTGGCGCTGCTGTTCCTCGCGGTGGCGATCGATCCCCTGCTGGCCTGACCCGCTCCCGAAGTGGGAAGGACAGCCCCATGGCGATCCGTTACAGTCACCGTATGAAGACCCGTGATCCACGCTGGGTGTTCAAGGACCGCCCGTCGTCCGGATTGATCGCGGGCCTGGTGCTGGCCGGCATCTGCGCTCTGGTGTCGTTCTCCTTCGACGTGCTCAACGGCGCGCCCGTGCAGTTCCTCGTCGCGCTCGTGCTGGCGATGGCTCCGGTGCCGCTGCTGCTGGCGGCCGTGCTCGCGCTCGACCGGATGGAGCCCGAGCCGCGCAGCAACCTGGTCTTCGCCTACGCCTGGGGCGCGGGCATCGCCGTCCTGGTGGCGGGCCTGGTCAACTCGCTCAACCTGCACTACATCACCGACACCGTGGGCCTGTCGGCGGCCAGCGCGCGCAACATCGCCGCGACCTTCGGCGCCCCCGTCGTCGAGGAGACGATGAAGGGCCTGGTGCTGCTCGGCCTGCTCAGGTTCAGGCGCGCCGAGCTCGACGGGCCCACCGACGGCATCATCTACGCCAGCATGGTCGGCCTCGGCTTCGCCATGACGGAGAACGTCAGCTACTACATCGCCGCCCAGGACCAGCTCGGCGTGCAGGGGCTGGCGGTGACGGTCGTGCTGCGCGGCATCCTGTCGCCGTTCGCGCACCCGCTGTTCACCTCGATGACCGGCGTGGCCGTCGCCTATGCCGCCAGGCGCACCGGCTCCGACCGGGCCCTGGTCATCCTCGCGGGCTGGATCGGCGCGATGCTGCTGCACGGCATGTGGAACGGGCTGGCCTCCTACGGCGGCTTCTTCGGCCTGGTGATCGCCTACCTGGTGCTGCTGGTCGTGCTGTTCGTGCTCATCGGCGTGGTCATCCGCGACCGGCGCCGCATCGTCGCCCTGCTGCAGCGCTACCTGCCGCCCTACGAGCCGACCAGGCTGGTCGACGCGGCCGACATCTACATGCTGTCGGCGCTGTCGCGGCGCAGGCAGGCCAGGCAGTGGGCCAGGGCCCACGGCGGCAAGGCGGGGCTGCGCGCGATGAGCGACTACCAGCTGGCCGCCACCGAGCTCGGGCTGCTGCACGAGCGGGCCGCCAGGCACATCGTCGACGACCAGACCTTCCACGAGGAGCAGCGGGCACTGCTGGAGTGCATGAGCGCGGCCAGGGCGGGTTTCCCCGTGCCCGAGCGCCACGCCAGAGCGGCCGCCCACGGCACTCCACCGCCCGGTTACGCGCCCGGCGCCCCCGCGTCGTCCAGCGAAGGTCAGTGGCCGCTCTGAGCCTCGAGGAGTGAGGTCTCCCGCGGCCCGGGGAAGATCGGCTGCGTGCCGAGCGTGACGTCGGCCAGCGCCTTGGCGGCGGCGAAGAACTCACGGGCGGCCGCGGCGTAGGTGGCCGTCGCCCACTGCTTGGTGGAGTCGTCGCCCACGCCGAAGGCCTCCATGCCCGCGGTACGGCACAGCGTGACCGCCCGCGGCAGGTGGAAGACCTGCGTGACCACGGTGACCTCGCGAGCGCCGAAGACCTGGCGGGCCCGCACGCACGAGTCCCAGGTGTCGAAGCCCGCGTAGTCGCGCCCCGGCGCCGAGGACGAGCGCGGTGCCGGAGGCGGGGACCTCCTGCAGCCAGCCCGGCGTGCCGGCCACCACGCGGCGGTCGTCGCTGCCCAGCCAGACCCAGGTCAACGGGGTGATCGCCACCACGCTCAGCGCCACGGCCGCCTGGTAGGCGCGGCGCAGCGCCGTACGGGAAACCCCGATGGAGCGGGCAAACGGCATGAAAGCGCACCTTCCGCCGGTGGGGGAGTGGCGGACCAATCGTGCCATACACCCCCACAGCGGGGGTGGGCGATCAGTGGGGGAGGGGCACGGCGGGCGCGGGGGCGGCGGCGGGCAGCTGCTCGCGGACCCTGAGGCTGGTGACCACGCGCAGCGTGCCGATCCACACCAGCGTCGCGCCGAGCACGTGCAGGCCGACCAGGAAGGCGGGCACCGCCAGGAAGTACTGGATGTAACCGATCGCGCCCTGGGCAAGCTCGATCAGCAGCAGTGTCCATGCGGCTCTGCGGGCTGCCTTGGGGGCGTCGGTGACGTGGAGCGCGAACAGCAGGGCGAAGGTGAGGCCGACGACGACGTAGACGATGTCGGCGTGCAGCCTGGCCACGGTCTCGATGTCGAAGTCGAAGCGGCTGGCCAGCTCGTCGCCCGAGTGGGGGCCCGTGCCGGTGACCACGACGCCCGCGACCAGGAGCACGGCGACCGCGGCCACCAGCACGTAACCGAGCTTGCGGATGTCGCGGTGGACGACGCGCCTGGCGGGGGCGTCGCCCTCGCGCGAGCGGGCGTACAGCGCCCAGCAGCCCGCGATCAGCCCGATGGAGATCAGGAAGTGGACGCTGACCGTGACCGGGTGGAGCATCGAGCGCACCACCAGGCCGCCCCACAGCGCCTGGGCCAGGACGCCCGCGGGCTGCAGCCACGCCAGCCGCACCAGGTCGGGGCGGCGCGGCCGCAGCCGCCATGCCGTCAGCAGGCACATCGCGCCCACGGCCAGGACCAGGAAGGTGAACAGGCGGTTGCCGAACTCCACCGACATGTTGAACCAGCTGTGCTCGGGGTGCGCGACCGGGATGAAACTGTCGGGCGTGCACCGCGGCCAGGTGGGGCAGCCGAGACCGGAGCCCGTGACCCGCACCGCCACGCCCGTGACGGTGATCCCGGCGTTGGCGATCACGCCGAGCAGAGCCCACAGGGACATGGAACGGGCGGTCGGCGGCCAGAAGGATTTCACGTCATCGATGGTATGGGGCGGGGTGTGCGGTCCCGCATTCGAGACCACCCGCAGGTCGGGGGTAGTGATCCTCGAGACGGGCCGCTGGACGGCGCGACTAACTATGTGACATATTACTGACCGGAGGTGAGAGCGGACGATGTCCGACGTGATCGTCATCGGCGCCGGCGTCGTCGGCGCGGCGTGCGCCTACTACGCGGCCGCCGCGGGCATGGACGTGACAGTCCTGGACCGCGGGCCGGTAGCGGGCGGCACCACGGGCGCGGGCGAAGGCAACGTGCTGGTCTCCGACAAGGAGCCGGGACCCGAACTCGACCTGGCCCTGCTGTCCAACCGCCTGTGGCGGGAGCTGGCCGGGCACGGCGGGTTCGAGTTCGAGGCCAAGGGCGGCCTCGTCGTCGCCGAGACCGAGGAGATCCAGCGGCAGCTGGTCGCGCTGGCGGGCAAGCAGGGCGTGGAACACACCGTGGTCCCCGCCGACCGGCTGCGCGGCTACGAGCCGCACCTGGCCGACGACCTGGCGGGCGGCGTCTACTACCCGCAGGACGCCCAGGTGCAGCCCATGCTGGCCGCCGCCCAGCTCCTGCGGCACGGCGCCGAGAGCTTCGGCCGGGGGACGCTGCGGCTGCGCACGGGCGTCACCGTCACCGGATTCCTGCGCGAGGACGGCCCTTCTGAAGGCGGCAGGGTCACCGGCGTGCGCACCGACCACGGCGACATCATCGGCGGCGCGGTCGTCAACGCCGCAGGCACGTGGGGCGGGGAGATCGCCGCCATGGCGGGGGTCGAACTGCCGGTCCTGCCCCGGCGCGGCTTCATCCTCGTCACCGAACCGCTCGCCGAGCCGCTCATCAGGCACAAGGTCTACACCGCCGCCTACGTGACGAACGTCGCCAGCGACTCGGCAGACCTGGAGACCTCCGCCGTCGTCGAGGGCACGCCCGCGGGCAGCGTGCTCATCGGAGCCAGCAGGGAGCGCGTCGGCTTCGACCGCACCACCTCGATCCCCGTGCTGCGCAGGCTCGCCGCCCAGGCCACCGCGCTGTTCCCGGTACTGCGCGACAAGCGGGTGATCAGGTCCTACTGCGGCTTCCGGCCGTACTGCCCCGACCACCTGCCCGTCATCGGCGAGGACCCGCGCGTGCCCGGCCTGCTGCACGCCTGCGGCCACGAGGGCGCGGGCATCGGCCTGGCGCCCGCCACCGGGTACCTGCTCGCCCAGCTGCTGGGCGGGGAGGGCACCGACCTCGACCTCACCCCGTTCAGCCCAGGGAGGTTCGCGTGAGCTTCGAGATCACCGTGGACGGCAGGCCGGTGCCGGTCATCCCCGGTCAGTCCGTCGGCGCCGCCCTGCACGCCGCGGGCATCACCTCGTGGCGCACCACCAGGCACGGCGGCCGGCCGCGCGGCCTGTTCTGCGGGATCGGCGTGTGCTTCGACTGCCTGGTCACCGTCAACGGGCGCGAGTCCCAGCGGGCCTGCCTGGTCGAGGCGATGCCCGGAGACGAGGTGACGACCTCATGACCTACGACCTCGCGGTCATCGGGGGCGGCCCTGCGGGCGTCGCCGGCGCGCTGAGCGCCGCCCAGAGCGGCGCCCGCGTGGTGCTGGTCGACTCGGGCCTGCGCCTGGGCGGCCAGTACTTCCGCCACCAGGCCGGCGGGCGGCCCTCCGGCCAGGGCGCCGACCGGTTCGTACGGCAGTGCCGTGCCCTGGAGGCGAGGGCCCTGGAGTCGAAAGCCGAGGTGCGGCTCGGCCACAAGGTGTGGGCCGTCGAGCAGGACGACGACGGCATCTTCACGATCCACTGCTTGGAGGGGCGGGACGAGCGCCCCTTCACCATCACCTGCCGCGCCCTGCTCATCGCCACGGGCGCGCACGACCGGCCGCTGCCGTTCCCCGGCTGGGACCTGCCCGGCGTGTTCACCGCCGGAGGAGCGCAGGCCCTGCTGAAGGGCAACGGCGTGCTGGCGGGGCGGCGCGTGGTCGTCTCCGGCACCGGGCCCTTCCTGCTGCCCGTCGCCGCGGGGCTGGCCGCGGCCGGCGCCTCGGTCGCGGGCGTCTACGAGGCCAACGGCCTGTTCGGGCTGGCCAGGCATCCGCTGCTGGCCGCGGGCAAGGCGGGCGAAGCCGTGAGCTACGGGGCCGCGCTCGCCAGGCGGCGCGTGCCGTACCGGAGCCGGCACGCGGTGGTCGCCGCCCACGGCACCACCGCGGTCACGCACGTCACGCTCGCCCGCCTCGATCCCGACTGGCGCATCCTGTCGACCCGCACCGTCGAGTGCGACGCGGTCGCGACCGGCTACGGCTTCGTCCCGCAGATCGAGCTGGCCGTCCAGCTGGGCTGTGCGACCGCCCACTCGCCCGACGGCAGCCCCGTCGTCGCGGTCGACGCCGCCCAGCGCACCACCGTCGCCCACGTCTACGCCGCCGGCGAGCCCACAGGCGTCGGCGGCGCCGCCCTGTCGGAGCTGGAGGGCCGCATCGCCGGCCTCACCATCGCCCACGATCTCGCCTTCCCCGGCGGCTCCACCGGCCACGTGCCAGGGGTGCTGCAGAGACGCGCCGAACGCCTGCGGGCCTTCGCCGACGCGCTCCAGCAGGCCTACCCCGTCCGGCCCGGCTGGCAGGACTGGCTCGCCGACGACACCCTGATCTGCCGTTGCGAGGAGGTGCCCATGGCCAGGGTCCGCGAGGCCCTGGAGCTGGGCGCGAACGACGCGCGGTCGGTCAAGCTGCTGGCCCGCCCAGGAATGGGCTGGTGCCAGGGCCGCATCTGCGGCTACGCCGTCTCGTGCCTGTCGGGCGAGCCGGCCACCCAAGCCCCCCGCCGTCCCATTGCCCAGCCGATCACCCTCGGCTGTCTGGAGAGGATTGAAGATGAGCAACCGCGCTAAGCCGTGGCACGGGATCATGGTCGCCACGGCCCTCCCGCTGCGCGAGGACCTGTCGATCGACTTCGACGGGTTCGCCGAGCACTGCCGATGGCTGGTCGAGCACGGCTGTGACGGCGTGGCCGTCAACGGCTCGCTCGGCGAGTACCAGACGCTGTCGGCGGAGGAACGTGCCAAGACCGTCGAGACCGCGGTGCGGGCCATCGGCGGACGCAACGTGATGCCGGGCATCGCCGCCTACGGCGCCGCCGAGTCGCGCCGCTGGGCCGAGCAGGCGGGCGAGGCCGGCTGCGAGAGCGTCATGCTCCTGCCGCCCAACGCCTACCGGGCCGACGAGCGGATCGTCCTCGACCACTACAGGGAGGTCGCCAAGGCCGGCCTGCCGATCGTCGCCTACAACAACCCCTTGGACACCAAGGTCGACCTCACGCCCGCCATGCTGGCCCGGCTGTTTGAGGAGGGCCTGATCGTGGGCGTCAAGGAGTTCACCGGCGACGTGCGGCGCGCCTACGAGATCGCCGAGCTCGCTCCCGGCCTCGACGTGCTCATCGGCTCCGACGACGTGGTGCTGGAGGTGGCGCTCGCCGGCGCCAAGGGATGGGTGGCCGGATACCCCAACGCGCTGCCCGCCGCCAGCGTCGCCCTCTACCGGGCCGCCATGGCCCACGACCTGGAGACGGCGCTGCCGCTCTACCGGCAGTTGCACCCGCTGCTGCGCTGGGACTCCAAGACCGAGTTCGTCCAGGCCATCAAGCTGTCCATGGACGTGGCGGGCAGGCACGGCGGCCCCTGCAGGGCGCCCAGGCTGCCGCTGACCGACGAGCAGGCGGCGATCGTGCGGGCCGCGACCGAGAAGGCCCTCGCCGAGGGCCTGCGGTAGGAGAGAGCGAGCGATGAGGAAGGCTGGACGCCCATGAGATCCAAGCGCGTCTTCCACGCCGTCGACTCCCACACCGAGGGCATGCCGACCAGGGTCGTCGTCGGCGGCGTCGGCGTGATCCCCGGCAACAGCATGGCCGAGCGCCGCCTGTACTTCCGCGAGCACTTCGACCACATCAAGCAGCTGCTCATGAACGAGCCGCGCGGCCACTCGGCGATGAGCGGGGCCATCCTGCAACCGCCCACCAGGCCCGATGCGGACTGGGGCGTGCTGTTCATCGAGGTCTCCGGCTACCTGCCGATGTGCGGCCACGGCACGATCGGCGTGGCCACCGTACTGGTGGAGACGGGGATGGTGGAGGTCGTCGAACCGGTCACCACCGTCCGCCTCGAGGTGCCCGCGGGGCTGGTCGTCGTGGACGTGGCGGTGAAGGACGGCGCCGCCGAGTCGGTGACCCTGCGCAACGTGCCCGCCTACAGCGACAGGCTGGACGCGGTGGTGGAGGTGCCGGGCTTCGGCGAGGTCCGCTACGACCTGGCCTACGGCGGCAACTTCTACGCCATCGTGGACCTCGACTCCTACAAGCTGCCCTTCGACCGGGCGGCCAAGAACGAGATCCTCGCCGCAGGGCTGGCCACGATGGCGGCCATCAACGAGGCCGACGAGCCGGTGCACCGCGAGGACGACCGGATCAGGGGCTGCCACCACGTCTACTTCGCGGCGCCCGGCTCGACGGCCGAGCACTCCAGGCACGCGATGGCGATCTATCCGGGCTGGTTCGACAGGTCGCCGTGCGGCACCGGCACCAGCGCCAGGATGGCCCAGCTGCACGCCAGGGGCGAGCTGGCGATGGACACCGACTTCGTCAATGAGTCCTTCATCGGCACCCGCTTCGTGGGCCGGCTGGTGGAGCAGACGAGCGTCGGAGGGCTGCCGGCCGTGGTGCCGACCATCACCGGCAGGGCGTGGGTCACCGGGACCGCGCAGTACTTCCTCGACCCTCGTGACCCGTTCCCCGAGGGCTTCATCCTCTGACCTGGCGGCCCCGCGCCGCTCCCCGCGGGGGAGCGGCCGAGCCGGTGCGCCTACCGTGGGAGACGGCGGGCAGCCGTACGGCGAAGGGGGTGTTGCCGCTCTGCCCACTACCCTGCTATTTCACTCTGAGGCCCGGGATTCACACCCGCACCTCTCTTGACGTTTCACCTGCGTGTTAGGTCGTTAACGGTCTGGTCTCGGCGCTTGACCTGTGCCCGAGCACGTCGGTGTGATGTCACACATCACTCACGTGAGGAGAGTCTCATGCGTAAGACGCACGTCGTCTCCCTGGCCGCGGCAGCAATGATGCTGGCGGGTTGCGGACAGGGCCTTCTTGGCGATGGAGGCGCCCAGCAGGAGGCCAAGGGCCCCATCCGTCTGGGCATGCTCGTCCCGCAGTCGGGCAGCGAGGCCGCGATCGGACCCTATATGACCAACGCGGCACAGCTGGCCATCGATGAGATCAACGCCAAGGGCGGTGTCCTCGGACGGCAGCTGGAGCTCAAGGCCGCCGACGACGCCTGCGACGCCCAGACGGCCGTCGCCGCCGCCAACAAGGTGGTCACCGAGGGCGTCGAGGTGTCCATCGGCGGCTACTGCTCGGGCGCCACGCTGCCGACCCTGCCGGTGTTCGGCAAGGCGAACATTCCCATGATCATCCCTGCCGCCAACTCGCAGGAACTGGTCGACCAGAAGCTCAAGCACGTCTTCCTGATCAACGGCACCGGCACCCAGCAGGCCGAGTCCGCCGCCAAGTGGATCACCAAGCAGGGCGCCACCAAGGTCGCGCTCATGCACGACAACACCAGCTACTCCAAGGACATCGCCGTCCGCACGCAGCCGCTGCTGGGCGACAAGGCGGTCATCACCGAGGCGGTCACGCCCAAGGAGAGCGACTACAGCGCCAACATCCACAACGTCCTGACGAAGAAGCCCGACTTCGTCTACTGGACGGGCTACTTCCAGGAGGGCGGCCTGATCATCAGGCAGCTGCGCCAGGCGGGGTTCAAGGGCTCGATCATGGTCGCCGACGGCTCGGTCTCTTCCAAGCTGGGTGAGATCGCCGGCGCTGAGGCCGAGGGCGTCTACGCCACCATGACCCCCATCCCTGACACGCTGCCCAACGCCAAGGGCTGGATCGACAACTACACCAAGAAGTTCGGCTCGGCTCCCGGCCCCTACTCCAACCAGGCCTACGACGCCGTGCGCCTGGCCGCCGAGGCGATCACCAAGGCGGGCTCCACCGAGGGCGCCAAGGTGATCTCGGCACTGGAGGGGATCAGCGGCTTCCAGATGTTCTCGGGCCCGCTGAAGTTCACCCCCGAGCACACGCTTTCCACCGGCGGTTTCCAGATCCTGGTGTGGAAGGGTGACAAGTTCGCCCTACAGGACACGCTCTCATGACGCAGCTCGTCTGGAACGGCCTGTTCGTCGGATCGTTCTACGCTCTGGTGGCGCTGGGCTACAGCATGGTCTACGGCATCATCAAGCTGCTCAACTTCGCTCACGGCGACCTCTACATGCTCGGCGCGTTCAGCGGCTTCGCCGTCCTGTCCGCGCTGGGCGGGGTCTCCCCGGCGATGACGCTGCCGGTGCTGCTGGCCGTCCTGCTGCTGACCATGGTGAGCACCGGCCTGGCGGGCGTGGTCCTGGAGCGGGTGGCCTACCGCCCGCTCCGCGGGGCCCCGCGCCTGTCGCTGCTCATCACCGCCGTCGGCGCGTCCTTCGCCATCGAGTACGGCATGCGCGCCGTCGCCGGGCCCGACCCCAAGGTCTACCCCGTACGGCTCGGCGGCACCTCGATCGAGCTGTTCGGCGCCAGATTCACCCTGCAGCAGGTCGTGCTCATCGGCGTCGCCGTCGTCCTCATGGTCGGCCTCAACCTCCTGGTCACCAAGACCCGTGAGGGCAGGGCCATGAGGGCGATCGCCCTCGACCCGCGCACCAGCTCGCTCATGGGCATCGACGTCAACGCCGTTATCTCCAGGACCTTCTTCATCGGCTCCGCGCTGGCGGGCGCCGCGGGCGTGATGGCCGGGGCCTACTACGGGAAGATCGACTTCCTGATGGGCTTCATCATCGGGCTGAAGGCCTTCACCGCGGCCGTCATCGGCGGCATCGGCAACATCCCCGGCACCATGCTGGGCGGCCTCGTGCTCGGCCTGCTGGAGTCGTTCGGCACCTACTGGCTGGGCGGCGAGTGGCGGGACGTGTTCGCCTTCGGCGTGCTGATCCTGTTCCTGACCGTGAGACCGACGGGTCTGCTCGGCGAACGCGTGACGGAGCGGGTGTGAACAAGACCAAAGCCCCCGAAGCTCCGCGCAAGCTCGGCGCCAAGGGCCCGCAGACCAGGCTGTCGAAGCTGTTCGACAACCGCTGGGTCGGCCTGGCAGGCCTGCTGATCGCGCTGCTGGTGCCGTTCGTCAACGCCAGCACCTACACGCTGGGCATCATGACCAGCGCGGCGATCTTCGCGATGCTGGCCTCGGGCCTGAACATCGTGGTCGGCTACACCGGCCTGCTCGACCTGGGCTACGCGGCCTTCTTCGCGGTCGGCGCCTACACCAGCGGCGTCCTGGCCACCCGCTTCGACCTGCCGCTGGTGGCCACCGTGCCGGCCGTCATCGTGGTCACGGTCATCGCCGGCATCATCATCGGCGCGCCGACACTGCGGCTGCGCAGCGACTACCTGGCCATCGTCACGCTGGGCTTCGGCGAGATCATCCGCATCACCGCCAACAACCTGCCCGTCACGGGCGGCCCCTCGGGCATCTATGGCATCCCGAGCCTGAACGACAACCCGGTGATCTTCTACTACATCACCGTGGTGATCGTCGCCATCGCGATCATCGGCGCCTCGCGCCTGGGCAGGTCGCGACTGGGCAGGGCCATGCGGTTCGTGCGCGAGGACGAGGACGCCGCCGAGGCGACCGGCGTGCACACCTACCGGGTCAAGCTGGCCGCCTACATCGCCGGCGCGGTCTGGGGCGGTCTGGCGGGCGTGCTGTTCGCCGGCCACCTGTCGGCCATCTCGCCCAACAGCTTCACCTTCCTGCAGTCGGCGCTGGTCCTGATGGCCGTCGTGCTCGGCGGCATGGGCTCGGTGCCCGGCGTCGTGCTCGGCGCGATCGTCATCAGCCTGCTGCCCGAACTGCTGCGCGGCGTGGCCGACTACCGGTTCTTCGTCTTCGGCGTACTGCTGATCGTCGTGATGCTCGTCAGGCCGCAGGGCCTGTGGCCCGCCCGCTCGAAGGAGGCCCTGAAGTGACACTCCTGGACGTGAGCGAGCTGCGCCTGTCCTTCGGCGGGCTGCAGGCCATCGACGGTCTCAGCTTCTCGGTGCACGAGGCCGAGATCGTCTCGGTCATCGGCCCGAACGGCGCGGGCAAGACCTCCGCCTTCAACTGCGTGACCGGCTTCTACCGGCCCACCGGCGGCGCGATCACCTTCGACGGGCAGTCGCTGCTGGGCAAGCGGCCCTCGGCCGTGGCGAGGGTCGGCATCAGCCGTACCTTCCAGAACCTGCGGCTGTTCGGCGAGCTGTCGGTGCTCGACAACGTCCGCGCGGGCAGCCACCTGTGGCTGAAGCAGAGCGTGTTCGACGCGCTGCTGCACACCCCGCGCTACCGCCGCACCGAGCGCGAGTGCACCGACGAGGCCAACCACTGGCTCGACTTCGTCGGCCTGCGCGGCGACCGCTACTCGGCCGCCCGCAACCTGCCCTACGGCGAGCAGCGCCGCGTCGAGATCGCCCGCGCGCTGGCCCGCAAGCCGCGCCTGCTGCTGCTCGACGAGCCCGCCGCCGGCCTCAACCACGCCGAGAAGGCCGAGATGCTCGACCTGATCAGGCGCATCCGCGACCTCGGCGTCGCGATCGTGCTGATCGAGCACGACATGGGGCTGGTCATGCAGGTCTCCGAACGCATCGTGGTCCTCAACTTCGGCAAGGAGATCGCCGACGGCCGCCCCGAAGAGGTGCGCCGCGACCCCGCCGTCATCGAGGCCTACCTGGGGAGCGACGCCCATGCTTGAGATCAGCGACCTCGACGTCCACTACGACGGCGTGCACGCGCTGCGCGGCCTGTCGCTGACCGTCGGCGCCGGCGAGATCGTCACCCTGCTCGGCAACAACGGCGCGGGCAAGACGACCACCCTGTCGGCGATCTCGGGCCTGGTACGGCCCAGCGGCGGCAAGGTCCTCTTCGAGGACAAGGACATCACCGGCCTGGCCGCACACAAGATCACTGAGCGGGGGCTCGTCCACTGCCCCGAGGGCCGCAGGATCTTCAGCACGCTGAGCGTGCACGACAACCTGCAGCTCGGCGGCTACCTCGTGCGCGACCAGGCGGAGATCAAAAAGCGCATCGACCGCGTCTACGACCTGCTGCCCCGCCTGGCCGAGCGCCGCGCCCAGCAGGGCGGCACGCTGTCGGGCGGCGAGCAGCAGATGCTCGCCATCGGCCGCGCGCTGATCACCGGGCCGCGCCTGCTGCTGCTGGACGAGCCGTCCATGGGCCTGGCGCCGCTGGTCGTCGCCCAGGTGATGGAGCTGATCGCCGACATCAACGCCTCGGGCACGGCCGTGCTGCTGGTGGAGCAGAACGCCTCGGCCGCGCTGAAGATCGCCCACCGGGGCTACGTGCTGGAAAGCGGCCAGGGGACCCTGTCGGGCACCGCGGACTCGCTGCGCTCCGACCCCCGCGTCGTCGAGGCCTACCTGGGAGGGGCATGATCCAGACCATCGACTACCACACCGGCGGCGAGCCGTTCAGGATCGTCGTCGGCGGGGTCGGGGAGATCAAGGGGTCGTCCGTCCTCGAACGCCGCGCCGCCGCCTTCGCCGGCGAGGAGATCGACAGGGTGCGGCGGCTGCTATGCCACGAGCCGCGCGGGCACGCCGACATGTACGGGTGCTTCCTGGTGCCGCCCGACTCCCCGGGCGCCGTCCTGGGCGTGCTGTTCTGGCACAAGGACGGCTACTCCACCGCCTGTGGGCACGGCACGATCGCGTTGGGCGTGCACGCCGTCCAGGAGGGGCTGGTCGAGGCCGACCCCGACGGCACCACCGACGTCGTCATCGACGTGCCCTCCGGCAGGGTGACGGCCAGGGTGGCCATGGAGGGCGGCGAGATCACCTCGGTGACCTTCAGGAACGTTCCCTCCTACGTGATCGCGCGCGGCGTGCCCGTCGAAGGGACCGCCGTCGACGTCTCGTACGGCGGAGCCATCTACGCCTCGCTGCCCGCCGCGTCGCTGGGCCTGTCGGTGGTGCCTGAGCACCTGACCGAGCTGATCGCCCACGGACGGCGGATCAAGGCCGCGCTCGCCGACCACCCGGCGGCCAGGCACCCCTCGGACGAACGCCTGTCGGGCATCTACGGCGTGATCTTCTACGACGAGATCGGGCCCGCCCACCAGCGCAACGTCACCGTCTTCGCCGACGGCGAGGTGGACAGGTCGCCGTGCGGCTCCGGCACCGCGGCCCGGCTGGCGCTGCTGGCCGAGGAGCTGCCCGCCGGGTTCACGCTCACGCACGACAGCATCGTGGGCTCGTCGTTCCGCGCCTGGGTGGCCGAGACCACCGCGGAGGGCGTGATTCCGGAGATCGAGGGCATGGCCTACCGCACCGGTCGGCACAGCTTCGAGCTCGATCCACGGGACCCGATCGGAACGGGGTTCACGCTGCGATGAGCCAGCTGGCGATCATGCCGGTCGGGACCGGATCCGCGCCTGCGGTCCCGACCGGCTCCGGTGCGGGCGGAGCCGGGCGATGAGCGGCCTGCCGTACATCGAACACCTGGAGCGGCTGGTGCCGATGGGGCGGGCTGTCGCCGTCCTGGAGGAGGCGCTGGCCGCCGGGTTCGACCCCGAGAGCGCGCCCGCCCGCGCCGCCGTCCCGGCGGGTGCGGGAGAGTTCCTGATCATGCCCGCCGCGGCCGGGCGGTACGCGGGCGTCAAGGTGGTCACCGTCGCGCCCGGCAACCCCGCGCGCGGCCTGCCCCGGATCCAGGGCACCTACCTGCTGTTCGACGGCGACACCATGGCGCCGCTGGCGGCCATGGACGGCCTGGCGCTCACCGCCCTGCGCACGCCCGCCGTCTCCGCCCTCGCGGTCAAGCACCTCGCGCCCGCCGACGCCTCCGGCCTGCTGGTCTACGGCACCGGGCCGCAGGCCTGGGGTCACGTGCTGGCGCTGCGCGAGGTACGCCCCGTGGACCGGGTCACGGTCGTCGGCCGCGACCACGACCGTGCCTCCACGATGGCCCGCCGGTGCGCCGAGGCGGGACTGACGGCCTCGGCCGCCGTGGGCGCGCCGCCGCCCGGCGCGCTGGTCACGGTCGAGGAGGCCGACCTGATCGCCTGCTGTACGACCTCCAGGAACCCCTTGTTCCCCGGTAAGCTCACCAGCGACAACGTCACCGTGGTTGCCGTCGGGTCACACGAGCCCGACGCCAGGGAGATCGACGACGATCTCGTCGCCCGCGCCACCCTGGTCGTCGAGGCGA
The DNA here is from genome assembly GCF_042754765.1 of Nonomuraea sp. NPDC059194. NCBI lineage: Bacteria > Bacillati > Actinomycetota > Actinomycetes > Streptosporangiales > Streptosporangiaceae > Nonomuraea > Nonomuraea sp. NPDC059194. Next base: position 59,010 of record NZ_JBHZBH010000033.1, on the reverse strand, counting down.
GGACGGCGGCGCTGGCCGAGGCTGGGGATGTGGTCCTCCCTTTGCGCGACGGTACGATCACCAGTGGTCATCTCGCGGGCAACCTGGCCGACCTGGTCACCGGTCGCGTCACCGTGGGCGAGGGTCCGCGCGTCTTCAAGAGCGTCGGTATGGCGTGGGAGGACCTGGTGGTCGCGGCGGCAGCGTACGAGGCGTGGGCCCAGTGAACGGACGAAAGTAGGGAAACCGGGATGGCTGCGGAGGAGAGGCTCGACCTTCCGGTGGTGGGCGAGCGGCAGAGCCTGCGCGAGCAGGTCGCGCACGCGCTGCGCGCCGCGCTTGTCACGGGCGAGATGCGGCCCGGCGTGGTCTACTCCGCGCCCGTGCTCGCCGCCCAGTTCGGGGTCTCGGCCACGCCGGTCCGCGAGGCCATGCTCGACCTGGCCAAGGAGGGCCTGGTCGAGGCGGTGCGCAACAAGGGCTTCAGGGTCACCGAGCTGTCCGACCGCGACCTCGACGAGCTGACCGAGATCCGCCAGCTCATCGAGGTGCCGACGATCGCCCGGCTGGCCGACGCGTCCAGGGCCGAGGAGTTCGAGCGGCTCAGGCCCGTCGCGCAGCGGATCGTCGACGCCGCCGAGCGCGCCGACCTGCTCGCCTACATCGACGCCGACCTGCGCTTCCACGTCGAGCTGCTGTCGCTGTCGGGCAACGCCCACCTGGTCGAGGTGGTGCGCGACCTGCGCAACAGGGCCAGGCTCTACGGTCTGTCGCAGTTGTCGGCGCGCGGCACGCTGCCCGACTCGGCGCGCGAGCACCTGCTGCTGCTCGACGCGCTCAAGGCGGGCGACAGGGAGGCCGCCGAGCGCATCATGGGCGAGCACATCCACCACGTCCGCGACATCTGGGCGGACTGACGGCGCGGCAGGGGCAGGCTCAGGCCTTGCCGCCCGCCCGGGTGGCGCCCAGGCTGGCGGCGACGATGCAGATGATGGCCGCCCACTGCTGCACGTGCAGGATCTCGCCCAGCAGCACCAGGCCGATCATCGCCGCCACCGCTGGCTCCAGGCTCATCAGGATGCCGAAGACGTGCTTGGGCATCCGCCGCAGCGCCTGCAACTCCAGCGAGTAGGGAATCACTGACGACAGCAGGCCCACTCCGAGCCCGATGAGGATCACCGAGGGCTGCAGGAGGTCGGCCCCGCCCGTCGTCGCGCCCACGGGCGCGATGACCACGGCCGAGACGATCATCGCGAACGACAGCCCGGTGGTGCCGGGGAAGCGGCTGCCCGCGGCGGCCGACAGCAGGATGTAGGCCGCCCAGCAGGCCCCCGCCACCAGCGCGAAGCCGATGCCGAGCCAGCTGACCGAGGCCGACTCGCCCCACGGCGCGATGAGCGCGATGCCCGCCGCCGCCAGGACCGCCCACAGCAGGTCGAGGCGGCGGCGCGAGGCCGCGATCGCCACGCCGAGCGGCCCGAGGAACTCGATCGCGACCGCGATGCCGATCGGCAGCCTGGCCAGCGCCTCGTAGAACGACAGGTTCATCACCGCGAGCGTCACGCCGAAGCCGATGCCCACCGCCCAGTCGCGCCAGGCCAGCCCCCTGAGCCTGGGCCGCGCGACCGCGCCCAGGATCAGCGCGCCCGTCACGATGCGGATGAACACCACCGCCGACGGCGGCAGCACCGCGAACAACTCCTTGGCGAAGCCCGCGCCCAGCTGCACCGAGACGATCGCCAGCATGACCAACCCCGAGGGTGGGATCGAGTCGGCTGCCGTGCGCAGCAGGCTGCCCGAGCGGGGCAGGGCTGACTTGAGGCGGTCGGCTGGCCCGTCGAGGGCGAAGGCGGTCACAGGACTCCCCGGGGAGAAGACGAACAGCAGGGCACGAGCCTACCCGGCGGGTCCGACAAGACCTGGAGGCGGGAGGCCTACTCCCAGCGGAACGTCCTTGACGCCAGGCCCAGGGTCAACGCGGCCCACACCGCCAGCACCGCCACCGCGCCGAGCGGCAGCGCCGCGCCGTCGGTCAGGACCGAGCGCAGGCCGCCGGTCAGCGCCGAGATCGGCAGCAGCCCGAGCACGGGCTCCACCGCGTCGGGGAAGGCGCTCAGCGGGAACACCACGCCGCCGCAGCCCAGCAGCACCAGGTAGACCAGGTTGGCCCCGGCCAGCGTCGCCTCGGCCCGAAGCACGCCGGCCATCAGCAGCCCGAGCCCGCTGAAGGCGGCCGTGCCGAGCAGCACCAGCAGCACGGCGGCCAGCGGCGAGCCCTGCGGCCGCCAGCCGATCATGAGCGCCACCACCACGATGACCACGGCCTGCAGCAGCTCCACCGCGACGACGGCCGCCGTCTTGGCCAGCAGCAGCCCCGGCCTCGACAGCGGGGTCGCGCCGAGCCGCTTGAGCACGCCGTAGCGGCGCTCGAAGCCCGTCGCGATCGCCTGGCCGGTGAAGGCCGTCGACATGACCGCGAGCGCGAGCACGCCCGGCGCCAGGAAGCCCACGCGCGAGCCCCCGCCGACGTCGACCAGCGGCGCCAGCGAGAAACCGACCAGCAGCAGCACCGGGATGATCAGCGTCAGCAGCAGCTGCTCGCCGTTGCGCAGGATCGCCCTGGCCTCGGCTCCCGCCTGCGCCAGCACCATCCGGTGGAAGGCGGCCGCCCCCGGGGCGGGGGTGAAGTCGAGGGCGGTCATCGCAGCTCCCTGCCTGTCAGCTCGAGGAAGACGTCCTCGAGCGTCCTGCGCTCGATGGACAGGTCGTCGGCCGTGACACCCTCGGCGGCGCACCACGCCGTCACCGTGGCCAGCAGCTCGGGCCCGACGTGCCCCTCGATGATGTAGTGGCCCGACGGCGACTCCTTGGCCGCCGAACCCGCCGGCAGCGCGCTCAGCAGCTCCTCCAGGGTGAGCCCCGGCCTGGCGCGGAAGCGCAGCTGCCGTTCGGCGCCGGTGAGCGAGGCGGGCGTCCCCTCGGCCACGACCCTGCCCCTGTCGATGATCACCACGTGGTCGGCCAGCCGTTCGGCCTCGTCCATGTAGTGGGTGGTCAGCACGACCGCCACGCCCGCCGCGCGCAGGTCGGCGACCAGCTCCCAGCAGGCCCGCCTGGCCTGCGGGTCGAGGCCCGCGGTCGGCTCGTCGAGAAAGACCAGCTCGGGCCGGCCGATCACGGCCCCCGCCAGCGAGAGCCGCTGCTGCTGGCCGCCCGACATCCTCCGGTACGGCGTGCGCGCGTGCTCGGCCAGGCCCAGCCGTACCAGAAGGGTCTGGGGGTCGAGGGGAGAGGCGTGGAAGCGGGACATCAGCCGCAGCCACTCACCGCACCGCATCGCCGGCGGCACGCCCCCCGCCTGCGGCATCACGCCCACCCTGGCCCGGAGCGTCGGGTCGGAGGGCGCGCGGTCGAGCACGCGCACGGTGCCGCCGTCGGCCGCGCGGAAACCTTCGCAGATCTCGATGGTGGAGGTCTTGCCCGCGCCGTTGGGGCCGAGGATCGCGGTGACCGCGCCGCGCTGGGCGGCAAGGGTCAGCCCGTCGACGGCGGTGGTGCCGCCGTAACGTTTGACCAGATCGATGACCTCGACGGCAGGGGAGCTCATGGCCACGAGTGTAGGGACCCCTGCGGGCGGTCAGCTCGTCAGGCGGCGCCCGCGACACTCACAGACGACAAATATCTAAAAAGCCAGCCAACTGAAGGGATGTGACCTTGGACACGTGATTGGGTGACGGGAAAGGAGGTAGTGCAAATGTCGGTGCGCAGTGCTTACGAGGCGGGCATCCCGTGCTGGGTCGACCTGTCGACGTCCGACGTCCAGGCGGCGGTCCGCTTCTACGGCGACATCTTCGGCTGGACGGCCGAGATGGTCGCCGACCCGGCCGCGGGCGGTTACGGGCAGTTCGTCCACAACGGCAAGAAGGTCGCGGGCGTCGGCCCGATCATGGGGGAGGGGATGCCCCCCGTCTGGAACGTCTACGTCGCCACCGACGACGCCGCCGTCGTGGCCGACCGCGTCAAGAACGCGGGTGGCACCGTCGTCGTCGAGCCGATGCAGATTTTCGAAGAGGGCTCGATGGCCGTCTTCCAGGCCACCGACGGCTCCTACTTCTCCGTCTGGCAGGCCCGTAACCACAAGGGCGCCGAACTGGTCAACGAGCCCGGCGCCTTCTGCTGGAACGAGCTGGTCACCAGAGACCCGCAGGCGGCCACGGCGTTCTACACCACCGTCTTCGACTGGACCGCCAGGCCGCAGCGGATGGACGGCCTGACCTACACCGAGTGGCTGGTCGGCGACCAGAGCATCGCGGGCATGATGGAGATGTCGCCCAACTACCCGGAGGGCACCCCCTCGCACTGGGCGACCTACTTCGCCGTCGCCGACCTCGACGCCACCATCGCCAAGGCCAGGTCGCTGGGCGCCACGGTGCTCATCGACTCGATGGACTCCCCTCCCGGCAGGTTCGGGATGATCATGGATCCGCAGGGCGCCGCGCTCTCCCTGATTCAGCTGAACGAAACTGCGTGAAAATTCAGCAAAAATCTGGGAATTCCGCGGACCGGATGCTGGTTTGACCCCTCGGCCCTCGTGGGCCACGGCCTACGAGGGAGAGGGGTTCACGCATGTCCGTGGCAGCAGCCACACCCGTTGTCACCAGGGGGGACCGCCGCGGACTGCTGCTGCTGATCCTGGGCGCGCTGTCGGCTATCGGCCCGCTGTCCATCGACATGTACCTGCCCGCGCTGCCCGCCATCACCTCCGAGATGGCCTCGACCCCCGCGCAGGTGCAGCTCACCCTGACCGCCTGTCTCATCGGCGTCAGCCTGGGCCAGGTCCTCGCCGGGCCGCTGAGCGACGTCAGAGGTCGCAGGATGCCACTCGTCGTCGGCGTCGCCGGCTACACGCTGGCCTCGCTGCTGTGCGCCTTCGCGCCGTCGGTGGCCGCGCTCGTCGTGCTGCGCCTGGCGCAGGGCATCCTGGGCGGCGCCGTCCTGGTGATCGTCCGCGCGGTGGTCCGTGACCTGTACGAAGGCGCCGCCATCGCCCGCATCTTCGCCACCCTCATGCTGGTCAGCGGCCTCGCGCCGATCCTCGCGCCGATCGCGGGCGCCCAGTTGCTGTCCTTCACCTCCTGGCGCGGCATCTTCGTCGCGCTCAGCCTGGCGGGCGTGGTGCTGCTGCTGGCCGTCCTGCCCGGGGTCAGGGAGACGCTGCCGGTGGACAAGAGGGAGGGCGGCGGGCTCAGGAACACCGCGGCCACCTTCGGGCGGCTGCTCGGCGACCGTTCGTTCATGGCCTGCTCGCTGGCCGCGGGGCTGGCCTTCGCCGGCATGTTCGCCTACATCTCCGGCTCGCCGTTCGTGCTCCAGGAGGTCTACGGCGCCTCGCCGCAGCAGTTCTCGCTCGTCTTCGCGCTCAACGCCCTCGGCCTGACGCTCCTGGCCCAGGTGGGCGGCAGGCTCTCGGGCCGCGTCGCGCCCGCCCGCCTCGTGCTGGGCGGCCTGATCCTCAGCCTGGCCGGCGGGGTGCTGCTCGTCGTCGCCACGGTCATGGACTTCGGCCTGGCCGGCGTGGTCGCCGCGCTGTTCGTCATCATGTGCGGCTCGGGCCTGACCCTGCCGGGCACCGGCGCGCTCGCCCTGGCCGGCCAGTCGCAGCAGGTGGCGGGCAGCGCCTCCGCGCTGCTCGGCGTCATGCAGTTCGCGTTCGGCGCGATCGCCGCGCCGCTGGTGGGCCTGGCCGGATCCGGTACGGCGGTGCCGATGGCCGTGGTCATGCTGGCGCTCATCGTCGGCTCCTTCCTGGTTTTCGCGATCCTGGGCCGAGGACGCGTTTTCGCAGTTAGGTAAGGCTTGCCTGCGTGAGAAATTGCATTTCCCGTTCGTTTGAGAACCGGGAAGGAATTAAGGCACACTGATGTTGTGAAAAACGTGCCCCCTACGATCGAGCCAGGACATGAGCGCAGCACCCGCGCCCGTGTGGCCAGGCTTATCCTGGAGCACGGTCCCGTCGCGGCCGCGGCGCTCGGAGAGCGGCTCGGGCTCACCCCCGCAGCTGTCCGCCGCCACCTCGACGCGCTGCTCACCGACGGGATGATCGAACCTCGCACGAGCCGGCCGCGCGGTCAGCGCGGCCGCGGGCGGCCGGCCAAGCTGTTCGCCATCACCGACGCGGGGCGCAGTGCTTTCGAGCACGCCTATGACGATCTCGCGGGCAGCGCGTTGCGTTTCCTTGCCGAGCGCATGGGCGAGGAAGCGGTGACCGAGTTCGCCCGCTCGCAGGTCCAGGGCCTGCTGCAGCGGCTCGAGCCGGTCATGCGGACAGTGCCGGAAGACCAGCGCGTACAGGTGCTGGCCGAGGCGCTGTCGGCGGACGGTTACGCCGCCTCGGCCACCAAGGCCAAGTCGGGCGGCGACCAGCTCTGCCAGCATCACTGCCCGGTGGCGCACGCGGCGGCGGAGTTCCCGCAGCTGTGCGAGGCCGAGACGGAAGCGTTCGCGCGACTGCTCGGCACCCCCGTGCAACGCCTGGCCACCATCGCACACGGCGACGGGGTCTGCACCACTCATGTGAGCCCTGTTCGGATAAGAGAGAGCAAGGAGACCGGAAGGTGACTGTCACCGACCGCCCGGAGCTGGAAGGCCTCGGGAATTACAAGTTCGGCTGGGCCGACTCCGACGCTGCGGGCGCCGCGGCCAAGCGCGGCCTGTCCGAGGAGGTCGTCCGCAACATCTCCGCGCTCAAGAACGAGCCGGAGTGGATGCTCGACCTTCGCCTGAAGGGCCTCCGGCTGTTCGGCAAGAAGCCGCTCCCCACCTGGGGCTCGGACCTGACCGGCATCGACTTCGACAACATCAAGTACTTCGTGCGCTCCACCGAGAAGCAGGCCGCTTCCTGGGACGAGCTGCCCGACGACATCAAGAACACCTACGACAAGCTCGGCATCCCCGAGGCGGAGAAGCAGCGCCTCATCGCCGGTGTCGCCGCCCAGTACGAGTCCGAGGTCGTCTACCACAAGATCCGTGAGGACCTCGAGGAGAAGGGCGTCATCTTCGTCGACACCGACACGGGCCTGAAGGAGCACGAGGAGCTCTTCAAGGAGTACTTCGGCTCGGTGATCCCCGTCGGCGACAACAAGTTCGCCTCGCTCAACACCTCCGTGTGGTCGGGTGGCTCGTTCATCTACGTGCCGCCGAACGTCGAGGTCGAGATCCCGCTGCAGGCCTACTTCCGGATCAACACCGAGAACATGGGCCAGTTCGAGCGGACCCTGATCATCGTGGACGAGAACAGCTACGTCCACTACGTCGAGGGCTGCACCGCGCCGATCTACTCCAGCGACTCGCTGCACTCCGCGGTCGTCGAGATCATCGTGAAGAAGAACGCCCGCTGCCGTTACACGACCATCCAGAACTGGTCGAACAACGTCTACAACCTGGTCACCAAGCGCGCCGTGGCGTACGAGGGCGCGACCATGGAGTGGATCGACGGCAACATCGGCTCCAAGGTCACGATGAAGTACCCCGCCGTCTACCTGATGGGCGAGCACGCCAAGGGCGAGACGCTGAGCGTCGCCTTCGCCGGCGAGGGCCAGCACCAGGACGCCGGCTCCAAGATGGTGCACCTGGCGCCCAACACCTCCTCCAGCGTCATCTCCAAGTCGGTGGCGCGCGGCGGCGGCCGTACCTCCTACCGCGGGCTCGTCCAGATCGAGGAGGGCGCCCACGGCTCCGCCTCGACCGTCAAGTGCGACGCGCTGCTCGTCGACCAGATCAGCCGCTCCGACACCTACCCCTACGTCGACGTCCGCGAGGACGACGTCTCCATGGGTCACGAGGCCACGGTCTCCAAGGTCAGCGAGGACCAGCTGTTCTACCTCATGAGCCGCGGGCTCGACGAGGACGAGGCGATGGCCATGATCGTGCGCGGCTTCGTCGAGCCGATCGCGCGCGAGCTGCCCATGGAGTACGCCCTCGAGCTGAACCGCCTGATCGAGCTGCAGATGGAAGGAGCCGTCGGCTGATGGGCCTGAACGAGAAGCCCCTGTCGACCCTGCACGAGAAGTCGTCCTACAACCTGGACGACTTCGAGGTGCCGACCGGGCGCGAGGAGCAGTGGCGCTTCACGCCGCTGTCGCGCCTGAAGGGCCTGCACAACGGCACCGCCGAGGTGACCGGCCAGGTCGTCACGCAGACCTGGACCCCCGCCGGCGTCACCGCCGAGTGGGTCGGCCGCGACGACGCGCGGGTCGGCAAGGCCTACGCCCCCGTCGACCGGGTCAGCGCGCAGGCCTACAGCTCCTTCGAGAAGGCGCTGGTCGTCACCGTGCCGCAGGAGGCCGTCGTCGACGAGCCGATCCAGATCGAGGTGCGCGGCGGCGGCGTCGAGGGCGCGGCCTACGGCCACATCGTGGTCAAGGTCGAGCCGATGGCCCAGGCCGTCGTCGTCCTCGACCACCAGGGCAGTGCCGTCTACGCCGACAACGTCGAGTTCGTCGTGGGCGACGGCGCCAGCCTCAAGGTCATCAGTCTGCAGGACTGGGCCGACGACGCCGTCCACGTCTCCCACCACCACGCGCAGCTGGCCAAGGACGCGACCTTCCGCGGGTTCGCGGTCACCCTGGGCGGCGACCTCGTACGGCTGTCGCCCAGCGTCTCCTACACCGCCCCCGGCGGCGACGCCGACCTGTCCGGCGTCTACTTCGTCGACGCCGGTCAGCACCTGGAGCACCGCCTGCTGGTCGACCACTCCCAGCCCAACTGCAAGAGCTACGTCGACTACCGCGGCGCGCTGCAGGGCGAGGACGCGCACGGCGTGTGGATCGGTGACGTGATCATCAGGGTCGAGGCCGAGGGCACCGACACCTACGAGCTCAACCGCAACCTGATCCTCACCGACGGCGCCCGCGCCGACTCGGTGCCCAACCTCGAGATCCTCACCGGCGAGGTCGCCGGCGCGGGTCACGCCTCCGCCTCCGGCCGCCTGGACGACGAGCACATCTTCTACCTCCAGGCCCGCGGCATCCCCTACGACGAGGCCCGCCGCCTGGTGATCAGGGGATTCCTCGGTCAGCTGGTGGAGAAGATCTCCGTTCCCGAGCTGCGCGATCGCGTGCTGGCCAAGGTCGAGGCGGAGCTCGAGAAGTGACATTCCAGAAGGTCTGCAGGATCAGCGACATCCCTGACGAGGGAGTCGTCGGCGTCGAGGTGGACGACACCCCCGTGGCGCTGGTCCGCAAGGGCGATGAGGTCTTCGCCCTGCACGACGTCTGCTCGCATGCCGAGGTGAAGCTGAGCGAGGGCGAGGTCTACGACGGGACCCTCGAGTGCTGGCTGCACGGCTCGTGCTTCGATGTGCGCTCGGGCAAGCCCACCGGCCCGCCCGCCACCAAGCCCGTGAACGTTTACCGAGTGAAGATCGACGGCGACGACGTCCTCGTCTCGCTCTCGAAGGAGTCATAACAGTGTCCACCCTTGAGATTCGTGACCTGCAGGTCTCCGTCGCCGACAAGGAGATCCTGAAGGGCGTCAACCTGACCGTGAAGGCCGGCCAGACCCACGCCATCATGGGCCCCAACGGTTCGGGCAAGTCGACGCTCGCCTACGCGATCGCCGGCCACCCCAAGTACACGATCACCGGCGGCCAGGTCCTGCTCGACGGCGTCGACCTGCTGGAGCTGTCGGTCGACGAGCGCGCCCGCGCCGGTCTGTTCCTCGCCATGCAGTACCCGGTCGAGGTGCCCGGCGTCAGCGTCTCCAACTTCCTGCGCTCGGCCGTCACCGCCGTGCGCGGCGAGGCGCCGAAGCTGCGCGAGTTCAGCAAGGACCTGAAGTCGGGCATGGACTCCCTGGCCATCGACTCGGCCTTCGCCACCCGCAACGTCAACGAGGGCTTCTCCGGCGGTGAGAAGAAGCGGCACGAGATCCTCCAGCTCGAGCTGCTCAAGCCGAAGATCGCCGTCCTCGACGAGACCGACTCGGGCCTCGACGTCGACGCGCTGCGCGTGGTGTCCGAGGGCATCAACCGCTTCCGTGCCAACGGCGAGACCGGCGTGCTGCTGATCACCCACTACACCCGCATCCTGCGCTACGTGAAGCCTGACTTCGTGCACGTCTTCGCGGCCGGCAAGATCGTCGAGGAGGGTGGGCCCGAGCTGGCCGAGAAGCTCGAAGCCGAGGGCTACGAGCAGTACACGAAGGCGTCAGCGTAATGAACGGAGCGTTCGACGTGGAGAGGGTCAGGAAGGACTTCCCTGTCCTCTCCCGCGAGCTGTCCGGCGGGCGCCCGCTCGTCTACCTCGACTCGGGCAACTCCTCGCAGAAGCCGGCGCAGGTCATCGAGACCATGCGCGACCACTTCGCGATGCACTACAGCAACGTGGGGCGGGCCCACCACGCGCTCGGCACCGAGTCGACCGAGGCGTTCGAGGCGGCGCGCGACAAGGTCGCCGCCTTCGTGAAGGCGCCCAGCCGCGACGAGATCGTGTTCACCAAGAACGCCTCCGAGGCGCTCAACCTGGTGGCCTACTCCTTCGGCAACCGCACCAACACCGACCCCCGGTTCGCTCTCGGCCCCGGTGACGAGATCGTCATCTCCGAGATGGAGCACCACTCCAACATCGTCCCGTGGCAGATGCTGGTGCAGCGCACGGGCGCGACGCTCAAGTGGTTCGGCGTGACCGACGACGGCAGGCTCGACCTGGCCGACGGCGTCATCACCGAGCGCACGAAGATCGTCTCGGTCGCCCACCAGTCCAATGTGCTCGGCACCGTCAACCCGGTCGCCGAGATCGTCCGCCGCGCCCGCGCTGTGGGCGCGCTGGTGATGCTCGACGCCTCCCAGTCGGTGCCGCACCACCCGATCGACCTGGCCGGGCTCGACGTCGACTTCGTGGCCTTCACCGGGCACAAGATGCTCGGCCCTTCGGGCATCGGCGTGCTGTGGGGGCGCGCCGAGCTGCTCGAGGCCATGCCGCCGTTCCTCGGCGGAGGCGAGATGATCGAGGCGGTCTGGATGGACCGCTCGACCTACGCGCCCATCCCGCACAAGTTCGAGGCGGGCACGCCGCCGATCGTCGAGGCCATCGGGCTCGGCGCGGCGGTCGACTACCTCGAAGGCGTCGGCATGGCGGCCATCGAGGCGCACGAGCGGGAGCTGACGGCCTACGCGCTGCAGGCGCTCACCGAGGTGCCCTCGCTGCGCATCATCGGCCCCGCCTCGAAGGACGACAGGGGCGCCACGGTGTCCTTCACGCTGGAGGGCATACATCCGCACGATGTCGGGCAGATCCTCGATGACCGGTTCGGCGTCGCCGTACGGGTTGGACACCACTGCGCGCGGCCGCTCCACCTGAGGTTCGGAATACCCGCGACCACGCGGGCGTCGTTCTACCTGTACAACACCACGAGCGAGATTGACGCCCTGGTCAGAGGTCTCTACCACGTGCAGAAGGTGTTCGCCTGAGATGATCGCCGAGTCGATGTACCAGGAGCTGATCCTGGAGCACTACAAGCACCCGCAGGGGCGGGGGCTGCGTGAGCCGTACGACGCCGAGGTTCACCACGTGAACCCGACGTGCGGCGACGAGATCACGCTCAGGGTCAAGGTCGGCGACGGCGGCAAGATCGAGGACGTCTCCTACGACGGGCAGGGCTGCTCCATCAGCCAGGCCGCGGCCTCGGTGCTGCACGAGCTGGCCACCGGCTCGACGGTCGAGGCGTCGCTGTCGGTGGTGGAGGAGTTCACCAGGCTGATGCAGGGCAGGGGCAAGGTGGAGGCCGACGAGGACGTGCTTGGTGACGCGGTCGCCTTCGCGGGCGTGGCCAAGTTCCCCGCCCGCGTCAAGTGCGCGCTGCTGTCCTGGATGGCCTACAAGGACGCTGTTGTGAGGAGCGCATAGTAATGAGCAAGCCGGTGGAGACGCCGACGACGGCGTTCGACGGTGAGGCGACCGTCGAGGAGGTCATGGAGGCGCTCAGAGACGTCGTCGACCCCGAGCTCGGGATCAACGTCGTCGACCTGGGCCTGGTCTACGGCCTCAACCTCGACCCGGTCGAGGGCGGCCAGCCCGTGGCCACCATCGACATGACGCTGACCAGCGCGGCGTGCCCGCTGACCGATGTCATCGAGGACCAGGCCCACTCGGCCCTCGAGGGCATGGTCTCCGACGTGAAGATCAACTGGGTGTGGCTGCCGCCGTGGGGCCCCGACAAGATCACCGACGACGGGCGCGACCAGTTGCGTATGCTAGGATTCAACGTCTGATCTTTTCGCTGTACGGCTGGCGATTTGCAGCGCCAGCCGTTTCAGCATGCCAGGGCTCCGGAAGGTCCGGATCCGGCGCGGGAATATCCCCATCCTCCTGCGTGTTGGCAACACGTGCACCTGACGCACCATTGTGCGTGAACGCCGCCTGCGGCCGGCTCATTGGGTGCGCGTAGACGGGCCGAAGCTAGTGGCCCAGTCCCCACCCCGAGGGCGTAAGAGACGCCCTGTACTCGGCTCGTCCTTTCGCAGAAGTGACGCGCCCACTCTGACTGAAAGGCACGACTTCGTGACCATGCTCGACGCTGCCATGCCCGAAACCTCCGTCGAGGAGCAGGGTGTTCCGGAGTTCGAGCTGCTTGGCCTGCCCAAGCCGCTCGTCACCGGCCTGTCCCGGCAGGGCATCGACAGCCCGTTCCCCATCCAGAGCGCGACGATCCCCGACGTGCTGGCCGGCAACGACGTTCTCGGCCGCGGCCAGACCGGCTCCGGCAAGACCCTCGCCTTCGGCCTGCCCACGATGGCGCGCATCGCGGGCGTCAAGCCCACCCCCAAGCGCCCCCGCGCGATGATCCTCGTCCCCACCCGTGAGCTCGCGCTCCAGGTGCACGACGCCCTCGAGCCCCTCGGCCGCGGCCTCGGCCTGCGGATGAAGGTCGTCGTCGGCGGCATGTCCATGGGCAAGCAGGTCGAGGCCCTGCGACGGGGCGTCGACGTCATCATCGCCACCCCCGGCCGGCTGGGCGACCTGATGCGCCAGGGCGAGTGCTCGCTCGACTCCATCGAGGTCAGCGTGCTCGACGAGGCCGACCACATGTGCGACCTCGGCTTCTTCCCCGTCGTGTCGGAGCTGCTCGCGCAGACCCCCGCCGACGGCCAGCGGCTGCTGTTCTCCGCCACGCTCGACGGCGACGTCGACAAGCTGGTGCAGCGCTTCCTCAAGGACCCGATCACCCACTCGATCGCGCCCGCGACCTCGCCGGTCGACACCATGGAGCACCACGTGATCCAGGTGACCCGCGACGACAAGTTCGACGTCACCGCCGAGATCGCCAACCGCGAGGGCCGTACGATCATCTTCGTCCGCACCCAGCACGGCGTCGACCGGCTGTGCAAGCAGCTGGCCCGCGTCGGCGTCAAGTCCGGCGGTCTGCACGGCGGCAAGCGCCAGAACCAGCGCACCCGCATCCTCGCGGAGTTCAAGGAGGGCCAGGTCGACGTCCTGGTCTGCACCGACGTCGCGGCCCGCGGCATCCACGTCGACGGCATCAGCCTGGTGCTCCACGTCGACCCGCCGCAGGACCACAAGAGCTACCTGCACAGGGGCGGCCGTACGGCGCGCGCGGGGGAGAAGGGCACCGTCGTGACCCTCGTCCTGCCGAACGAGCGCCGCTCCACCGACGCGCTGACCCGCCGCGCCGGCATCCACCCGTTCAGGCTGAAGGCCGTGCCGGGCAACGACCGCGTCGCCGAGGTGACGGGCGCCCGCGCCCCCAGCGGCGAGTCCATCCCCGTGTGGGAGCCCGACGTGCGCAAGCCGCTCCGTCCGCGCCGTGAGGGCGCCGGGCACGGTGGTGAGCGCCGTGGCCGCCGCCGCGACTTCGGCGACGACCGGCGTCCGCGCCGCTCGTCCGACGGTTTCGGCGAGGACCGCCGTCCCCGCCGCCACGACGGCGACGACCGCCGCCCGCAGCGCGACTTCGACGGTGACCGTGGCCAGCGGTCGGACTTCGGTGGCGACCGCGGCCCGCGTTCCGACTTCGGTGGCGAGCGCCGCCCGCACCGCTCCTTCGACGGCGACCGGCGTCCGCGCCAGAACGACGGTGGCTCGGCCGAGCCGCGCACGTTCGGCGAGGACAGGCGTCAGGGCGGCTTCCGCTCCGACGACCGCGGCGGCTACCGCTCGAACGACCGCGGTGGGTTCAGGTCCGACGACCGGGGTCCGCGTTCGGGCGGGTTCCGCTCGGGCGGCTACAACCCGGCCGGTTCCGGCTCCGACGACCGCGCGCCCCGCTCCGGCGGCTACCGTTCCGACGACCGGGGTTCCCGCCAGGGCGGCGGCTACCGTTCCGACGACCGTGCTGGTGACCGGGGCCGTCCCTTCTCCGCCGACCGGGGCCCCCGCTCCGGCGGTTTCCGGGCCGACGACCGCGGTGGCGACCGGGGCCGTCCGTTCTCGGCCAACCGCGACGACCGAGGCCCGCGCGGCGGGTTCCGCTCCGACGAGCGCGGCAACGGCGGCTACCGCTCCGACCGCGGCAACTCGGGCCGTCGCTTCGGCCGCTGACCCGTCCCGCAGCCTCGGCCGCTGATCCATCCCGCCGCTGCCCGCCCTACCCCGCCTTCCGGCGAGGTACGGCGGGCAGCGCCGTTTCCCGAGGTGCCGTTTCCTGGGGTTCGGATCATGTTCACGTCGGCGCGATAGTCTCGACGGGGCCGCACACTTGCGCATTTCGGAGATCTCGTGACTGAGCTGCTTTCCAACCCCGTCAAGCACTACGACTGGGGTTCCCGTACCGCCATCGCCACCCTGACGGGGCGTCCTTCGCCCTCGCCGCAGCCCGAGGCGGAGATGTGGCTCGGCGCCCACCCTTCGGGCCCCTCCCTGCTCGTCGGGCGAGGCGTCACCCTCGACCAGGCGATCGCCGCCGACCCCGAGGGCGAGCTGGGCGGCCAGACGGTGGCCAGGTTCGGGGCGCGCCTGCCGTACCTGCTGAAGCTGATCGCGGTCGACAGGGTGCTGTCGCTGCAGGTGCACCCCTCGGCCGAGCAGGCCGAGGCCGGTCACGCGCGCGGCGCCTACGTCGACGCCTACCCCAAGCCCGAGCTGGTCTGCGCGCTGACGCCGTTCAGCGGCCTGGCGGGCTTCCGCGCGCCGGGCGAGGCGGCGCGGCTGCTGGAGGGGCTTGAACTGCCGGAGCTGCGCCCGGTCGTCGACCTGCTCGACGCGGGCAGGTCGGCGGACGCGCTGCGGCTGCTGCTGGAGTGGCCCGAGCGCAAGGCGCTGGTCGAGGCCGTCGTGGCGGCGGCCGGGCGGCTCGGCCACGACCTGGTGCTCCGCCTGGCCGACCAGTACCCCGACGACCCCGCGGTCCTGGCTCCGCTGTTGATGAACCGGCACGACCTGGAGCCAGGACAGGCGCTGTTCCTCGGCGCGGGCGTGCTCCACTGCTACCTGAGCGGCTTCGGCGTGGAGATCATGGGCGGTTCCGACAACGTGCTGCGCGCGGGGCTGACCCCCAAGCCGGTCGACGTGGACGAGCTGCTGCGGATCACCGACTTCGCCTCCCAGCCGCTGCGGGTCGAGCCGGTGGACGGGCTCTACACGGTGCCCGTCCCCGAGTTCGCGCTCGGCCGCGCCCAGGGCGCCGGCGACACGCTGGAGGGCGGCGTGCCGCGCGTGTTCGTCTGCGTCGAGGGCGAGGTGTCCGTCGACGGGCAGGTGCTGCGGGCGGGGGAGTCGGCGTTCGTGCCGGGCTCGCGGGGCGCCTTCGAGGTGAGCGGCCCCGGCACCGTCTTCTGGGCGCAGCCATCTCGGGTGGCGGACGCTCACGCTTCCGGGCGCTGAGGGCCGATACTCTGGAAGCGCACATCAACCGAGCACCGAGAGAGATCATGAAGACCTTCGATGAGCTGTTCGCCGAGCTGTCCGAGAAGGCGCGCACCCGGCCCGCGGGCTCGGGCACCGTGGCCGCGCTGGACGCCGGCGTCCATGCCATCGGCAAGAAGGTCGTCGAGGAGGCAGCCGAGAGCTGGATGGCCGCCGAGCACGAATCCGACGACCGTGCCGCCGAGGAGATCTCGCAGCTGCTCTACCACGTGCAGTGCCTCATGATCGCCCGCGGCATCGGGCTTGACCAGGTCTACAAGTACCTCTGAAAGGAGCGTCCACGATGCTACGGCTGGCCGTACCCAACAAGGGCGCCCTCAACGAGGCCGCCGCCACCATGCTGAAGGAAGCCGGATACCGCACCAGGAAGGACAGCAAGGAGCTGGTCGTCGTCGACGCCGACAACTCCTGCGAGCTGCTCTTCCTGCGTCCGCGTGACATCGCCGTCTACGTCGGCGAGGGCACGCTCGACGCCGGGATCACCGGCCGCGACATGCTGTTCGACTCGGGCGCGCCGGTGGAGGAGGTGCTGCCGCTCGGCTTCGGCGGCTCCACCTTCCGCCTGGCCGCCAGGTCGGGCAGCATGTCCTCCGTGCAGGACCTCGACGGCCTGCGCATCGCCACCTCCTACGCCGGGCTGCTGGAGAAATACCTGTCCGACAGCGGCGTCGACGCCCGCGTCATCAAGCTCGACGGCGCGGTCGAGACCGCCATCCACCTGGGCGTGGCAGACGCCGTGGCCGACGTGGTCGAGACGGGCACCACGCTGCGCAACGTCGGCCTCGAGGTCTTCGGCGAGCCGATCATGCGCTCGGAGGCGGTGCTGATCAGGCGCGCGGGCTCCGCGGATACGCAGGGGTTGAGCCAGCTCGTGCGCCGCCTCCAGGGCGTCATCCACGCCCGCGACTACGTGATGATGGACTACGACATCCGGGCCGAGCAGATCGAGCAGGCCAGCGCGATCACGCCGGGCATGGAGGGCCCGACCATCTCGCCACTGCACCGGGAGGGCTGGGTCGCCGTCCGCACGATGGTGCCCCGCAAGGGCCACCAGCAGGTGATGGACCAGCTCTGGGAGATCGGCGCGCGCGCCATCCTGGTGACGGACATCTACGCCTGCAGGATCTAGCGCGGGTCACGCGAGCGCGGCGACGGCGGGCCTCGCGCCGCAGTCCCGCGCGGCGGTGACGCCCGCGTCGCTAGGTGAGCGCGGCGACCGCCTTGACGGCCTGGTCGACCTGTTCGGGGCTGACCAGGATCGAGGTGCCGAAGCGCAGGTAGACCTGCAGGTAGGGGGTGGTGCTGGTCAGGATGCGCCGGGCGCGCAGCCGCTCCATCGCCTGGAAGGCCGTCACGCCGTCGATCTCGCAGCACACCAGCCCCGCCGACAGCGCGGGATCCATCGGCGTGATGAGCCGCACGCGCGGGTTGGCGGCCAGGCCCTGCTTGAGCCGGGTGGCCAGCTCGATCGTGCGTTCCTGCACGCGGTCCTTGCCGATGCCCGTCTGGAAGGCGAACGCCTCGGCCATCGCCCAGCGGTGCTCGAAGGCCTTGTAGCCGCCCGGGGTGTTGATGAGGCCGCCGGGGCCCGCGGGCGCGCCGCCGCCGAACCAGGCCCGGAACCCGGGGTCGCTGAAGCTCGGGATGATGGGGGCGACGTGCTCCCACGCCCTGCCGTACACGATGCCGGTGCCGCGCGGGCCGAACAGCCACTTGTGGGTACCGGAGGCCAGGAAGTCGCAGCCGAGGTCGGTCACGGAGTCGGCGAGCGCGCCGAAGCCGTGGACGCCGTCGACGCACAGCAGCGCCCTGTCATTGTCGTCGCGGCCGCGGTTGGCCTCGGCGAGCATGTCGGCGATCGCGCGGATCGGCAGCCTGACCCCGGTGCCGGAGTGGACCCAGGTGACGGCGACGATCCTGGTGCGCGGGGTGAGCCCGGCCTTGAGCGCGGCGACGATCTGCTCGGCGCGGGCCTTGGCGGGGTCGTCGTAGAGACGCACCCGGGTGACCCGCGCGCCGGTGCGCTCGGCGAGCATCCTGAGGTTCTCGTGGGTGGCGTAGAAGTCGTGCTCGGTGGTGAGCACCTCCTGGCCCTGCCGCAGGCGCAAGCCCGAGTAGAGCAGGCTCAGGCCCATCGTCGTGCTGTCGGCGAGCGCGACCTCGCCCTCCTTGGCGCCGAGATACCGCTCGGCGGCCCTTCTGACGGCGGCGTCGCGGTCCTCCCGCTCCAGGTATCCGGCGGTGTCGCCGTCGAGCCCCTGGCGGTGCCGCTGGATCGCCGCCCGCACGGGAGCGGGATGGGCGGCCAGGACGAACGCCGCGAAGTTGGCGTCCTTCGGGTCGAGGGCGAACTGCGCCCGCACCGAGGCCCAGTCGTTCTCCTGGAGCCTCGGGGGCTTGGGGTCCTCGGTGGGCACCTCGGTGGGCACCGTGCAGCCCGCCAGGGTGGCGCTCGCTCCACCCAGCAGCAACGTCCGCCTGTTCAGCACGACTTCCTTCCTAGCACGCTAACGTGCCGATGTGGGACGACCAGCCAAGTTCGGAGCCGACAAGATCCTTGACGCCGCCGCGGCGCTGGCCGCGGAGGGCGGCCACGAGGCCGTGACTGTCACGGCGGTCGCGGCGCGCCTGGGCGCGCCCAGCGGATCCATCTATCACCGGTACGGCTCGCGCGACCTGCTGCTGGCGCACCTGTGGATCAGGGCCGTCAGGCGCTTCCAGGAGGGATTCCTGCTCGCCGCCCGCGCGCCAGACCCGGCCGAGGCGGTGCGGGCGTCGGCCGCGCACGTCGTCCGATGGTCGGCCGAGCACCCGGACGAGGCCCGCCTGCTGCTCGCGCACAACGTGGCCGAACTGCGCGAACGGTGGCCGGCCGAGCTCGGCGAGGAGCTCGACAAACTCAACACCGACGCCGCGGCGGCGCTGCGCGAGCTGGCGGCGCGGCTGCCGGGCGACGCGTTGGAACGGGTCACGTTCGCGCTGGTCGACGTGCCCGTCGCGGCCGTGCGGCGGCATGTGCTGGCCGGGCGGGCCGTGCCCGAAAGGGCGGTACGGCTGGCGGAGGCGGCCGCTCTGGCGGTAGTTTTGGAGAGTGACCTCTAAAACTGTGGACGACCTGTACGCGGCCTTCGCCCAGGAGGACCCCGCCGCGCTCCTCGCCACCCTCCATCCCGACCTGGTCCTGAGGGTCAGCGAGGGCATGCCGCTGGACGTCGGCGGCGAGCACTGCGGGCCGCAGGCCGCCCTCGCCGACTGCTGGGCTGTGATCTTCCGGGCCTACGACACCCGTCCCGTCCCCGAGGAACAGGTGTGGGCGGGCGATGACAGGGTCGTCGTCTTCGGGCACTACCGCGGCGCCGCACGTGCCACGGGACAGGCCTTCGAGGCCGCCTTCGCGCACGACCTCGGGCTGAAGGACGGCCTCATCGCCACGTTCACGCAGGTCACCGATACGGCCCGGTGGCCGCGCGCATGAGGTCGCCGACCCTGACGACGCCCATGCATCTGCCCACCTCGTCCGTCACCACCAGGTCGTCGTAGACGCGGGCGCTGTCCCGCCCCGCGACCTGCATCGCGGCGATGGCCGGGGTGGTCCTTGGAACGGTCCTCGGCGGGTCGGCCAGCCGTAGCGCGGGCTTCTTGCCGTGCAGGGCGTGGCCGTACCGGCTGGCGATCGACAGCAGGAACCTGCTGCGGTCCAGGCTGCCCTCGGGGCGCTGGTACTCGTCCACCAGGATCACGCTGGTGATCGAGGGTTCGGTGCCGAACGCCTCCACCACCTCCTCCGCCGTCGCCGCGGCCGGCAGCGACACCGCGGGCAGCAGCAGCTCGTGCACGCGCGGGCCGAGCATCAGGTCGGTCCTGGACGGCTTGCGCACCGGCAGCGGCACCCGCACCATGCCGTCGGGGCCCGGCCGCAGCAGCGGCCCCTCCGCCAGCCGTACCCCCCAGTCGCGCACGGCCGCCAGCTGCGCCCCCGTCGTGACGGCGGGAGCCAGCACGTGCGCGCCGATGCCGCGTGCCAGCGTCGCCAGCGCCTGGCCCGCCGCGGCCCTCCTGTGGTCCTCGGGGACGCGCGCGACCAGCTCGGGGGCCAGCACGATGACGCCGCCGGTCTCGAGGTCGATCACAGGGGAGACGGCGGCCGGAGCTTCCTGGTCGTACTGGGGAAGCAGGGGAGTCTGGGGAGACACGTCAGAATTGTGGAGCGAATCCCAGCAGTCCCAGAAGCCTCCAGGAACGAAATTCACCGACTTTTCGCCACAAGTTCCAGCTCAGAGGGGCCCACCGGCTACGCTGCCAGGGTGAAAGCGCGGCCGGCGAAGGGCGGGGGACGGTGGGTGTCGGTGCCCCCCGAACGCCTCCAGCGGTGGATCGACGGGTTCGCCGACCGCCACGGCCCGTTCGAGGCGACCGGCGACACCCATGTCGTACGGCTGGCCGCCGCCGACGGGGCGATCGCCGAATGCCACGCGCCCTTCCCCCCGATGCCGTCAGGCTCGCCGAGGGTGACCGGCCTCGTGACGCACGCCCGCGCCGACCGCCTGGTCGGGGTGGTGCTGGTCCGCCTGGGCGGCTACGCGGCGGGCGTCTTCGACGGCGTACGGCTGGTCGCCTCCAAGGTCGACTCCCGCTACGTCCAGGGCCGCACCGCCGCGGGCGGCTGGTCGCAGCAGCGTTTCGCCAGGCGCAGGAGCAACCAGGCCGACCAGACCTACCAGGCCGCCGCCGACACCGCGCTGCGGGTGCTGTCGCCGCACCTGGAGGCGATGACGGCAGTGGTGTTCGGCGGCGACAGGAAGGCCGTCGACTCGATCCGGTCCGACCGGCGGCTCGCGCCGCTGTTCGCGATGGAGGCCGAGCCGTTCCTGCCCGTGCCCGACCCCAAGCTGGCCGTCCTGCGGGAGACGCCGCAGCTCTTCCGCGCGGTCCGCATCCACGTCACCGATCCGGAGTAACGATCAGGGCGCCGCCCGCCGCCGCCACGATGCGCGCGCGGCGCACAAAGGAACGCGCGCGGTACAGCGGGGCGGGACGAAAATTTTCATCCACAGCCTTGGTAATGTCAATTATCGACATCTGTCATGAAGCCTCATAGTGTGCACCCGACACCCCCCGTTCGAGGAGCGCTCATGACACGATTAGCCGCTCTTGTCGCCTCGGCCCTCTCCGCCCTCCTCATCCTGGCCGGCCAGCCCGCCGCCGCCGACCGCACGACCCCGCTGCGCGCCGCCTTCGCCAAGGCCGCCGCCGCTCACGACGTCCCCCGTGACCTGCTCGCCGCGATCGCCTACGCCGAGACCCACCTCGACGGGCACGACGGACAGCCGAGCGCCAGCGGCGGTTACGGCGTGATGCACCTGGTCAGCAACCCCACCACGCACACCCTGGAGAAGGCCGCCGAGCTCACAGGACTGCCCGTCGAGAAGCTGCGCGCCGACACCGAGGCCAACATCCTCGGCGGCGCCGCCGTGCTGCGCTCGATCGCCGACGAGCTCGGGCTCGACGAGGCCGCCAGGAAGGAGGAGGGCCGCTGGTACGAGGCCGTCGCCAGGTACGGCAACGCCTCCACGCCGGAGCTGGCCCGCCTCTACGCCGACGCCGTCTACGAGCTGCTCGGCCTCGGGTTCAAGGCCAAGGGCCTGCGCGTGGCCCCTCGCGAGGTCACCGCCGAGAGGGGACCGTACGCGGGCGCCAGGGACCTGAACGCCAAGGAGCCGAACGCCATCGCCGCCGCCCCCGACTACCCGAGTGCGAGCTGGGTGCCCGCCAGTTCGAGCAACTACACGGTCTCGAGCCGTCCGTCGAGCTACGCCATCGACCGGGTGGTCATCCACGTGACCCAGGGTTCGTACGCCGGATCCATCTCCTGGTTCCAGAACCCGAGCGCTCAGGTCTCGGCCCACTACGTGATCCGTTCCTCCGACGGCGCCATCACGCAGATGGTCCGCGAGAAGGACGTCGCCTGGCACGCGGGCAACTGGAGCTACAACACCCGCTCCGTCGGCATCGAGCATGAGGGCTTCGTCAGCGACGCCTCGTGGTTCACCGACGCGATGTACCGCGCCTCGGCCGCCCTGACCCGCAACATCTGCGACAGGTACGGCATCCCCAAGGACCGCGCCCACATCATCGGCCACAACCAGGTCCCCGGCGCCACGCACACCGACCCGGGCCCGCACTGGAACTGGAACACCTACATGTCGTACGTGACCGGCGGTGGCGGCGGCTCGTGGTCCACCACGGTCGACAACAGCGGCGCGTTCACCGCGAGCGGCAACTGGGGCACCTCCAGCTACTCCGCCCAGCGCCACGGCGCCGACTACCGCTTCGCCGGCCCGGTGGCCGCCAGCGATCCCGCCTGGTTCCGGGCCAACCTGCCCAGCACCGGCAGCTACCGGGTCGAGGTCTGGTACCCGTCCGACCCCGGATACAACAGCGCGGCCCCCTACATCGTCGCCGCCGCCGGCGGCAACCAGACGGTGTACGTCGACCAGCGGTCGGGCGGCGGTGGCTGGCGCAATATCGGCACCTTCACGCTCAACGCCGGTGACCGCGACGTCGTGGGCGTCAGCCGCTGGACCACCGGCACCGGCTACGTCATCGCCGACGCCGTCCGCATCACCCGCCTCTGACCAGAACGAACACGGTACGGCCCGCGGCGCCTCGCGGGCCGTACCGCTGTTTTCGGAAGCAAGAGCGGGAAGCCCCGGGCCGTCTCGTCCGTTAACCAGAGGAGGAGGCGTGCCCCTGCCCCGTACACTGATCCCCGTGCACACTCCCGATTGACCCCGGCCCCCACGCCGCATGACCGACTTTCCTATCCCGGGAGTGTCCTCCTAACCATGATCATCGCCAGTGATATCGAGCTGCGCGCGGGCTCGCGCCTGCTCATCGAGAACGCGTCGTTCCGGGTCAACCCCGGTGACAAGATCGGCCTGGTCGGCCGCAACGGCGCGGGCAAGACCACCCTGACCAAGGTCCTCGCGGGTGAGGGCATCCCCGCCGCGGGCTCGGTCACCGCCGCGGGCAGCGTCGGTTACCTGCCGCAGGACCCCCGCCAGGGCGACCTGCAGGTGCTGGCCCGCGATCGCATCCTGTCGGCCCGCGGTCTCGACGAGGTGCTGCGCAAGCTGCGCGCGGCCGAACTCGGCATGAGCAGCGACGATTCGCGCGTGCGTGACAAGGCGGTCAGGCGCTACGGCAAGCTCGAGGACCAGATGCACGTCCTCGGCGGTTACGCGGCCGAGTCCGAGGCGGCCTCCATCGCCTCCAGCCTCGGATTGCCCGACCGGGTGCTCGGGCAGCCCCTGGAAACGCTGTCCGGCGGGCAGCGCAGAAGGGTCGAACTCGCCCGAATTCTCTTCAGTGGGGCTGAAACTCTCCTTCTGGACGAACCGACAAACCACCTCGATGCCGACTCAATTGGGTGGCTTCGGGATTTTTTGCGCTCGCATCAAGGTGGCTTGGTGATCATCAGCCACGATGTTGGTCTACTTGAAGCGACGGTCAACAAGGTCCTCCACCTCGACGCCAACCGCAGCGTGATCGACATCTACAACGTCGGCTGGAAGGCGTATCTCGCCCAGCGCGAGACCGACGAGAAGCGCCGCAAGCGCGAGCGCGCCAACGCCGAGAAGCAGGCCGGAGCCCTGCTGGCGCAGGCCGACAAGATGCGCGCCAAGGCCACCAAGGCCAAGGCTGCTCAGGACATGATGCGCCGCGCCAACCGGCTGCTGTCCGGCACGGAGGAGGTGCGCAAGGGCGACAAGGTCGCCAAGCTGCGCTTTCCCGACCCGCTGCCGTGCGGCAGGACGCCGCTGGTGGCCGAGGAGCTGTCCAAGTCGTACGGCTCGCTGGAGATCTTCACCGATGTCAGCATGGCCGTCGACAGGGGCAGCAGGGTCGTCATCCTGGGCCTGAACGGCGCGGGCAAGACCACGCTGCTGCGGCTGCTGGGCGGCGTCGAAACGCCCGACACCGGCGAGATCAAGCCGGGTCACGGTCTCAAGGTGGGCTACTACGCCCAGGAACACGAGACCCTCGACGCCGAGCGCACGCTGCTGGAGAACATGCGGTCGGCGGGCGGCACGTTCACCGACACCGAGCTGCGCAAGGTGCTCGGCTCGTTCCTGTTCACCGGCGACGATGTCGACAAGCCGGCCGGCGTGCTGTCGGGCGGCGAGAAAACCCGCCTGGCGCTGGCGATTCTGGTGCTGTCGAGCGCCAACGTCCTCCTTCTCGACGAGCCCACGAACAACCTCGATCCCGTCAGCAGAGAGCAGGTACTTTCGGCGCTAAGGTCCTATTCTGGGGCGATCGTGCTGGTTACGCACGACGAGGGTGCTGTTGAGGCTCTGCAACCCGATAGGGTGATCTTGCTACCTGACGGAACTGAAGACGCTTGGAGCGCTGAATTTTCCGATCTTGTGGCACTTGCCTGATCTTAATTTGAGCGGGTAGGGATCTTTTCCCCTGGAGTAGGTAGCCGATCCCGCTGAAATGACTGATCATGGCGGAGTAACGCTGCGGAAGTCTGGCACTACAGGAGGTACTCGTGGCCGAGACTCTGAAGAAAGGCACCCGGGTGACCGGGGCCGACCGTGAGAAACTGGCCGGCGATCTCAAGAAGCGCTACGCCGCGGGTGAGAGCATCCGCGCCCTGGCCGCTTCGACCGGCCGGTCGTACGGGTTCATCCACCGCATCCTCAGCGAGTCCGGTGTGACTCTGCGCGGACGCGGCGGGGCCACCCGAGGCAAGTCCAAGCGCTGAGGCCGCCTCGGATACGCGCGACCGCAGCCGCTCGTCTCCCAGTCAGCGTGCCGTCGCGCCCGACCCTACTAGAACCTCATTCTGGGGAATCGGTAGGCTCGGGCGCGACGGACCAGCGAGGGAGCGAACTCGCCCCGAAAGGGCGGGCGAGCGACCCGTGACCACGCGGGAGTGAGCGATGGCGGAAGCGACGCTTGGGGGGAGTGCGGCAGACGTCTCCTACGAGGAGGCCGGACTGCGCTACGAGGTGGACGGTGAGATCGCGACGATCACGCTGGATCGGCCGGACAAGCGGAACGCACAGACGTTCGCTACCTGGTCGGCTCTGGCTCGAATCGGTGACGACCTGCCTGAGCAGGTTCGTATCGTCGTGGTCCAAGGTGAGGGACCGTCCTTCTCAGCAGGGATCGACCTGCGGATGTTCACACCCGAGGGGGTGCCGGGACAGGGCTCGTTCAGCTCGGTGGCACAACTCGACGAGAAGCCTTTCGAGCAGCGAATCGAACAGGCCCAGCAGGGTTTCCTGTGGCTACGCCGTCCGGAGATCGTCTCCATCGCCGCGGTTCACGGTCACGCCATCGGCGCCGGATTCCAACTGGCGCTCGCCTGTGACCTGCGGATCGTGGCCGACGACGTCAAGTTCTGCATGAAGGAACCCGCCCTCGGACTCGTGCCCGACCTGACGGGGACCAAGCCCCTCGTCGACCTGGTCGGCACGGCGAAGGCGATCGACATCTGTCTGACGGCCAGGGTCGTGGACGCCGAGGAGGCGTTCAGGATCGGACTGGCCGAACGCGTCGTCAGCAGGCAAGAGCTGGCGCAGGCCGTACAGGAGAAGACGGCCGGGCTGCTTTCGACCAACCGCGACGCGGCGACGGCCACCAAGCGGCTGCTCCAGGGCGCGAGGGGGCGCACCCTGGAGGAGCAGGCGGCGGCCGAACGGGCCGAACAGAAGGCCAGGATCAAGGCGTTGTTCGCCGGTAGCTGACAAGGGAATCAGCGGCGGCCGGCCGGGGCTGTGATGGGCGATGGCGATGATGGGTGGGGGCTTCGGGCCCCAGACGATGCGGTCGCTGCGGCGTGACGACTCGGTCATGAAGCAGCGGCTTCGCCCCGGCACGGTCAGGCGCATCGCGGGCTACGGCCGCCCCTTCGGCGGTCTGATCACCGCCTTCCTGGTGCTGGTGGTCGCGGGCGCGGTCATCGTGGTCGCCAACCCGCTGCTGATGAAGGCCGTCATCGACGACGGCATCCTGCCCAAGCGGCCCGACGTCGTCGTGAGCCTGGCGGTCGCGATCGCGGTGCTGGCCGCGCTCGACGCGGGCCTGACGCTGGCCCAGCGGTGGTTTTCCGCCCGCATCGGCGAGGGCCTCATCTACAACCTGCGCACCGAGGTCTTCGACCACGTGCAGCGCATGCCGGTGGCCTTCTTCATGCGCGCCCAGACCGGCGCGCTGGTCTCCAGGCTCAACACCGACGTCATCGGCGCGCAGCGGGCGCTGACCAGCACGCTGTCCTCGGTCGTCGCCAACGTCATCAGCCTGGTCCTGGTGCTCGGCGCGATGCTGGTGCTGTCGTGGCAGGTCACGCTGATCGCCCTGGTGCTGCTGCCCATTTTCATCTTCCCCGCCAAGTGGGTGGGGCGGCGGATGTCGGCGCTCACGCGCGAGCAGATGCGGCTCGACGCCGAGATGAGCTCGGTGATGACCGAGCGCTTCAACGTGGCCGGCGCCATGGTCGCCAAGCTGTACGGCAGGCCGGAGGAGGAGGCCGACACCTTCGGCGGGCGGGCGGCGCGGGTGCGCGACGTGGGCGTCACCGTGGGCATGTACAGCACCGTCTTCAGGGTCGCGCTCGGCCTGGTCGCCGCCCTGGCCACGGCTCTGGTCTACGGCATCGGCGGCGTGCTGGCCGTGCGCGACGTCTTCGAGCTCGGCACGCTGGTCGCCCTCGCCGCCCTGCTGATGCGCCTGTACGGCCCGCTGACCTCGCTGTCGAACGTCCACGTCGACGTGATGACCGCGCTGGTCAGCTTCGACCGCGTCTTCGAGGTGCTC
Organism: Nonomuraea sp. NPDC059194; assembly: GCF_042754765.1. Taxonomy (NCBI): domain Bacteria; kingdom Bacillati; phylum Actinomycetota; class Actinomycetes; order Streptosporangiales; family Streptosporangiaceae; genus Nonomuraea; species Nonomuraea sp. NPDC059194. The sequence continues at coordinate 32,323 of NZ_JBHZBH010000033.1, read as the reverse complement.
GACCTCGAGCCGATGGTCGCCGAGAAGCCGGCCGCCAGGCCCGTCACCCCGGGCCCCGTGACGATCGAGTTCGACGACGTGCACTTCCGCTACCCCGCGGCGGAGGAGGTCTCGCTGGCCTCCCTCGAGTCGGTGGCCAGGCAGGACACCGGGCCCTCGCAGCCGGTGCTCAAGGGCGTCTCCTTCACCGCGCGCCCGGGGCAGCTCGTCGCGCTCGTCGGCCCCTCGGGCGCGGGCAAGACCACCATCACCTCGCTCGTCTCACGCCTGTACGACGTCGGCGAGGGCACGGTGCGGCTGAACGGGCTCGACGTGCGCGACGCCACGCTCGCCTCCATCCGCGACACCGTGGGCGTCGTCATGCAGGACGCCCACCTCTTCCACGACACCATCGGCGCCAACCTGCGCTACGCCAGGCCCGAGGCCGACGACGAGGAGATCTGGGAGGCGCTGCGCGCCGCGCAGATCGCCGACCTGATCGAAGGCCTGCCCGACCGGCTCGACACCGTCGTCGGCGACCGCGGCTACCGCCTGTCTGGAGGGGAGAAGCAACGGCTCGCGCTGGCCAGGCTGCTGCTGAAGGCGCCCAGCGTCGTCGTGCTCGACGAGGCCACCGCGCACCTCGACTCCGAGTCGGAGGCGGCGGTGCAGCAGGCGCTGAAGACGGCGCTGGCCGGGCGCACCTCGCTGGTCATCGCGCACCGGCTGTCGACGATCCGCGAGGCCGACGAGATCCTCGTCGTCCAGGACGGCAGGATCGCCGAGCGCGGCAGGCACGAGGAACTGCTGGCGCGCGGCGGCGCCTACGCCGAGCTCTACCGCACCCAGTTCGCCGCCGAGGCGCCCGACGAGCGGGCCTGACGGCTCCTCACGCGTAGCCGAGCCTGGTCAGCTCCTCGCGCGCCACCTTCTCCACCAGCTCGCGGTCCTCGGCACGCAGCCGGGTGCGCCACACCCCGACCTCGGGGACGCGCGTGCCGTACAGGGCGACCTTGGACACCCGCGTCTCGAGGAAGCTCGACAGCGAGGCGACGCTCTCGCCGGTGGAGTGGAGCAGGTCCTCGTAGCGGACGGTCAGCAACTGCTCGGCCGGCAGCTGCCTGCGCAGCGTGGCGCTGAGCCGCACCGCGCTGCGCCAGCGCAGCGCGCACTTGCCCGCCGTCGGCATGCTCTTCCACCGTTCGCGGTGCTCGTCACGGTTGACCCCGAGGAAGGCGTTGGGGAACTCGGTGTCGTCGGTCAGCATCGACGGCTTGAACCAGGCCAGGCAGGCGGGGTCGGCGGCCATGTCGCAGGTCACGTCGCGGCCGTCGCGGATCAGCTGCACGAACCGGGCGTCGGGAAAGGCCTGCAGCAGGACCTCGGCGCTGTAGAGCAGGTCGGGGCTGGCGTCGCCGAAGCGGGTCACGGTGGCCGTGGCGACGCAGGGCCCGCCGCCCGTCACGCCGCCCGCCTCCCTGCACGGCGCCGCGCACTGGCCGCACGAGCCCGGCAGCACCTGCCACGACTCGGCGAGCGAGTCGCGCAGCACCCTGACCGCGCCCGAGCTGCGCCCGATGGAGGGACGGCGGGCGAAAGCGTGCACCACCTGCGCCACCGACTGGCGGCCCATCGTCAGGTGAAAACCGGGCGAGCGCTTCAGAGCACGCGCCAGCAGGTCCGCGCCGGAATGCGGGGCTCCGAGCAGGAACACCGGCCTGCGGACCTTGATGCCGTTGACCACAAGAATGTGGGGCGGAGGTCGCATACGTCGGTTAAGTGTGACACCGTTTGCGAGGTGAACGAACCGGCCACGCCAACATCCGCCGACACCGTTTCCAGACCTCTCCGCCTGCGCGCGGATGACACCGTGGCCATCGTCTCGCCGTCCGGCCCACCGAACGCGGCGCTGCTGCATCGAGGGGTGAAGCTGCTGGAAGGGCTGGGGCTGAAGGTCGTGCTCGGCCCGCACGTCCTCGACCGGCAGGGCTACCTCGCGGGCTGCGACGCCGACCGCGCCGCCGACCTGCAGGCGGCCTGGTGCGACCCGGCCGTCTCGGCCGTCTTCTGCTCACGCGGCGGGTACGGCGCGGCCAGGATCCTCGACCTGCTCGACTGGCACGCCATGCGCGCGGCAGGCCCCAAGATCCTGCTCGGCTCCAGCGACATCACCGCCCTGCACCACGTCTTCAACGTCGAGCTGGGCCTGCCCACGCTGCACGGCCCGATGCCCGCCTGCCGCCCGCTCACCTTCGAGGAGGAACCCGAGCCGGCGACGTGGGAGCATCTGCGGGCCGCGCTGTCCGGCCAGTCCCCGCCCGTCACGGGCGACAGGGTGCTGCGCGAGGGGCGCGCGGAGGGCGTGCTCGCCGGTGGCAACCTGTCGCTGCTGGCCTCGCTGTGCGGCACGCGCTACCAGCCGTCGTTCGCCGACCGGCTCGTGCTGCTGGAGGACATCGGCGAGCAGCCGTACCGGATCGACCGGATGCTCACCCAGCTCCTGCAGTCCGGCGCCCTCGACGGCGTGCGCGGCATCGCGCTCGGATCATGGGTGGAATGCGGCGATCCCTACCCGGTGCTCGCCGAGCGGCTGGTGCCGCTCGGGGTCCCTGTCATCGCGGGGTTGACAGTGGGACACGGCACACCACAGAGGTCTGTGTGGCTCGGATCGCTTGGTGTTATCGATACCGAATCGTGCTCCCTTACTGGTCTGCTTGGCGCGGCGGAGCAGGCAATGTAAGACGCATAGGGAGAAAACCAACGATTCCGGAGGCGGGGACGCGTGAAGTTCTTCAGGCGCGACCGGGAGCCCTCCCGGAGATCTGTCGAGGAGATCGACCTCGACTCTCTGCTCGCGCTCGTCGCCGACTCCCTCGGCTACACCTGCGAGTTCGCGCGCGACGGCGGCTCACTGACCCTCGGCGGCGGCAGAGAGATCCGGGTACGGCTGGCAGGCCTGCGCCGCGAGGCGGGCCGCCGCTCCCGCGAGGACTGGCCCGTGCTGGTGTCGGAGCACCTGGCCAACGCGGTCGCCGCCGCCGACGACCTGCTCGACGTGTGCGACCTCGCTCAGATCAAGCCGCTGCTGCGCACCAGGGTCGAGTCGGTCGACGCCGTTGACGACCTCACCAGGGTCGTCGGCCGCTCGCTCAACGGCGACCTGGTCGAACTGCTCACCGTCGGAGCCCGTTTCGTCCGCCCCGAGGAGGCCGGCTGCTGGCCCATCCCCTCCGGCCAGGCGCTCGACCTGGCGCTGGCCAACGTGCGGCAGGACGAGCGGCTGACCCTCTCCCACCTCGACCTGGCCGGGCTGCAGGTCTGGCGGCTGTCGGGCCGTACCGTGGCCGCGGCCGCGCACCTGCGCTGGCTCGCGCAGTACGTCACCGTGCCGGAGGACGGCGTGCTCGTCATCCTGCCCGACCCCGCCACGCTGGTGCTCTACCCGGTCGACGGCATCGGCGTCGTGCGCGCCATCGAGCGGCTGCGCGTCCACGCCGAGCGCGCGGACGGCCTCAGCCAGCAGGTCTACTGGTGGCACGCGAGCCGGCTGACCCTGATCCGCGCCGACATCGTGCTGCAGGACGGCCAGACCAGGCTCGTGGTCGCCCCGCCCCCCGAGTTCGCCAGAGTCCTGGCCCGCCTGGCCGCCTGACCCCGACCTCTCTAGCTCAGCGCCCGGGCGGCGTGGACGAGCGGAACGTGGGAGAAGGCCTGCGGGAAGTTGCCGACCAGGCGGCCGTAGCGGGGGTCGTACTCCTCCGATAGCAGCCCCACGTCGTTGCGCAGCGTCAGCAGCCGGTCGAACAGCGCACACGCCTCGTCGGTACGGCCCTGCATGGCCATCACCTCCACCAGCCAGAAGCTGCACGCCAGGAACGCGCCCTCGCCACCCGGCAGGCCGTCGACGTCGTTGTCGGCGGCGACCGGATAGCGCAGCACGAACCCGTCGGTGAGCAGCTCCCGCTCGATCGCCGCCACCGTGCCGGCCACCCTGGGGTCGTCCACCGGCAGGAAGCCGACGATCGGCATCAGCAGCAGCGCCGCGTCGACCTCGTAGGAGCCGTAGGACTGGGTGAAGGTGTTGCGCGTCTCGTCGTAGCCCTTCGCGCAGACCTCCTCGTGGATGCGGTCACGCACCTCGCGCCACCGCTCGACGGGCCCGGTGCGGCCGAAGTTCTCCACCTGCCTGATGGCCCGGTCCACCGCCACCCAGCACATCACCTTGGAGTGCGTGAAGTGCCTGCGGGGGCCGCGCACCTCCCACAGGCCCTCGTCGGGCTCGTCCCAGTGCTCCTCCACGTAGCCGAGCAACTCCCGCTGGATCGACCACGCCCGGTCGTCGGGGGCCAGCCCGGAGGTGCGCGAGGAGTACAGGCAGTTCATCACCTCGCCGTAGACGTCGAGCTGCAGCTGGTTGACCGCGCCGTTGCCGATGCGCACGGGGCGGGAGTCCTCGTAGCCGTCGAGCCAGCCGAGCTCCATCTCGGGCAGGCGGCGCTCGCCGGCCACGCCGTACATGATCTGCAGGTCCTGGGGTCTGCCCGCGATGGCGCGCAGCAGCCACGCGCGCCAGGAGGCGGCCTCGTCGAGGTAGCCGGAGCCGACGAGCGCGTCGAGCGTCATGGTGGCGTCGCGCAGCCAGCAGAAGCGGTAGTCCCAGTTGCGCACGCCGCCCAGGTCCTCGGGCAGGGAGGTGGTCGGCGCGGCCACGATGCCGCCCGTGGGGGAGTAGGTCAGCGCCTTCAGCGTGATCAGCGAGCGGACCACCGCCTCCCGCCACGGACCCTTGTAGGTGCACTGGCTCACCCACTCGTCCCACAGCTCCTCGGTCTGCACGAGGTGCTCGTCGGGCGAGATCAGGCGCGGCATCGGCTCGTGGGAGGGGTTCCAGGTGAAGACGAACGACAGGCGCTCGCCCGCCTTGACGGGGAAGGTGGCGCGGTGGGCGTAGTCGCCGCCCTTGAGCGGAACGGGGGAGTGCAGCCATACGGAGTCGGGGCCGCCGACCGCCTGCAGGTGGCCGTCGCTGCGGCGCACCCAGGGGACGATCCTCCCGTAGTCGAAGCGGATCCTGATCTGGGTGGACATCTCCACCGTGCCGGACACGCCCTCGACGATGCGCACCACGTCGGGATTGCGGTCGCGGGGCGGCATGAAGTCGATCACCCTGACCGTGCCCGTGGGCGTGTCGTACTCGGTCTCCAGGATCAGCGTCTCGCCCCGGTAGCGGCGCCGGTCGGCGACCGGCCGGCCGGTGGGGCCGAGCCACCAGTGACCGTTGCTCTCCTTGCCGAGCAGCGCCGCGAAGCACGCCGGCGAGTCGAACCTCGGAAGGCAGAGCCAGTCGATCGATCCGTCGCGGCCCACCAGCGCCGCCGACTGCATGTCCCCGATGAGGGCGTAGTCCTCGATCCGCATGATCCGACGCTACAGCGACCAGCGACCATCGAAGGAGATTTCGCGGGAGATGCGCCTTATGCGGGGAGTGGGAAGCGCCGGGCGAACAGCTGCGTGAGCGGGCCGATCGCCACGGCGAACAGCAGCGTGCCGACGCCGACGGTGCCGCCGAGCAGCCAGCCGACCGCCACGACGGTGATCTCGATGAGGAAGCGGGACAGCCGCACCGAAAGCCCGAGCCTGATCAGGCCCGTCATGATGCCGTCGCGCGGGCCAGGCCCCATCCCCGCGCCGATGTACAGGACGGTCGCCAGGGCCACGGCCGCGATCGCGACCAGCAGGTAGACCCACGCCAGAGCCCAGTGGCCCGGTGTCGGCAGCAGGAACAGCGCCGCGTCGGCGAACAGGCCGAGGAAGACGATGTTGCTGATCGTGCCGATGCCCGGCTTCTGCCGCAGCGGGATCCACAGCACCATGACCAGCGCGCCCACCAGGATGATCCAGGTGCCGATCGACAGTCCGGTCCTGACGGCCAGACCCTCGTGGAAGGCGTCCCACGGGTCGTTGCCGAGGCTCGACTCGATCTGGAGGCCGATGCCGGTGCCGTACAGGGCCAGGCCGCCGTAGAGGCGGAACAGGCGGGACGGCAGGGAACCCAGGGAAGGAACGGAAACTTCGCTCATAATGGTCTTAATCATCCAGGCCAATGGCTTGCGCCAAAAGGGCCAATCAGCGAAAGTGGCCTTATGCCGGAACGTCGCCTGTCCGCTCAGCAGCTCGGCCGGCTCCTCGACGTCGACCGCTCGGCCCGGCCGCTCTACCGGGCGCTGGCCCAGGCCGTGCGCGGTCTGGTGCGCGACGGCAGGGTGCCGGTGCGCATGCGCATGCCCGCCGAACGGCACCTGGCCGAGCAGCTCGGCGTCAGCCGCACGACCGTGACGGCCGCCTACGACCTGCTGCGCGAGCAGGGCTACCTCGACAGCCGCCAGGGCGCGGGAAGCTGGACGGCGCTGCCCGACCCCTCGGTGTGCGCCGACAACCCGTGGCTTGCGGTCGACGACGACGGGCTGCTGCAGATGCACTGCGCCGCCTCACCGGCCACCGCGATGCTGTCGGAGGCGGTGGCCGAGGCCGTCCAGGACCTGCCCAGGTACGCCATGGGCGCCGGCTACGACCCGATGGGCCTGCCCGAGCTGCGCGAGCGCATCGCCGCCCACTACACCGCCAGGGGCCTGGCCACCCGCCCCGAGCAGGTCCTGGTCACCACCGGCTCCCAGCACGCCCTCCAGCTCGTCATGGGCCTGCTCGTCAGCGCCGGCGACCCCGTCATCGTCGAGTCGCCCACCTACCCCCACGCCATCGACGCCGCCCGCCACCGGATGGCCCGCGTCGTGCCCGTCGGCGTCTCGGCCGAGGGCTGGCAGCTCGACCTGCTGGCCAGCGCCATGCGCCAGTCCGCCGCCCGCCTGGCCTACCTCATGCCCGACTTCCAGAACCCGACCGGCGCGCTCATGGACGACGCCACCCGCGCCGCCGTCGTCGGCCACGCCAGACGCCTGGACACCACGCTCCTGGTCGACGAGACCTGGGCGGAGCTGGCGATCGACGAGGCGCCCAGGATGGCGCCGATGGCCGCCTTCGACACCGACAGCAGGGTCATCACCATCGGCTCGGCCTCCAAGCTGTGGTGGGGCGGGCTGCGCATCGGCTGGATCCGCACCACCGCCGCGATGGCGCGCGCCCTGGCCGTGCACCGCTCCGCGGTCGACATCGCCAGCCCCGTGCTCGACCAACTCGTCGTCGCCGGACTGTTCGACCGCATCGAGCAGACGCGCGCCGAGCGCCGCCGATCCCTGGCCACCTCCCGCGCGGCGCTGGTGAGCGCGCTGCGCGAGCATCTGCCCGAGTGGAGCTTCACCGTGCCGCGCGGCGGCGGCACCCTGTGGGTACGGCTGGCGGGCGAGGGCGCGACCCCGCTCGCCGAGAGCGCCGCCTGCCACGGCGTGCGCCTGGCGCCAGGTCCCTGGTTCGGCGTGGGCGGCACCCTCGAGGGCTACCTGCGCCTGCCCTTCACCCAGCCGCCGCAGGTCATCACCGAGGCGGTCGCCCGGCTGGCCATGGCCAGGGACACCGGCCCCGTCGGCTCCCGCCCGGCTGACCCGCTCATGCGGATGGTGTGAGGCCCGCTCAGTCGGAGGGTTTGACGCCGGAGGCCAACGGGGCCCGCCAGCCGTACTTCATGGCCAGGATGCGCAGCCCGAAAGCCAGCACGGCCGAGGCCAGCACGGCGGGCCAGCCGTGCAGGTCCAGCTCGAACAGCGCGGCCATCGCGGCCGAGCCGAGCATCGCGGGCACGGCGTAGAGCTGGCGGTCGTAGAGCAGGGTGGGGATCTCACCGGCCAGCATGTCGCGCAGCACGCCGCCGCCGACGGCCGTGGTGACGCCGAGCAGCGCCGCGTGCAGCGGCGACAGGTCGTACAGCAGCGCCTTCTCCGTGCCGACCGCGCAGAACAGGCCGAGACCCGCCGCGTCCAGCACCAGCAGGACCGGCATGATGCGGGTGACCTGCGGGTGCCAGAAGAAGACGATCGCCGTCGCGGCGACGGGCGTCAGCACGTACCCGAGGCTCTGGAAGGCGGCGGGCGGCACGTTGAGAACCAGGTCGCGCATGATCCCGCCGCCCAGCGCCGTCATCGACGCCAGCACCGCCATGCCCACGACGTCGAGACGTTTGCGGACGCCCATCAGGGCGCCGGTCAGGGCGAAGACGAAGATTCCGACGAGATCCAGCAGTTCAGACACGACGATTAGTGTGTCAGGGCCCGGCCGGAGCCACGTCCCCCTCGGCCATGATCGCCTTGAGCCTGCGCACGAACATCAGCAGGAACAGTCCCGCCACCAGCGCGATCGCCGCCAGCACCAGGTAGTACTGGGTGAGGGAGAGGAAGTGGGTCAGCCGGAAGGTCTGGCCGCCGATGGCGTCGCCGAGAGCGGCGGCCAGGAACCACACGCCCAGGATCTGGCCCTTGAAGTGGTGGGGGGCGAGCTTGGTCGAGACCGACAGACCCACGGGGCTCAGCGTCAGCTCGCCGATCGTCTGCAGGAGGTACATCACCACCAGCCACAGGATGGACACCCTGATCCCGCCGGCGGCGACGTTGGCGGCCGTGGCCAGCACGACGAAGCTCAGGCCCGCCATGAACAGGGCGAAGGCGAACTTCATCGGGCTGCTCACCCTGCTGCCCCACCTGGTCAGCCAGATCGCCGCGAAGATCGGCGAGAAGACGATGACGAACAGCGAGTTGAAGTTCTGCGTCCAGCCGGCCGGGATCGTGAAGCCGAAAAAGGTCAGGTCGACGCTCTTCTGCGCGAAGGCGGTGACCGGCCCCGGAGCCAGGTCGAAGATCATCCAGAAGACGACGGCGGCGCAGAAGAGCCAGATGTAGGCGCCGAACCTGCGCCGTTCCTGCGGTGTGATGCCGTGGCCGCCGTGGATGATGTAGGACAGGTAGAAGACCGTGACCAGGGCGATGATCGCGGTCACCGTCCAGGTGACGCCGTCCTCGGTGAACAGGCCCGTCACCGACAGCAGCAGGGCGAGGACCACGAGCGCGGCCACGCCGATGAGCACCCACCTGACGGCCAGGCGCCGCTCGGGCGGGGTCAGCGGCTGTGGCACCCGCTCGCCCGCGCCGTGCAGGCTCGGCCTGCCCAGGACGTACCAGATCAGGCCGAGCGCCATGCCCACGGCCGCGGCGCCGAAGGCCAGGTGCCAGTTCGTGTCGCCGGCCAGCACGGGGGTCAGGCTGATGCCGGCGAGCGCGCCGATGTTGATGCCCATGTAGAACAGCGAGAAGCCCGAGTCGCGCCGGGCGTCCTCGTCCTCCCGGTAGAGGTAGCCGACCATGCCGGAGACGTTCGGCTTGAGCAGGCCGGTGCCGGAGACGATGAGCAGGAGGCCGAGGTAGACGAACAGCGGCCCCTTCACCGGCAGCGCCATGCTGATGTGGCCGCACATGATGATGAAGCCGCCCAGCAGGACGGCCTTGCGCGCGCCCAGCAGCCGGTCGGCCACCCAGCCGCCGGGCAGCGCCGTCAGGTAGACCATGCCCTGGTAGACGCCGAGGATCGCGTACGCCGTGGTCTCGGGCAGGCCCAGGCCGTTGCGGATGGCGGGGGCCATGAGGAAGGCGGCCAGGATGGCGCGCATGCCGTAGAAGCTGAAGCGCTCCCACATCTCGGTGCCGAACAGCGTGGCCAGGCCCCAGGGATGTCCGAAAAAGGTCTTGTCCGTCGCCCTCATACCGCCCCCCGACGACACTGTCCGCATATGATCGACAACTGTACGTCACGTCGCGTTCCTGTGCCCTGTCCAGGTCTTGCCCGGGGTGACGGCGTGTGATGCGATGCATGCCACTCGTGCAAGTGAGCACTGACTGGGAGGGCGCGCGTCGTGGCCGATGTCCTTGAGGTACAGGCCGAGATCCTGCGGGAGATCGCCGGCCGTACGGTATGTGAGCAGCTCCAGCAGATCGCCGAACGGTATCCCGACTCGCCCGCCTACTCCGACCCCGTGGACGGCGGCTGGAGCACCCTGACCTACGGCCAGGCCAGGCAGCGGGTGCTGGAGATCGCCGCCGGATTCGTCGCGCTCGGCCTGGAGCCGGGCGAGGCGGTGGCGCTGATGATGGTCAACCGCAGCGAGCACGTGCTGGCCGACCTCGGCGCGGTCCACGCCGGCGGCATGCCCTGCTCGGTCTACTCGACCTTCGCCCCTGACCAGATCGCCTTCGTCGCCGACGACGTGGCCGCCAAGTACGCCGTCCTCGGCGGCGCGGCCGACGTGGCCCGCTGGGAGCCCGTGCTCGACCGGCTGCCGGAGCTCCGCAAGATCATCGTGCTGGACGGCGCGCCGACCTCCGACCGCTTCCTGAGCTGGGCCGACTTCCTCGAGCTCGGCCGGGCCAGGCTCGCCGCCGACCCCGCCGCCGTCGAGGCCCGCTGGCGCGCGGTCACCGCCGGCGACGTGCTCACCGTCCTCTACACGTCGGGCACCACCGGCATGCCCAAGGGCGTGCCGCTCACCCACGCCAACGCCTTCTACGAGTGCGCCGCCACCGACCGCATGACCGCCCTGCCCATGCAGGGCACCCAGATCTCCTACCTCACCTACGCCCACATCGCCGAGCGCGTCCTCAGCCTCTACCTGCCGCTGACCAAGGTCTCCCACGTCCACTTCTGCACCGACCTGGCAAACCTCGGCGCCACGCTCGGCCAGGTGCGGCCGATGATGTTCTTCGGCGTGCCCCGGGTGTGGGAGAAGATGATGGCCAAGCTCCAGGCGCTGCTGGCCGGCCAGCCCGAGGAACAGCAGGACAAGGTACGGCAGGCCATGGCCGCCGGCCGCGCCTACGTCGAGGCCGGCCAGTACGGCAACACCGTCACCCCCGAGATCCTGGCCGCCTACGAGGCCGCCGACGCCGCGCTGCTGTCAGTCGTGCGCGCGATGATCGGCTTCGACCGCGCCGAATGGACCGCCACCGGCGCGGCCCCGCTCCCCGCCGAGGTGCAGGGCTTCTTCGCTGGGCTCGGCCTGCGCGTCATCGACGTCTACGGCATGACCGAGACCACCGGCGCCTTCACCGCCAACAGCCCCGCCTGCTACAAGCTCGGCTCGGTCGGCAGGCCCGAACCCGGCGTCGAGGTGCGCATCGCCGAGGACGGCGAGATCCTCACCCGCAGCCCGCTCAACACCGGCGGCTACCTCGGCAGGGCGGCGCAGGAGCTGATCGACGAGGACGGCTGGCTGCACACCGGCGACATCGGCACCGTCGACGACGACGGCTTCTTCAGGGTCGTCGACCGCAAGAAGGAGCTCATCATCACCGCCGGCGGCGAGAACATCTCGCCCGCCGCGATCGAGAACCACCTCAAGGAGCATCCGCTCATCGGCCAGGCGCTCGCCTACGGCGACAACAGGCCCTTCCCTGTAGCCATCCTCACCCTCGACGGCGAGGTGGCCCCCGGCTGGGCGCAGGCCCAGGGCATCACGTTCACCTCGATGGCCGAGCTGGCCGAGCATCCCGACGTGGTCAAGGCGGTCGAGGCGGCAGTCGAGGCGGCCAACGCGAAGCTGGCCAGGGTCCAGCAGGTCAAGAAGTGGGCGTTGCTGCCGGTGGAATGGACGGCCGAGACCGCCGAGCTCACCCCGAGCCTGAAGCTCAAGCGGCGGGTCATCCACGCGAAGTACGCCGAAGTGATCGAGGGCCTCTACACCGGGTGACACCTTTGCCAACAGGGGCGTGTGTCGCGACCACGGTCATTGCCGGACGGTTCCTACCGTCCAACTCATGACCAAGACAGTCCTGCTCACAACGCTGGTGGCGGGGGCACTGACCGGTCCCGCGCTGGCCGATGCACCCGCCACACTCGCGATCAAGGAAATCACGATCCGCCCCGGCGACCCCGTCGTGGGGCCGCACGGCTCGGTGAAGCTGGTGATCGACGTCGTGGCCAGCGGAGCCGAGGAGAACGGCGTGACCATCAAGGTCGAGCCGGGCAACCCTCCAGGTCCGGTGCTCGACCGTAAGCCGATCGACGGCGGCAAGGTCTTCGGCCCTGTCCCCGCCGCCCGGATGGCGCCCGCCGCCCCGGCGGCGCCGGTGGCCATGAGGGTCGCGCCGCCGCCGGAGGAGATGCCTCCCGCGTTCGCGGCGCCCCGGCCCGCCCTCCCCGCCTCTCCCGGCATCTGGGGGGAGACGCCCGCGCAGGCCGCGCTTGACGACGCTGCGCCGGGCATCGCTACGCTGGTCCAGGCCGCGCCTTCGTCCGCGCCCGCATGGGAGCAGCTTCCGCCTGCCCCCGAGCCCGAGGGGACGCCCGACCCCGCGCCCACGCCTCCATCCGACCCGGACGCTTCCGACCCGGACGCTTCCGACCCGGACGCTTCCGACCCAGACGGTGGGCCGATCGAGCGCGACGGCGTCTGGGAGACCTGGCGCTTCCTTCCCGCCCAGGGCCTCAACCGCTTCTATCCCGCGGGCGCCTGGACCATCACCGCCACCGCCAGGTCGGCGGACGGCGACAGCATCGTCGCCTACGCCGCCTTCAACCTGCGCCGCGACACCAAGCTGAGCTCGCTGAAGGTAAGCGAGGCGCGCGGCACCAGGGGCGTGCGGCTGACGGGGGCGCTGCAGCGGGTCGACCCGAGCGGGGTCGCCGACTTCGCGCCGTTCGCCAAGCAGCGCCTCGAGATCCTCTACCGCCGCACCAGGGACGCGGAGTGGCTGCCGGTGGCGACCGCGACCACCGGCGAGACGGGCCGGTTCGAGCGGCGCCTGCCCGGCAGGGAGCACGGCCTGTGGCGGGTCCGCTTCGCCGGCACCGAGGCGTACGCCGCCGACCAGGCCGGAACCCAGCGCTGAGCCGTCAGTTATCCGATCGTTAGCTTCTTTACTGCAACTTTTCTTTACCCTTACCCGTCATTGGCGTTGACGCACTCCGTGCCGAGCGCGTCTTCCACGGGGAGAGGAAGTTACAGATGATGCGACGACTCGCGGCGGGCGCAGTGGCCGCCGCTCTCGGCGCCTCGGTGCTCGCCATCGCGGGCCCCGCACTCGCCGATCCCGGCTACGACCACGACCCCGACTGGGACGGCGGCCACACCAGGCTGTCGCTCGACGTGGGTCCCGAGCCGGCCTGGAAGGGCAGTGGCATCTCGATCGGCGGCAAGCTCTCGGTCGAGTGCGAGGAGGACTACATCGACGGCTTCGTCTCGGTCCACCACGCCGACTACTGCAAGGACGAGGGGGGCTGGAAGCGGCTGGGCGGCAAGAACATCGTGATCCTGTTCAGGCCGGACAGGTCCGGCCGCTGGGAGCACGTCGACACGGTCAGGACCGGCCGTGACGGCTACTTCCACACGCGGGAGCGGGCCTGGACCTCGGGCACGTGGCGCGCGGTGTTCGAGGGCGCCTGGTACCTCAGGCCGGCCGAGGCGACCGACTGGGTGAAGGTCATCAACCACTGACCTGTCCTCGAAGCAGCCCCGGTCCCGCGCGGGACCGGGGCTCTTTCGTGTCCGCGTGGCAGAGCGCGGGCGGGGTCTTCGGGTGTCCGTGCGGCCATGCGCGGGCCGGGGGTCTTCGGGTGTCCGTGCGGCCATGCGCGGGCCGGGGTTCTTCGGGTCTGCGGCCGGCCGTGCGCGGGTCGGGGTTCTTCGGGTCTGCGTCCGGTGGTGCGCGGGCTGGGGTTCTCGGTTTCTTTACGGCTGCGCACGGCAGAGGCCACCGTGGTCACCGGTGGCCGCCCGTCCATCACGCCGCGCCAGCCGGACTCCGGCGCGCGCCGTCACGTCGCCCGTGAACCATCACGGCCCGGCCGCCCGGAGGTCAGCTCGTCCAGCGCCTCCAGCAGGCGTTCGACCTCCTCGCGTTCGTTGTAGTGGACCAGGCCCGCCCGCACCGCCGACCCCGAGTCCCTGATGCCCAGCGCCATCGTGGGCTCCCACGCGTAGCAGTGCCCGTCCCACACGTTGATCCCGCGCGCAGCCAGGTGCTCGGCGACCTGGCGGGGCGAGTGGCCGTCCACCGTGAAGTAGACGGTGGCGGTGCGCCGCCGCGGCGAGCCGACCAGCCGTACCGGAGGGAGCGCCGCCAGTCCTTTGAGCAGGTGAGCCAGCTCGGCCTGCTCGTAGGCGGCGACGGCGGACATGGAGGTCAGCAGCCGCGCCCTGCGCGAGCCCTCGGCCTGGGGATCGAGGGCGGCCAGGTGCTCCACGGCCGCGCTCACGCCCGCCAGGTCGGCGAAGGGCAGCGTGCCCGTCTCGAACCCGTCGGGCGCCTGGTCGGGGGAGGAGGCCAGCTTGTCGGGCCGCAGCGCGGCGAGCAGGTCGGGCGCGGCGACCACCGCGCCGATGTGCGGGCCACTCCACTTGTAGGCGCTGGTGGCGTAGAAGTCGGCGCCGAGGGCCGTCATGTCGACGGGGCCGTGCGGGGTGGCGTGCACGCCGTCCACGTAGACGAGCGCGCCCTGGCCGTGGGCGATCGCGGCGATCTCGGCGACGTCGGGGATCGTGCCGAGCACGTTGCTGGCCGCCGTCACCGCCACCAGCCTGGTCCGCTCGGTGACCAGCTCCCGGTACTGCTCGGCGGGCAGCTCACCGGACGGCACCACGATGTCCGCATATTTCACGACGACGCCCGCGCGTTCGGCGGCCTGCACCCACGGGCGGACATTGGCGTCGTGATCGAGCCTGGAGACGACCACCTCGTCGCCCTCCGCCCAGGTCCTGGCCAGGGTGGCGGCGAACCGGTACGTCAGCGTCGTCATGTTGGGGCCGAACACCACACCGCCCGCCTGGCCGCCCACCAGGTCGGCGACCGCGGCCCGCGCCCCGGCCACGATCGCGTCGGAGCGGGCGCTGGCGGCGAACGCGCCGTGCGCGTTGCCGAGGCCGTCGCGGTAGGCGTCCGCGATGGCGTCGATCACGGTCTGCGGCACCTGGGTGCCGGCGGCGGCGTCCAGCCAGGCGTGTCCATCGGACAGAGCGGGGTACAGCGCGCGTACCCGAGTCACGTCGAAGCCCATGACTCACATCCTGCATTTGCCCTGGACCGAACTCCAGCCGCGAGGATGAGCCCATGAGGAACCGATCCATCGCCAACGTCCCCGTCAGCGCCATCGGCCTGGGCGCCATGCCGATGTCCGTGGCCGAGCACATGCCCGACGAGGCGCAGTCCATCAGGACGATCCACGCCGCGCTCGACGCCGGGATCACGCTCATCGACACCGCCGACGCCTACGCGCCGGCCACCGCGGAGGTCGGCCACAACGAGCGCCTCGTCGCCAAGGCCCTCGCCCTGTGGGACGGCGACCGCGACGCCGTCCTCGTGGCCACCAAGGGCGGTCACACCAGGACGCCCGGCGACGGCTGGGGTCTGGACGGCAGCGCGACCTACCTGCGCAGGGCGTGCGAGCGGTCGCTGAAGGCCCTCGGCGTGGAGGCCATCGGGCTCTACCAGCACCACCGGCCCGACCCGGCCGTGCCGTACGAGGAGAGCATCGGGGCGCTGCGCGACCTGCTGGACGAGGGCAAGATCCGGCTGGCGGGCATCTCCAACGCCGACCCCGCGCAGATCAGGCAGGCCCACGACCTCCTCGGCGGGCGGCTGGCCAGCGTGCAGAACGAGTACTCGCCCCGCTTCCGCACCAGCGAACCCGAGATCGACGTGTGCGCCGAGCTGGGGGTGGCCTTCCTGCCGTGGTCGCCACTCGGCGGCATCTCGGCGGCTGCCGGGCTGGGCGACGCGCACGCCGCCTTCAACGAGGTCGCCGCCGAACGCGGCGTCTCGCCGCAGCGGGTGTGCCTGGCGTGGGAGCTGGCCCGCAGCCCCGTCGTCATCCCCATCCCCGGCTCCAGCCGCCCGGAGAGCATCCTCGACTCGATCGCCGCCGCCGACCTCACCCTGACCCCGGACGAACTCGCCCGCCTCGGCTAGACCCATCAGGGCTGCGTCCGCCGGACCTCCGGGTCGAGCACGGGCGCCCTGGTTTCCGGTCCTGGGTGATCAGTCGTCTGACCACCCAGGCACGGCAGCACAGGATCGATCAGCCCTTGTAGTTGAAGATCTGGCGCAACGTGTGCTGAACCTCCACCAAGTCCTTCTGATCCGCCATCACCTGATCGATGGACTTGTACGCCTCAGGGTGCTCGTCCACCAGGGCAGCGGCTCGGTTCGCATTCCAGGTACGCCCGCGCATTGCTTCCGTCAGGGAGGCCGCAGACAGTTCCCGCTTGGCCTTGGTCCGGGACATGCGGCGGCCCGCGCCATGGGAGCAGGAGTTGTACGACTCGGGGTTTCCGCGGCCGCGCACGATGTACGAGCGCGTGCCCATCGACCCCGGGATCACGCCTTCGTCACCCGTGTCGGCCTTGATGGCACCCTTGCGGGTGATCCAGAGCGACTTGCCGTAGTGAGTCTCCTGCTGGGTAAAGTTGTGATGACAGTTGATGGTGCGGACTCGCTGACCCTTGCCGACCACCCGGAACAGTGCGTTGATCAGGACCTTGTCCATCCGGGCACGCGAGGCCATGGCGTAGCGCTGGGCCCACAGCATGTCCTCGATGTACGCGGTGAACTCCGGCGTGCTCTGGACCAAATAGGCGAGATCCGGGTCTTCCAGGCCGATGGCCTGCTTCTTCATCAGCTTCTTGGCATCCACGATGTGCATCGTGGCGAGCTGGTTGCCGATGCCGCGCGAACCCGAGTGAAGCACCGTCCAGACCCGGTCACGCTCGTCGAGGCAGACCTCCACGAAGTGGTTGCCCGAGCCAAGGGTGCCGAACTGGTCGGATACCTTCTTCGTCAGCCTGGGGTTCAGGTCGGTGTGAGGTAGCCCGAGTTCGCTCAGGGTGCGGTCCATGGACGGATCGGCGTGGCCCTTGCCGACACCGGCCGGGATGCGGTGCTCCACCATGGGCATCAACGCGGCCAGGGTGTCGGGCAGGTCGGCGGCGGTGAGGTTGGTCTCGGTCGCGACCATGCCACAGCCGATGTCGACACCCACGGCGGCCGGGATGATCGCGCCCTCGGTGGGAATCACGGAGCCCACCGTCGCGCCGATGCCGACATGCGCGTCGGGCATGAGAGCGACGTGGCCGGAAACGAACGGCAGGCGGGCAGTACGAGCGGCCTGCATGATCGCGCCATCGTCGATCTCGCTGGCCCACGACAGCAGGTTCGGTGCGGGCTGGTTCGGCATCAGGTGAATCTCCTTACTGGCTCTTGATCAGTTTGGCGTGACCAGGAAGGAAATCCCACTCATTTTACCGCTCAGGGGGTTCACGGGGCGCTTCCCATTTGTCCCCGCATTTCGAGCCGAGGTCCGTACGCGCGCCCCGATGCCGCTTGGTGCGGGTGTCTTTCCGGTCCTCCAGCCACCGGCGGGACGATGATCGACCGCGCTGCCGAACTCCGCATCGTCCCAGCTCACAGCGCTCGCAAAGAAGCTTTCACGTTCCTCCATGCTCACCATTCCCAGCACTTGCGCTGGTCACCCAACCCCCCCAAATCACATCCGTGCGTTCAGGCAACAGCCTTGTGGATCACCTGCGCACGGATGTGCGAAATGAAGAGCGTAAGGGGAGGCCATGAACACACAGACAGGTACTGGGCGGACGGCGGACGCACGGAAATCACGAGGCAAAGGCAGGAGGATTGCCGGCCGAGCGGTGACGGCCGTGGTCACGGCTGCGGTCACGGCCCTGACGGCCGTGGGGATGCCTGCGATGCCGGCCTGGGCGGTGGTCCCCGGCGCCAATGGGAAGATCGCCTTCACCAGCAGCCGGGACGGCAATCAAGAGGTGTACTCGATGAACGCCGACGGCGGCGGGCCGGTCAACCTCACCGACAACCCCGCCGACGACCGTGAGCCCGACTGGGGAGTCGCTCCGCCCGTCGAGTGCACGATCAGCGGAACGCCCGGGAACAACGTGCTGGTCGGCACCCCCGGTAACGATGTCATCTGCGGCCTGGGCGGCAACGACATCCTGCGCGGCGGCGGCGGCAACGACACTCTCATCGGCGGTCTCGGCAACGACGTCCTGGACGGCGGCAACGGCGACGACTCCCTTGACGGTGGTCCCGGATCCGACTTCCTGAGCGGCGGCAATGGCAACGACACTCTCAGCGGTGGTCCCGGCAATGACTTCCAGAGCGGCGGTAACGGCGACGACACGCTCGACGGCGGTCCCGGCGCCAACGTCAACAACGGCGGACTGGGAACCGATATCTGCACCAATCCCGCCACCGGCGCTGGTTGCCCCTGAACCCTGATACCAAGGGACAGGTGACCGGACGATCAACCTCGTGCCACTGGCATCCGTCAGGGGCACGAGGTTGAGCAATCCCGGGCGGGCAGCGATGGACCGTTCGCCGCGCGGGGAAGCAGAACGGTGGAGGCGCTGACTCGCGGTGGCGACCCCACGCCCCCGCCCCCCGTTCGGTGTGAGGGATGGCATAGGCTGAACTGATGTTCCCCTCGATGAGCTAGGAGGTGACCGCCCTGTGCTGAAGGACTCGTTCGGCCGGGTGGCGACCGACCTTCGGGTGTCCCTCACGGACAAGTGCAACCTGCGATGCACCTACTGCATGCCCCCCGAAGGCCTCGACTGGCTGCCCAACGCCCAGTTGCTGACCGCCGATGAAATCGTCCGCCTGGTCACCATCGGCGTCGAACGCCTGGGCATCACCGAAGTGCGCTACACGGGAGGCGAGCCGCTGCTGCGTCGCGAGCTGGTCGACATCGTCGCCCGCACCGCCGCGCTGCGCCCCAGGCCGCAGATCTCGCTGACCACCAACGGCATCGGCCTGGCCAAGCTCGCCACGTCGCTGGCCGGGGCGGGGCTCGACAGGGTCAACGTCTCGCTCGACACCCTCGAGCGCGAGACGTTCAAGCGGCTGGCGCACCGCGACAGGTTCGAGGACGTCATCGCGGGCCTGGAGGCCGCCGACCAGGCCGGTCTGCGGCCGGTCAAGGTCAACACGGTGCTCATGCGCGGGATCAACGAGCACGAGGCGGTGCCGCTGCTGCGCTACTGCCTCGAGCGCGGCTACGAGCTGCGCTTCATCGAGCAGATGCCGCTCGACGCCCAGCACGGCTGGAGCCGCGCCGACATGGTGACGGCCGACGAGATCCTCGCCCTGCTCACCGGCGCGTTCGACCTGTGCCCCGACGACCTGGAGGAGCGGGGCAGCGCCCCGGCCGAACGCTTCCTCGTCGACGGCGGCCCGGCCAGGGTCGGCGTGATCGGCTCGGTGACGCGCCCGTTCTGCGGGGCCTGCGACCGGGTACGGCTGACCGCCGACGGCCAGATCCGCAACTGCCTGTTCGCCAGGGAGGAGTCCGACCTCAAGGTCGCGCTGCGCGGCGGCGCCACCGACGAGGAGCTGGCCGAGCGCTGGATCGCCGCGGTGCGCGGCAAGCGGGCAGGACACGGCATCGACGACCCCTCGTTCCTGCAGCCGGTCAGGCCGATGTCGGCCATCGGAGGCTGATCAGCCGCCGGTAGGAGTCCAGGCGCCGGTCGAGGTCGTAGGTGTTCATCGTCACCAGCACCTCGTCGGCTCCGGTCCGTTCGACCAGGTCGCGCAGCTGGGCGGCGACCTGGTCCTCGGTGCCGTGGATCTGGCCCCTCAGCGCCTCGTCGAGGTAGCCGCGCTCGCGCTCGGTCGGCGTCATCGCCTGGATCTCCGCCACGGGGCGCAGCGGCGGGAAGACGCCGCGGGTGCGCGAGTGGACGGTCGCCCACGCCTCGGGCAGCTGCAGCAGGTGCGCGTCCGGGCCGACGGCGATGTTGGCCGCCACGATCACGTACGGCGTGCCCTTCACGGTGTCGCGGTAGCGCCTGACGCCCTCCTCCACCCGGCCGCCGCCGATCACCAGCGGCAGCCCGAGCTCGGCGGCGATGTCCGCCCCCGAGCCGATCGCCAGGACGAACGCGGGCACCTTCCTGCCCTCGGACGGCATCGCGTGCACGCCGTGCCTGCCCGTGGTGAAGAAGTCGAGGAGCTCTTCGATCTGGGCGCGGAAGTCGTCGGCGTCCTTCTTGTCGTGGCCGAGGGCCTTCCTGATCCCGCCGGTGAACCCGACCGACCGGCCCAGGCCCATGTCGATCCGGCCCGGATGCAGCGCGTCCAGCACCCCGAACTGCTCGGCGACCACGAGCGGCTGGTGGTTGGGCAGCATCACCCCGCCGGTGCCGACTCTGATGCGCGAGGTGGCCGCGGCAACGGCGGCGGCCAGCACGGTCGGCGCGGAGCCCGCCACGCCGGGCACCGCGTGATGCTCCGACACCCAGAACCGGTGGTAGCCGAGCTCTTCGGCCTGCCTGGCGAAGGCGACGGTGTCGCGCAGGGCCTGCGCGGGGTCCTGGCCCTGGCGGACGAGGGACCGGTCGAGAATCGACAGCTTTGTCACCTTCGGTGCAACACGCCAGGCGCGGCAGGATTCCCGCGCCCCCGCGGCTCAGGTGTCGAGGACGGCCGACAGGGCGGTCACCGCGTGCGCGCGGTGTTCGTCGAGCCTGAGCACCGCCGCGTCGGCGTCCGCTGCCCGCAGCGCGTCCAGCACCGCGCGATGCTCGCCGACGACCCGCTCCCTGTTGCCGCCGTCGCCGTAGTACATCGACCGGTAGGCGTCGGTGGCGTCCCACAACGTCCTGATCAGCCTGACCAGGCGCGGCATCCCCGAGCACTCGAACAGGGTCAGGTGGAAGACCCTGTTGGCCGCCGCCATCTCCTGCACCTGGCCCGCCGCGGCGGCCCGCTCGACCTCCTGCTGAGCGTGGTCGAGCCGCGCCAGGTCGTCGGCCGTCAGGCGGGGTACGGCTCGCCGTACCGCCTCCTCCTCCAGCAGCTGCCTGATCCGGTAGACCTCGCGCAGGTCGTCGAGCGACAGCGTCTCGACGAAGTAGCCGCGATGCGCCTGGTAGGTGACCAGGCCCTCGCCCTGGAGGGTCTTCAGCGCCTCGCGCAGCGGCACCCTGCTGACGTCGAACTCCTCGGCCAGCGCGTCCTGCCTGATCGGGCTGCCCGGCCGCAGCCTGCCCGTGGTGATGGCCCTGCGGAGCTCGCCGAGCACGAACTGCTGGGCCGTGGGCGGCCTGCGCCGTTCCTCAAGCGAGCTCATCGCCCCAATATCTCACGGACCCACGCCGAGTCCTGCCCGAGAGCGGGCGGGAGGAGCCGGTACGAGGCAGGCGTCGCGCCGAGCCGGACGGGGTTGGCCACCTGGCCGTCCACGACGGGCTCGAACCCGAGCGAGGCGGCCAGCTCGAAGGCCCCCGCCACGTCGTTGATCGGCCCGCACGGCACGCCCGCCGCGGTCAGCGCCTCGAACCACGCGTCGGCCGTCCGCGCGGCCAGCGCCGACGACAGCTCGGGCACCAGCACGTCGCGCGCCTCCACCCTGGCGGCGTTGGTGGCGTAGCGGGCCTCGGCCGCCAGGTCGTCGCGCCCGAGCACGGCGCACAGCGCGCGGAACTGCCTGTCGTTGCCCGCCGCGATGACGATCGGCCGGTCGGCCGCCTCGAACACCTCGTACGGCACGATGCTCGGATGCCGGTTGCCCATCGCGCGCGGCACCACCCCCGCCGCGGCGTAGGCGGAGGCGTGGTTGGCCAGCGCCGACAGCAGCGAGGTCAGCAGCGACACCTCCACGAGCTGCCCCTGCCCGGTGGTGTCCCTGTGGCGCAGCGCGGCCAGCACGCCGAACGCCGCGTGCAGCCCGGTGATCACGTCGACCAGCGCCACGCCCGTCTTGGTGCCCTGCCCCTCCGGCTCGCCGGTCACGCTCATCAGGCCGCCGACGGCCTGCACGACCAGGTCGTAGCCGGGAAGCTCGGCCCCCTTGCCCGCGCCGAACCCGGTCACCGAGCAGTAGACGAGGCCGGGGTTGAGCTCGCG
This sequence comes from Nonomuraea sp. NPDC059194, assembly GCF_042754765.1. NCBI lineage: Bacteria > Bacillati > Actinomycetota > Actinomycetes > Streptosporangiales > Streptosporangiaceae > Nonomuraea > Nonomuraea sp. NPDC059194. The sequence goes on along the minus strand of NZ_JBHZBH010000033.1, from coordinate 10,481 downwards.
GACCGTCTCGTAGCCCAGCCCCAGGCGCTCCATCGTGCCCGGCCTGAAGTTCTCCACCAGCACGTCGGCCCTGGCCACCAGCGCCCGCGCCACCTCCAGGTCGCCGGGGTCGCGCAGGTCGAGGGCGATCGAGCGCTTGTTGCGGTTGACGCCGAGGAAGTAGGTGGCCTGCCCGTCGGCGTACGGCGGGCCCCACGCGCGGGTGTCGTCGCCGCCCTCCGGCCGCTCCACCTTCACCACGTCGGCGCCCAGGTCGCCGAGCAGCATCGTGGCGTAGGGGCCGGCCAGCACCCGGCTGAAGTCGGCCACCAGCAGTCCGGACAGCGCTCCTGAAGTCTCCATAGGCAAAGCACCTTATGCTGTGCCATGTTGGATATCCAATATTGGATCCAATTTTGGAGGCCTTATGCATCCCACCGCCCTGTTCGCCCTCGACAGCCTGCTGACCGAGGAGGAGCGCGAGATCAGGAGCACAGTCCGCCGCCTGTGCGACCGCGAGCTGCGCCCCCACCTGACCCAGTGGTTCGAGGACGGCCAGATCCCCGCCCGGGAGCTGGCCCGCGCCTTCGGCGAGCTCGGCCTGCTCGGCATGCACCTGGACGGCTACGGCTGCCCCGGCCTCGGCGCCGTCTCCTACGGCCTGGCCTGCCTGGAGCTCGAGGCGGCCGACTCGGGGCTGCGCAGCCTGGTCTCGGTCCAGGGCTCCCTGGCCATGTACGCGATCTGGCGTTACGGCAGCGAGGAGCAGAAGAACGAGTGGCTGCCCGCCATGGCCGCGGGCGAGCGCATCGGCTGCTTCGGCCTGACCGAGCCCGACTTCGGCTCCGACCCGTCCAGGATGCGCACCAGCGCCAAGCGCGAGGGCGGCGACTGGGTGCTCAACGGCACCAAGATGTGGATCACCAACGGCTCGGTCAGCGACGTGGCCGTCGTGTGGGCGCAGACCGACGAGGGCATCCGCGGCTTCCTCGTCCCCGCGGGCACCCCCGGCTTCACCACCAGGGACCTCAAGCACAAGGTCTCGCTGCGCGCGAGCGTCACCAGCGAACTGGTCCTCGACGGGGTACGGCTGCCGCGCCAGGCCATGCTGCCGGGCGCCCGCGGCCTGTCGGGACCGCTGCGCTGCCTGAACGAGGCCAGGTTCGGCATCGTCTTCGGCGCGATGGGCGCGGCCCTCGACTGCCTGGAGACGGCGATCGCCTACGCGGGCGAGCGGGAGGTCTTCGCCAGGCCGCTCGCCTCCTTCCAGCTCACTCAGGACAAGCTCGCCGACATGGCGCTCGAACTGGGCAAGGGGCTGCTGCTTGCCGTACACCTCGGACGGTTGAAGGAGGCCGGGACGCTCACGCCCGAGCAGGTGAGCGCGGGCAAACTCAACAACGTGCGCGAGGCCCTGGAGATCGCCAGGACGTGCAGGACCATCCTGGGTGCCAGCGGGATCACCCTGGAGTACCCGGTGATCAGGCACGCGGTGAACCTGGAGTCCGTGCTCACCTACGAGGGCACCTCGGAGATCCACGCCCTCGTGCTCGGCAAGGCGCTCACCGGCCACGCGGCCTTCGCCTGACATGTGATCATCCCAGCCGACGCCGTACGGTGTGACACATGGGGCATGACGCGATCATTCTCGCGGGCGGCGCGGCGAGCCGGATGGGCGGCAGGGATAAGCCGGGCCTGCGCCTCGGCGGCCGGACGCTCCTGGAACGCGTCGCCGCCGCCGTACCGGACGCGGGCCGCCTGGTCGTGGTCGGTCCGCCGCGCGATCTGCCCGGCGCGCTGTTCACCCGCGAGCGCCCCGAGGGCGGCGGCCCCGTCCCCGCGCTGCGGGCGGGCCTGGCGCTGGTGGCGGCGCCATGGGTGGCGCTGCTGGCCGGAGACCTGCCGCTCATGGAGCCCGCCCACGTGAGGGCGCTGCTGCGGGCCGCCGGCGACGGCGACGGCGCGGTGCTCCTCGACGACGACGGGCGCGAGCAGTGGCTGGCCGGGGTGTGGCGCACCGCGCCGCTGCGCGCCGCGCTGGCCGGCTACGAGGGCCGCTCCCTGCGCGGCCTGCTCACCCCTCTCGACCCGGCACGGCTGCGCCTGCCGGGCACCCCCTGGCTCGACTGCGACACTATGGACGATCTCAGAAAGGTGGCACAGATGAACGTGTTGGCCGAGTGGACCGCACTGGCCTGCAAGGAACTGGGCGTCGACCCCGCCAGGGTCGACAGGGACCTCGTCCTCGAACTGACCAAGGAGGTCGCCCACGGCGTCGCCAGGCCCGCGGCCCCCCTCACCGCCTACCTGCTCGGCCTCGCCGAGGGCACCGGAACGGCGCCCGAAGACGCCGTCGAACGCATCACGACGCTCGCCCGTAACTGGGAACGCGCCACGACAGAGACCTTGACCGACGACTGAAGATCGGGGTCAAGCTGAAGATTTGCTGTGAACCCGCCGCGAAAAGCATTTGGGAAAGGATGCCTATCCAACCGGCGGGCTAGAACAAATTTACGGAGAAAAGGGCGATGCCGGGTGGTTACGGGGGCAAACCACCCGGCATCGCTTCATCGGCGTTCCGACGGGGGCCCGGAACGCCGGCAATAGCACTCCGACGGGGGACCGGAGCGCTTGGCTAAAGCGTACACCTACAACCCGTGGGATGCGTCAAGACTTAGTCACGACCCGATCTCGCGTCGGTGATGCGGTATCTCGTCTTGGTCAGGAGCGGGGCTGGAAAAGGTCGGAGGCGGGGCATCTCTTCCTCGCTCATTGGCCCCGATAACCGCTATGTATGGCAAAAAGATCGCGCCCGCGATGAACAGCAGGCGATACGGCCACGGCACCGGCACGACGACCGCCAGGATCAGGCAGATCGTGCGGATGCCCATCTGGATGAGGTAGATCTTCTCCCGGCGGTTGATGTCCGCGCTGAGGGACGGCCGGGCGTCGGTCACCCGGTGGACGTCCTTGCTGCGCCGCCAGCCCCTCACACCATCCACGGTAGACCTCGGACGGCGCGGGCGCGATGAACCCCATGGACGGTACGGCTGGTCATGCGATCATGGCTTTCAGGTAAGGGAGGAGCAGCTATGACGGATCGAACGTATCGGGTGACCGAGATAGTCGGCACGTCGGGGGAGAGCCTCGACCACGCCATCCGCAACGGCATCCGCAGGGCCTCGGAAACGCTTCGGCACCTCGACTGGTTCGAGGTCACGGAGATCCGCGGGCACATCGAGCAGGGGGAGATCGCCCACTACCAGGTGGGCATGAAGGTGGGCTTCCGGCTCGAGGACGCCTGATCTGCGTCACTGTCGCGTGCGGGGGGTGACTTCGCCGGGCTCGCGGGGCACACTCCGGTACCAAGGGGCTCGGCGAAGGGATCATGAGATGACACCGCTCCACAGGGCTCGGCCGCGGGCGTTACGCGGCGCGCTGGCCGCGCTGGCGCTGGCCGTACCGCTGGCGACCGCCTGCTCGGCCACGCCCGATGTGGTCACGCCCGCGTTCGACGTGACAGCTCCCGTCCGGAGCGGGGTGCTGCGGCAGACGGCCGACGAGATTGCCCGCACCAGCGCCAGCATCAGGCGCCTGGACGACCTGCCGCTGTACGAGATGACCTTCCACGGCGGCTACGACATCGAGGCGCCCCTCACCAAGGACGAACTCGCCCGCAAGGACGAGGGCTGGGCCTGTTCGCTCTTCCACCGCGGCACGGAGTTCGGCCGCAACTTCGACTGGTATCCCAATCCGGCGATCGTCGTGCGGTCCGACCCGCCGGACGGCTACGCCTCCCTGTCGGTCGTCGACGCCTACTACCTGCTCGGCAAGAGGGATCCCGCCGACCTCGCCGACCCCGCCCAGCGGCGCAGGCTCGCCCACGCCGTGCTCGCCCCCTTCGACGGCATGAACGAGAAGGGCCTGGCCGTCGGCATGGCGTCCACGCCCGACGCCGACCTGCCCGTCCCGGATCCGGCCAAGCCCACGCTGAACGACGTGCGCATCATGCGGGTGCTGCTCGACCGGGCGGCCACCGTCGACGAGGCGCTGACCCTGATGCGCGCCTACAACATCGACTTCAGCGACGGCCCCCAGGTGCACTACCTGATCGCCGACAGGAGCGGCGCCACCGCCGTCGTCGAGTACGGCAAGGGCAGGATGAACGTCGTCAAGGACCGCGTGCTGACCAACTGGAGCGTCGTCAGCGGCACGCCCGACGAGCGCCACAGGAGGCTGACCGCGACCGTCGACACCAAGACCGACGGGCTCGACCTGCTGAGAAGCGTCGCCCAGGGCCACACCCGCTGGTCGGTCGTCTACGACCTCAAGGCCGGCACGGCCAGGCTGGTCACCGCCAAACGCTGGGACAGGGTGCACACGCTGTCGATCGCCCGCCCGCAGGGCTGAGCCCACGGGCGGGCGGCAGGACGGTCAGTTCGCCTGGCTGACCGTCGACATGTTGAAGTCCGGCACCCTGACCGGCGGCATGATCGTGCGGGTGAAGTAGTCGTTCCACTCGCGCGGAAGCGTCTGCAGGCTCTCGCCGACCTCGCTGAGGCGCCCCAGCAGGTCGACGGGGCTCTCGTTGAACCTGAAGTTGTTCACCTCGCCGACCACCTCGCCGTGCTCGACCAGGTAGACGCCGTCGCGGGTCAGGCCGGTCAGCAGCAGCGTCTGCGGGTCGACCTCGCGGATGTACCACAGGCAGGTCACCAGCAGCCCGCGCTCGGTCGAGGCGATCATCTCCTCCAGCGACCTGCCGCCCTCGCCGCCCCGCATGATCAGGTTGTCGATCGCGGGCGTCACCGGCAGGCCGCTCAGCTCGGCCGAGTAGCGGGTCTGCAGCAGCGCCGACAGCGTGCCGTCCTTCACCCAGTCGGTCGCCGACAGCGGCAGGCCGTTGTCGAAGACCGAGCTGCGCCGGCTGGCCGCGTGGGCGGTCACGAATGGCGCGCACTCGATGCCGGGCGCGGCGGGGTCGCTGCTTAGCGTGACGGGCAGCGACGCCAGCCGCTCGCCGACCCGGGTGCCGCCGCCCGGCTTGGAGAAGACCGTGCGGCCGTCGAGCGCGTCACGGGCGCCCGCCGACCACAGCAGATAGATCATCAGGTCGGCGACCGCGCTCGGCGGCAGCAGCGTCTCGTAGCGGCCCGCGGGCAGGTCGATCCGGTTCTTGGCCCACTCCAGGCGCTGGGCCAGCGAGGAGTCGAGCGCGGCCACGTCGACGTCGGAGAAGTCGCGGGTGGCCACGCCCGTCCACGCCGAACGCTTGAGGTCGGCCGACTTGGCGTTCAGCTCCAGACGGCCCGTCGGCTGGTCGTGACGCAGCCGCAGGCCGCTCGACGAGCCGACGAAGGACGAGGTCAGCGTGTGCTCGGCGAAGCCGTACAGCTTCCTGCCGCCCGCCTCGGCCGCCGTGAACGTCTCGCCGAGCGCCGGAGCGAAGCCGCCGAACACGCCGATCGAGGTCGGCAGCACGGGCTCGGACCAGTTGGCGCTCGACCCCACGCCCTCCAGCAGCGGCCTGGCGTCCTCGGCGGGCTGCGCCTCGCGCGCCGCCGCGTCGGCCGCGGCGACCACCTCGGCCAGCTGCTCAGGCCGTACGCCGGCGCGGGAGACCACGCCGACGCCCGCGCCCACGATCGAGATCACGGTCAGCTGCGACGACCTGGCCACCCCGTTGGTGGTCAGCGTGTTGCCCGCGAAACGCAGGTTGGCCGTCGAGCCCTCGTCGACGATGACGACGCAGTCGTCGGCCTGGGAGAGCTCCAGCGCCCTCTCGACCATTTCCTGAGGAGACGTCACTTTCCACCCTCCTGGACGGTGTTGAGGATCCTGACGCGGCGAAACAGCGCCGAGGGGCAGCCGTGGCTGACCGGCGCGACCTGGCCAGGCTGGCCCTTGCCGCAGTTGAAGGCGCCGCCGAGCACGTAGGTCTGCGGCCCCCCCACGGCCTCCATCGAACCCCAGAAGTCGGTCGTGGTCGCCTGGTAGGCGAAGTCGCGGACCTGGCCGGCCAGGACGCCGTTCTCGATGCGGAAGGCGCGCTGCCCGGTGAACTGGAAGTTGTAGCGCTGCATGTCGATCGACCAGCTCTTGTCGCCGACGATGTACAGGCCGCGCTGCACCCTGCCGATCAGCTCCTCGGTCGAGGGGCCCGCCGGATCCGGCCTGAGCGAGACGTTGGCCATGCGCTGGATCGGCATGTGGCCGGGGGAGTCGGCGAAGGCGCAGCCGTTGCTGGCGCCCAGCCCCTGCATCAGCGCCATCCTGCGGTCGAGCTGGTAGCCGACCAGGATGCCGTCCTTGACGATGTCGAACTCGCGTGTGGCCACGCCCTCGTCGTCGTAGCCGATCGTCGACAGGCCGTGCTCGACCGTGCGGTCGCCGGTGACGTTCATGACCGGCGAGCCGTAGACCAGCGAGCCGAGCTGGTCGAAGGTGGCGAAGCTGGTGCCGGCGTAGGCGGCCTCGTAGCCGAGCGCGCGGTCGAGCTCGGTGGCGTGGCCGATCGACTCGTGGATCGTCAGCCACAGGTTCGACGGGTGGATCACCAGGTCGTAGTCGCCCGCCTCGACCGACGGCGCGGCCAGCTTCTCGGCCAGCAGCTCGGGGAGCGCGGCCAGCTCGCCCTGCCAGTCGTACAGGTCGCCCGTGAGGTACTCGTAGCCGCGGCCGACCGGCGGCGCGATCGTCGACATGTCGTCGAACCCGCCGGCGGCGGCCTTCATCGCGTTGAACTCCGGATGCACCCGCACCCGCTGCTGGGTGGTGACGGTGCCCGCGCTGTCGGCGTAGAACTTCTGCTCCTTGACCTGCAGGAGCCTGGCGCTGACGTGGTCGGCGCCCTTCAGCGGCCCCGCCGACCAGTCGGCCAGCAGCGCCACCTTGTCCTTCTGCGGCACCGAGAACGGGTCGATCTCGTAGGGCGAGACCCAGGTGACCTCGCCGTGGACCGGCTCGGGCGCCAGCTCGATGGGCTCCCTGTTGATCGGGGCGCTCACCTCCGCAACCTGGACCGCCTGCGCCGCGACCTCCGCGGCCGCCTCCGGGGTCAGGACCAGGCCCGCGGCGAAACCCCACGTGCCATTCTTGATCACCCGTACGGCATAGCCGAGGTCGTCGGCGTCCATGGCCCCTTCGAGCCTGGCGTCGTAGAGGGCGAGGGACTCGGCTCGCACACGCTCCAGCCTGAAGTCGGCGTGCGAGGCGCCGAGGTCGCGGGCGCGCTGGAGCGCGGCGTCCGCGAGCCGCCTGAGCGGCAGGGCGAGGAAATCCGGATCGATCTGGCGCATGTCAACGATCCTAGCCCTGTGATCTTGTGCGTCCCGGACAACGGGATACCGGCCGGTACGAGATAGCGTCAGGTCCCATGGCACGCTCTGTACTCGTCACCGGAGGCAATCGCGGCATCGGCCTCGCGATCGCCCGCGAACTGGCCGCGGCAGGCGACAACGTCGCCGTCACCTACCGATCGGGGGAGCCGCCCGAGGGATTGTTCGGCGTCCGCTGCGACGTGACCAGCTCCGACGACGTCGAGGCCGCCTTCGCCAAGGTGGAGGCCGAGCAGGGCCCCGTCGAGGTGCTCGTCTCCAACGCGGGCATCACCAAGGACACCCTGCTGGCGATGATGAAGGAAGACACCTTCACCGACGTCATCGACGCCAACCTCACCGGCGCCTACCGGGTCGCCAAGCGCGCGATCAGGCCGATGATGAAGCTCAAGCGCGGCCGCATCATCCTCATCTCCTCCGTCGTCGGCCTCAGCGGACAGGCAGGGCAGTCCAACTACGCCGCCTCCAAGGCCGGCCTGGTCGGCTTCGGCCGTTCCCTGGCCCGCGAGTACGGCTCGCGCGGCATCACCGTCAACGTCGTCGCCCCCGGCTTCGTCGAGACCGACATGACCGCCGACCTCGACTCCGAGGCGATCGTCAAGAACATCCCGCTGGGCCGACAGGCGGCTCCGGCGGAGATCGCACGCGTCGTCCGCTTCCTGGCCAGCGACGACGCCTCCTACATCACCGGGGCAGTGATCCCCGTCGACGGCGGACTCGGAATGGGACACTGATCATGGGCATCCTCGAAGGCAAGCGCATCCTCGTCACCGGCGTCCTCACCGACGCCTCCATCGCCTTCTCCGTGGCCAAACTCGCCCAGGAGCAGGGCGCCACGGTCGTGCTGACCGGCTTCGGCCGCCTGTCGCTGGTCGAGCGCATCGCCAAGCGGCTGCCGCAGACGCCGCCGGTGATCGAGCTCGACGTCCAGAACACCGAGCACCTCGACACCCTGGCCGCCCGCGTCGGCGAGCACGTCGACGGCCTCGACGGCGTCGTCCACTCCATCGGCTTCGCCCCGCAGACCGCGCTCGGCGGCAACTTCCTCAACACCACGTGGGAGGACGTCGCCACCGCCCTGCACATCTCCACCTACTCCTACAAGTCGCTCGCGGTCGCCTGCCTGCCGCTGATGAAGGACGGCGGCTCCGTCGTCGGCCTCGACTTCGACGCCAGCAAGGCGTGGCCGGTCTACGACTGGATGGGCGTGGCCAAGGCGGGCCTGGAGTCGGCCAACCGCTACCTGGCCCGCGACCTCGGCAAGCAGGGCATCAGGGTCAACCTGGTGGCCGCGGGGCCGCTGCGCACGATGGCCGCCAAGTCGATCCCCGGGTTCAAGGAGTTCGAGGAGGCCTGGCCGGAGAGGGCGCCGCTCGGCTGGGACCTGACCGACACCGAGGCGGCCGCCAAGGCGTGCGTGGCGTTGATGTCCGACTGGTTCCCCGCCACCACCGGCGAGATCGTCCACGTCGACGGCGGCGTCCACGCGATGGGTGTGTGAGGCCTGGGAAGGCGTGTGTGAGCCTGGGAAAGGCATGGTCTCTCGCCTCCGGCGAGAGGCCGCCCCTCCCCGGGGGCTCCCGCCCAATGCCGGGAAGTTAAGAAACGGGCGATCCTGTCAAGGGGGTCGCGGATATGACGAAGCTCCTGTAGGACAGGGGATCGACCAAGATCTCTATCCGCAGGAGCTTCGTTGTGGAGCAGTGTGTCATGCCCGTGGCCGATCGGGTATTCGTCCCGGCTCATCTGGGTGCGTTGACCGATCAGTTGCCCGCCGAGCTGATCGATGAGGTGTTGGTGCAGACCCTGCGGCAGCAGCGGCGGGTGCGGCTGCTGCCCGCCCGGCTGATGGTGCTGTTCGTGCTGGCCATGACCCTGTTCCCGGATCGGGGCTATGGCCGCATCTGGGCGGCGTTGTGCGCTTCGGTGCGGCAGTTGTTGCGCGGTATCCCCAGCACGGCGGCCTTGCGGCAGGCCCGCAACCGGCTGGGCGCGACGCCGCTGCGGGAACTGTTCGATCGGCTGCGCGGCCCGGTCGCGCCGGCGGTGATGCCGGGCGCATGGTGGCGTGGGTTACGGGTGGTGGCCTGGGACGGGTCCACGCTGGCGCTGGCCGAGCAGACACAGATCCGGTCGGCCTTCGGTGGGCCGACTACCCAGCACGCAGCCGGTGGCCGGCCGCAGATGCGCATCGCGCTGCTGGTGGAATGCGGCACCAGGGCCATCATCGACGCGGTCTTCGGCTCCTACCGCAGCGGCGAACCCGAACTGGCCGCTCGCATGCTGCCCAGCCTGCGAGGGGGCATGCTGCTGCTGGCCGACCGTAACTTCGTCGGCCTGGATCTGTGGCGCCAAGCCGCCGCCACCGGCGCGCACCTGCTGTGGCGCATGCCCAGCTACCTGACCTGGCGACCCCTGCGCAGGTTGAGTGATGGCTCCTGGCTGGCCACCCGACCCGGCCAACGGGCCCGACGTGGCCATCCGGCCACCACCGACACCCTGGTCCGGGTGATCGAGGCCACCATCACCATCCAACGGGCCGACGGCACCTGCCGCACCGAACCATACGTGATCATGACGACACTGCTCGACTCCCAGCGCCACCCCGCCCGCGACCTGATCGAGCTCTACCACCAGCGCTGGGAGATCGAGATCTGCCTGCTCGGCCTCAAGGCCATCCACAAGGGCACCACCCGCACCCTGCGTTCCAAGACGGTAGAAGGCGTCCACCAGGAGTTCTACGCCCTCATGATCACCCACCACCTGCTGCGCCAACTGATCTGCCACGCCGCTTTGGACACCGCCCTCGACCCCGACCAGATCTCCTTCACCACCACCCTGCACGCCATCCAGGCCAGCATCTTGAACCATCGCGGCGTGCGCGACGACAACGCGATCCCAGATTGGCAAGACCTCCTCGCCGAACTCACCGACAGCACCACCACAGCGGTCAGACGATCACGAGTGAGCCCACGTCCTTCGCCACGAACCAGAACACGACCAGACTTCGTCCACTCCCAGAAAGTCACCTACACCATCACCATCGACACGACCTTGACAGACGACCAAGCCGCTTAACTTCCCGGCATTGTTGCGCCACGCGCGGAGAGGAGTCGTCATGCGGTAGGAGACGACTGCTGTCGTGCTGCTGCACGGAAGATGAAG